>CAZBDA010000028.1:26422-47255 GCA_964490445.1 uncultured Rickettsiales bacterium | reverse complement strand
GGCGACCCCGAGGACATCTACACGACCGATGCCGCTTTGCTCGAAGCCTTCCCCGAGGACAAGAGCCTGTCCAACTGGCTGCACAAGGCTCGCGAGCAGGTTGCCTTCCAGGGCCTCCCCTCAAGAATCTGTTGGCTGGGCTACGGCGCCCGCGAAAAGGCAGGACTGCTGTTCAACGACCTGGTGCGTACCGGCTGGGTGAAGGCTCCCTTCGTGATCGGCCGCGAGCATCTCGACTGCGGCTCAGTCGCCTCTCCAAACCGCGAAACTGAAGCGATGCTCGATGGCAGCGATGCGATCGCCGACTGGCCGATCCTCAATGCGCTGATCAACGCGGTCAACGGCGCCTCCTGGATATCGTTCCACCACGGCGGCGGTGTCGGCATGGGGTATTCACTGCATGCGGGCATGGTCATCGTCGCAGATGGCAGCAGCGATGCCGACCAGCGTCTGCAACGGGTCCTGCGCTCGGACCCCGGGATGGGAATCGTCCGTCACGTCGACGCGGGCTACAGCAAGGCAAAAGACGAAGCGAAGCGCCACGGGATCAAGATCCCGGGCTTCTAGACGCAGCAAGCGGTGGATTTCAGGGTCTACCTCCCCCAAGAAAAAGACGTCCCCCGGCAAGCCGAGAGACGCTTTTTCTTGTCGACTCCCGTCGCACGGGCCAGCGCCTGAGGAGGAGGGGGTGCACCAGCCCATCGAGGAGTCAAAAGCGGAGCAAACTTCTCTGCCTCTAGGGGGGGGAGGAAGAGGCATGATCCCAAGAAGGGACCGGAAGCGCTGCCGCTGGCTCCCAGTGGAACCGAGCCTAAGGCACAGTCCATTGCGAAGAATCGCCACTGGGAATAGCAAGGTTTTTCAAAGACCTTCGCAGCAGTTGCACTGAGCATGCCAATCTCTGAAATCGGACGCTGTTTTTCAAAATAGCCGGATATAGGGAATCATCTCCCGTTCCGGATGCACAAGATCGCTGGGCAGACTGCGATGACCCCACACAATCAACCCCCAGTGGTTTCATAATGAATCACAGGCAATTCATATTGAAACGTTTCATAATGAAATTACGGCATGAAACGGGATGCGCGTCCTTTGCGCCGTCCCCATCCTTCGCTAAGATTATGTAAGTAATTGAAGCTGCTTAGTAAGTTGTTGTTATCCACAGGAAGCAGGCGTAGCGGCAAACTCGGCTCTGCTGGCTGTTACGGGATGGGATCGCGCCATGAAGGAACTCGTAGAGACGATGGTGAAGGCCATGGTCGACCACCCCGATGAAGTGGAAGTCACCGAAGTACAGGGGCAACACGCAAGCATCATCGAACTGGTAGTCGCCCGCGACGATGTCGGCAAGGTGATTGGCAAGAGGGGCGCCCACGCCCAGGCTCTGCGGACCATCATCTCTGCGGCTGGGGGCAAGCGGAAGAAGCGCTACGTCCTCGAGATTGTCGAGGACCACTAAGGTACGGCACGGCTTCGCGGCCCCTTCCACTGCTCCCATCACAATTTTTTTCGGAATAGCCTGGTCAGGAAGGGGGTTTCGTTGCGTGGAGGAATCGGCGGTCCTCGATTCGGCGAGCCGAGCGCAGAACACGAAGGGCACCCCAACCATGGAGAACCTGCCACGATGGGATTACCGAAGTTGAAACTGGTACCGGGGACCGCAGAGGCTCCGACAGCAGACGAAGACATCAAGAAGCTCGCCAGAGAAGATCATGAGCGAGCATTCGATCTGCTCGTCCGCCGCTACATGCCGAAGCTCTACCACCACGCCCTGTGGATTATCAAGGACAGCGAGATCGCCCGCGATGTAGCCCAGGAAGCCTTCGTCAAGGCCTACCACGAACCACGACTGCTCGATGACGCATTCCACACCGGGCCCTGGCTGTACCGGGTCTGCACCAACCGCTGCTACAACCTGCTGCGTGACCGCTCGCGGCGCCGTGGCATCCTCCAGCGGGTAGGTCGCGAGGAGAGCTCGCTGCGCAGTTCCCACCAGGCCATTGATGACGTCCTGAAAAAGGAACAGAATTCAGCATTGGCGCGAGTATTGGACCAGCTCAGCCCCGAGCACCGTACAATTCTAATCCTGCGGTACTACCACGACCTCAGCTACCAGGAGATTGCGGACCTGCTGCGGGTGAAGATTGGTACGGTCATGAGTCGGATCAGCCGTGCAAAAGTGCGACTGCACGATCTGTGGGAGGAGGAACAGAACCGATGAACTGTTGGCGCATTCGCCACAATCTCGTCGCGCCCTTCCTCGATGGCGTACTCGACGACGATGAGCAACAGGCAATCGCCGAGCATCTCGACGAGTGCTCGGAGTGTAGCGCCCTGGTCAAGGGCGTCGCATCACTGCCCCCGTTGCCCTTCAACGAACTTGACCCCGAGCTCGTGGCGCCGATCTTCGCCGACTTCGAACGTGACCTGGCGGAGCGCATCCAGGACAGCCTCTCTGTCATTGCTGACAGCCAAGGGGCCCAATGGGAAGAAACTGCCGCCAGTCCGTCTCGAGCCGGACTCCGTGCCCTGTTCACTGGCAACACTGGCAGGAGCCTGTCCCCCACCCTCGTCGGAGCCTACGTCGCAGTCCTCGCGATACTCACCGGTGGACTCGCCTGGCACTACGTAAAAGTCGAAACGCTCGAGGCATCCCTGGCGGAACACCAAGAGGAGATCGGCGGACTGCAGGAGTTGTTGGATTTGGAGTCTCAGAGGACAACGAGAGCACTCGCCGGCTTGCCCGCCCTCACCCTGGAACAGTTGGGGGCTGAGAGTACGAAAACACTCGCCGACTTCCCCGCCCGCACCCCGCAACCATTAGAGGCTGCGAGCGCAGGAGCACTCGCCCGCTTGCCCGACCTCGGCCTGTCGAATCCGTTCCCGGCCTTCGGACCGAGCAACGCGTCTGGCGCCCTCTCCGTTCCCGGAATCCCCAGCAGAATGCCCGTCTCTGCCTTGCAGGGCTCCGACAGCCGGCAGCCACCCCCTCCCATTCAGCAGGTCTCCTTTGGCAGCCTTGACGGAATTCAACTCAGACGCTGACCGAAACTGGTTGGGGCTCAAGCCTGTGCAAGTGCGTACATTTCTAGCTTTGCTCACGACGGCCGTGCTGTGCGCCAGTGTCGCCCACAGCGAGGAGCCTGTACGGGGCGAGTTCCCTCATGCAGCCGTCGATCTGGGTGCGCTCCTGGAAACCCGGGTCGCGCCAGGTGATGCCGAGCAGATGTTCATCGAACTTCGCACCCTGCTGTTGAACCGCATGGGCAGCGACATCATCACCGAGGACCAGCTCTATCTCGGCGCTATGCAGGGGATGCTGGTGGCGATCGATGAGCAACTCCGCAAACAGGAGAGTCCCGCAAAGGCCTCGCTCCCCTCTGCAGGCATGCTTCTTCGCAAGGAGCAGGCGGAGCCGCTCTACGAGGACCTCGCCGGGCGCATGACGGGGATCGGCATCGAGTTCGAGTTGTACGCGAAGCCGGGCGTACTGGTCGTATCGAGAGTGCTGCCCGACTCGCCCGCAGAGAGGTCCGGGGTCCTCGAAGGTGACCGGATCATCGCCATCAACGACCAGGGCTTCCGAGCCCGTCCGTTGACGGATGTCCTGTCTCTGCTCCAGGGCGAAGCCGGCACGACACTCCAGTTGGGTCTGGTACGGATGGCGGCTGGCACCGCGCAGCGCTACTCCGTCAGAATCGAGCGGCAACGCTTCGATGTTCGTAGTGTCGAGGACCTGATGCAGGCGAACGGTGTGGGCTACATCCGTATCGCCCGCTTCCACCAGCAGACGCCCACCGAGGTCGAAGACAGTGTTCGCCATCTCGAGAAGCTCGGCGCCGACCGGCTGATCATCGATCTGCGCAACAACTCAGGGGGCGACCTGATGGCGGCGCTGGAGGTCGCCGACCTGTTTGTGCCTCCATCCACCGTCCTGTTGCGGGTGATCGAGCCCGGCCTCGGAGCTCAGGATGTGGTCGCGAGCCGACCTTGCCTCAGCACCAGCCCGATGGTCATCCTGGTGAATCGGTGGACCCTCGGGTCAGCGGAGAGCGTGGCCGCATCACTCCAGGAACATGGCCGGGCCTACGTGATCGGAGAGACCACCATGGGCTCTGCGCGAACCCAGACCCTGCTCTCTCTGGGGTCGTCTCTCATGCTCCGCCTCGAGAGCGTCCGCCTGGAGACGGCGACCGGCAAGTCGTGGCAGGCCAAAGGCTTGCAGCCCGACCTGTCCATCTGGGGTGTCAGCGTACCGCTAAGCAACCCCCTCGCCGGCCGAGAGCCAGTCGCCAGTGACCTGCTGTTCGAAACGGCGCGTCAGTATCTTGAGGCACAGCCCTGAGAGGATCGAGGTTCTCGACGCACTCGGCAGCGGGTCGCTTTGATTCAAGAACCGTGAACTATCGCCGAGAACAGTAGGCGAGACCGCTTGACCATCGAGAACCCAGACCGGTAGATTTTTCTGCTGTGGTCCCACACATGAGAGGGACCGGCAGGGCCGGGATGGATTACAGAGGATGACAGTGGGAAGTTCGATTATTGCTGACGAACTCAGCCGTCTGCGCGGCGACGGTGTCACTGGGATCCTCCGGGTCACGGGCGAGCGCTGGCCGCAGTCCGAGATCTTCCTGATGGACGGCGAAATTATCGCCTGCACCGGGCCCGACGACGAGACCAACCTCGAGCGAATCCTGCTGTCATCACAGATGATCGAAGAGAGTCTGCTCGGCGAATGGCGGCCCTGGCTCGACGAAGGAGCCGACCTGGTCGACATGATGGTGGCAGATGGCCGATTCTCCACCGAGGAGTTGGTCGTCGCACGCAGTTCCCTGTTCGATGACAACTTCGCATGGGCCCTCGCGCACCCCGAACCCCAGGTGGACTTCGAGAAGCGGGAAGCGGTGTTCCCTGACAACATCCAGTTCGACCTCGACGGCAGTGTCCTCATTGGCGACGTCGTCGGTTGGATCGAGTCAGTTGAGGGAGTTCTGAGTGCGGCAGCCAGCGACAGGCAAGTGTTCTCGGGCACGGGCGAGATGCCTGAAGGTTGGCTCGAAGAGGACTGGGAGCACCTGTGCCAACAGCGCACGATGGGCGCACTGCTCAACCTGCTCGGGCCGCCTCGTACGGAAGCAACGATGCTCATCAGCGAGTGGCTGGCCACTGGCGTAGTAGTGCAGGTGGATGGCGAAGCAGAGGCGACAGCAGCCGAACCTGCCGCCACTGCCGGGGAAGAGGACGACTACGCTCGGGCCGCCCGAGGTGACTTTGTCCGCTCCTACGAGGTACTCGACAAGGTCGACCTCACCGGAGTGCCCATCCTGGGCCTGGGCACTGACCCCGTCGACGACCCCGAGGCAACCCTTGACCAGGGGGAGGCAATGGTCGAGGCCGGCGAGGAGACTCTCCCCCCCGTGGAACTCGGAGAGTACCGGGAGGAGTCCGGAGAGGCTGTTCCAGGCAGCCCCGGCGCGGCGACAGCAGACGAAGCTGTCGAGGAGGCGCCCCCCGCCGAGATGCTCGAAAATGCCCCTCCGAGGATCGACGACTGGGACTCGATGTCCGACGAGCCGCCTCCGATCCACGGCGACGACGACTTCGCGGCTCCGGCCGAGTCATGGGCGAACTTCCAGGCAATTGACTCCCTCGAAGCGCTGGAACCCACCGACGGAGCCCCTCCGCCCATCCCGGGGGCAGCGACCGAGTTCAGCGTCCATGAGCTGCAGGCATTCGGCGACCGGATCGAGACCTTCAACCAGATCTTTCGCATCATCTATGAGACCTTCGCAGCACACCTGGGTGACCCTGACACCCAACACCGCTTTGCTGATCTGCTCGGCAGTTCTTCCCGCGAGCAGGCCGCGCTATTCGTCGGATTGCAGCCGGGAGCCGACGGCTCCCTCAGTGGCGACATTCTCATCGCCAACCTCGCCGGCATGGCCACAGATGCTCCCGAGATCCTGCTCAAGGGAGGCCTCTACGAGTTGCTGTTCAGCCACCTGAGCGATTCGAAAGATCTGCTCCCCGGAGAGGTCGAGGCAACGATGATGGAGCGCCTGGTGGTCTACGAGCAGCAGCTCAACCAACCCTGAGGCTCAGGGCCCAGCTCCTCGCACCTTGTCGCGGTTCGCGACCATTCGCCCCTCACGGCGCTCGAGTTCATCGAGGTTGTGCTGTCCTGACGAAACTTCCGCCAGCCGCTGTACAGCGATGTCGCAGTAGCGCGGGTCCTGCTCGCAGAGCAACCAGGGCCGAGCCAGCAGTTCGCAGACCACCGCCGTGGTGCCCGAGCCGCCGAAGGGGTCCAACACCAGGTCCCCTTCGTTGGACGAGGCAGCCACCAACCGGCGGATGAGTTCCTCGGGCTTCTGAGTAGGGTGTTCCGTCTTCTCAGCCATTCCGTTGTTGAGCAGCGGGATTTCCAATACGTCACGGGGCTTGGCACCCAGGGGATGGGGTGTCCAGGAAGCCTTGCCTGTCGCATCGCCTCCGAACTGCGAAGTGCTGCCCTGCTTGCGCTGCGGATAGCGGCGGGTATGAGCGTTGTATGGGACCCGGACGGCATCGATGTTCAGGGTGAACTGGCGCCCTCTGCGAAGGTGCAGCAGGGACTCGTGGCTGCGGCCCCAGTCGGAGCCGAGGTTGCCCCGGTTGCGATACGACCAGACCAGCCAGCGACAGCCGGAAAACAAGTCTCCAGCCGCCCACTTCAGGTCGGCAAGGACCTCTGAGTAGCCCATTACATAGGCGGAACCATCTGGCCGGAGTACCCGAGCTACCTGCTCGAACCAACCTCGCGCCCAGCGCACGTACTCCTGGCGCGACTCGAAGGTGTCCCACTCCGCCTTACCGACACCGTAGGGCGGATCGGCGATCACCAGGTGCACGGAAGACTCCGGGAGAGTCGCCAGCCATGCCACGGAATCACCACAGAACAGAGAGCCCCGCTCGGTGGCGAAGTGGATTTTGGCAGCGGAACCCGCGGTCAAGAGGTCTCCCAGACCCGGTCCATGCAAGCCAACTGCTCGGCATCAAGGCCGCTGTCCGGAGCCTCGCACCTGCGCCACCAGGAATAGCCCGGGGCGGTCATGCCGAGACCATCTCCTCCCCAGTTTCCGATTCGATCCTCAAGCCAGTCCCGGAGCTGCTGCTCAGAATCACCCGCCAACACCCTCTGCAAGGCGTCGGGAAGCACCTCGTTGGCAAACTCGATGCGTTCCTCAACACCGAGGAGCGCCGAGCAGTGCATGCCTATCGGCGGCATCTCGAGGCCAACCACCGCGAGGGCCTGGCGCACAAAGTCATCAGCGAGTTGTTGCGCCTCGCGCTGCGCTCTGGCCAGCGCATCCTGCAGGTCTCCCACAACCGGCACGCTCGCCTCGGCGTAGATCTTGGTCTTCGGCTCGGTACCCGAGGGGCGGATGACCAACCTGTGATCGACGCCCAGGGAGAAGACAAGTACGTCACGAGCCGACCGATCCGTGTCCGATACGATGGGGCCGAACACCCCATCCTCGTCCTGGCGGTCAAAGAAGGCACTGACCTCGCGACCCGCAATCGTCTGGGGTGGACTGCTGCGGATCCCCTCCTGGATGGTCTCGATGCGACCGCGGCCGACAGCTCCTGCCATGACGAGAGGCACCTGCACGTTGGCCACCGCACCGTGACGACGGTACAGGTCTTCGAGGGCCATCAGCAGGGAGCGACCGCGACGCTTCTCGCGGGACGCAAGTTCCGCGAGAACCAGAGCAGGCGCAGCCCCATCCTTGTCGCGCACGTTGCCGGAGATGAGGAATCCATGACTCTCTTCGGTACCCAACAGCACGTCTTCCAGGCTTCCGGTCACCTCGCCACTGCGGCCGTCACTCTCCAATTCGCGCATAACCCCGGCGATGTACTTGCATCCGACCAGCAGGTGGTCGACCACCTGGCCACCGCCAGCACGAACGACCCGCGAGAAGAGCGATGTCGTGACCTCGGTCCTGATGCCAATCTTGCCGGGGGCCGCCCCTTCGAAGAGCGCGGCGGCTACCAGCGAGGACAGTTCGTTCCCAGTGAGGAAGCGCCAGGCGTCGGGGCCGCGCGAAGGATCAGGCACCATGCCGCCGATTCGGTCGGCGTCGGGATCGGTACCCAGAACCAGGTCAGCCCCCAATTCATTGGCCAGCGCCACGGCCTCGGTAAACGCAGACGGATACTCGGGATTCGGGGCGCGGAACCTTACGTTGGGAAACAGGCCGTCGTGACTGCGCTGCGACGGGACGTAGTGCACCTTGAAGCCCGCGCGCTCGAGGGACTCACCAGCATTCGTGTCGCCTACACCATGCAGGTTGGTGAAGACGATCTCGGCATCCCGCTCGTCGCCGCGTAGCACCCTGGCCACGTCATCGAGGTAGGCCTCGTGGCACTGCTGGTCGAGAAAGTGGACCCGACCGCTGGCGACCGCCTGGTCCCAGGGCATCGTCTGAACGGTCTCGACACGGCTCACCAACTGCACCATTCGCTCGTCGTCCGGCGGCACCTCCTGGGCACCCAGGTGGGTGTAGAACTTGCCGCCCGTATCGTCAGGATGGTTGTGGGAGGCCGAGACGTTCAGACCGCCGTGTGTAGCCAGGCGACGGATCACGAAGGACAACTCGGGTGTGGCGAGAAAGCGCCCCGAGCCGGGCTGCAGCATGTGCACATCCACGCCGTTTGCTGCGTAGATAGAGGCCGCTTCCCGAGCCATGTCGTCAGAGGTCATGCCCAGCAGCGGGTTCGGGACATCCGCTGGGAAGATCCCGCGAAGATCCTTGAAGATGCGAACGTCCGAGGCGATCACCACCGACAACTTCGCGTCATCACCAAAGCGTTCACGCAGGAAGTGAATATTGCCCTGCACCGACGTTCCCAGTGCCCAGGGATTCATCCGATTGGGTCCGATCCCGACCGGGCCACGACGCCCGCCTGTCCCAAAGGGAAGGACGCGGTAAAACGAGTCCAACAGGGTGTCCCAACAGCCGGCCTCGATGAGTGCCACCAGTAGCGGTCGATACTCGGAGAATCGTTCCTCCGACAACCAGAGTTCAAGGTTGGCCAGCGCGGTCTCGGCGTGCTCAGGGCGCGACGACAAGCCCGACATCGCCTCCGCTGCAGCGGTGAGGTGGTCGCTCATCCGATGTGCCTTTCATGCTGGGTACCGCGCTCGAGAAGCCCCAATCGGTCGCTACCGGCGGGCTCACAAGCCGCCGCAGACTATCAGATCAGGTGCGCCTGACTGCACTTGTTAAGCCGTCGGGCATTGGTTAGGTTGCTGACGATGGACCTCGACAGATCTCCATGCTGCGCCGGGTTCCCGGCCGGCATCCGACACAAGTGGAGCGGAAGCGGGATGCTCGTGGCAGCGCTGCTCGTGGCAGCACTGCTCGTGGCCGGTCCGGCGCGCGCGCAAGACATCCCCCCTACTCCCCACGAGATCAACCCTGCAGCAGCCCTGCACGTCTCGCCCGAGGGCTTCCGCGTGATTGGCGACTCCATCAAGGGGGCCCTGCCTACTGGCATCACGGCCACCGGCCTGAGCGGGGAGTTCGACTGCGGCGACATCGACGGGGACGATGACTCCGCCGCTGGCGACGACGACGATTCCGCCCTCGCCAACAGCCTGCAATACAGCAGCCAGGACATCGACATCCACATCAGCGCCGACGAAGTCATCGTGAGCCCTGGCAACAACCGCATCGACATCTCCATGGCCATGACGCTGTGGAGTGAACCGGCCGACATCACCCTGTCAGGGAGTTGCCTCATTGAGCTCGACGAGGTCTGCAGCCTGGCGCTCCAACCGACAGCACTGAATGCAGACGTCGCCATGCAGTTGGCCCTGGTCGAGGGTGAGTTGCAGGCCCAGGTGGACAGCCTGACCTTCAGCTACGGAAATTTCGGCAACCCAATCGAGACCGGTTGCCTGTTGGGCGATGTGCTGGAGACCCTGCAGTCCTACGATGTGGACCTGCTCGGTGGGATCCTCGGCGGCGTCCTCGATGAACAGGTCATCGAACTCGAGACTCAGTTGGAGGATGCGCTCGCTGGCCTCACCCAGACCCTCGCCTACGAGAGCGAGTTGGACCTTCTCGGAGCCACCCTAAACGCCAGCCTCGCGCCGAACACGCTCGAGTTGAGCGAGACCGGCATGCTGCTCGGCTTCGGAGCGAGCTTCAGCACGCCGAGTTACGGCGACTGCGTTCCGCAGACGGGCGCATATCAACCGCAAAGTCACGACATGCCGGCCCTCACTGGCCTGCTACCGGACAGCGCCGACGAGTACCACCTGGCCATCGTCCTGAACGGAGACACGATCAACCAGGCGCTCTATGCCGCCTGGCAGGGGGGCGCTTTCTGCATTGTGCTGGCAGAACTCAGCGGACTGGAGATCAGCACTGACTACCTCGCCCTGGTCGAATCTGAGTTGGTCGAAGAGTTGTGGCCGGATCCCCAGCCGCTGGACATCCGCATGGAAGCTACCGGGCCACCGAGAATGGCTCTCTGGGACGAGCCACATCTCGATGCCGAGTTGATTCTCGACGTGTTCGGCGACGAACTCGACCGCAGGACCCGCTTCTGGGGACTCGACATGCTGGCAAACGCCACCTTCGGCATCACGCTCGAAGACAGCGTTCTGGCCGTGGACATCGGCTTCGACATCGAGAGCAACCTCGGGGTCACGGTTTCCTACAACGAGTGGCTGCCACCCAGCCTGGCGCACAGCTTTTCAGGACTGCTCCCCGACCTGGCCGCGCAGGTCATCGACCTCGAGTCACTGGCTCCCTCCTTTACCCTGCCTCAGATCTACGGGATCTCGATTGCAGCAATTCAGACCCAGACCATCGGCATCGAGGACGACTATCTCGCCGTCTACGGCTGGTTCGATCCCAACGCTGCGACACCGATGGAACTGGGTACCGTGGACCTCAGTGGAGTTGGCTGCGGCGACACTTCGGGCGGCGGAGACGTGGTGATCTCAGGTTGTGAGGGCGACGACGCCGGCTGTGCTTCGACGGGCTGTGAAAGTGACGACGAAGGTGGCTGCAGCGGCTGTGATGACAGCAGTGGATCGTGCTCCGGGAGCGGCTGCAGCGCCGCGCGGAACGTCAGTCCGACCACCATTTTGTTGCTGTTCCTGCCGCTGCTCGCAGCGATGCGCAGGCGACCCTAGCCTCGCCCCCGCAATCAACTGTCGACGGGA
The DNA here is from genome assembly GCA_964490445.1 of uncultured Rickettsiales bacterium. Lineage (GTDB taxonomy): Bacteria > Myxococcota_A > UBA796 > UBA9615 > UBA9615 > UBA6601. Next base: position 36,031 of record CAZBDA010000028.1, on the reverse strand, counting down.
GCGCTGCTGACGGCAGCAGTCGAGACCTGGTCCAGCGAGTACTTGCCCAGAACCGAGAGCATCTCGACGCGGATCCGATCCCAGATGGGGATCTGAGTGCAGTGCTCCATGAGGAGGCAACCATCCTCGCCCTCTACCTGGCACGGAACGATGTGCATCGGGCCCTCGACTGCCTCCACCAGGTCGCGGAACGTGATCGTGTTGCTGGCACGGGCAAGGCTGTAGCCTCCACCCGGACCTGGCTGCGAAGCCACCAATCCAAAGGACACGAGGTCGCGCATGACCTTCGCCAGAAAGGGCTTGGGGACGGCTACTTCGCGGCCCAGATCCGAGATCCGTACGCGAGCTTCGTCCTGCTCTGCAAGGTAGGCGAGAGCCCGCATTGCGTAGTCGACCTTTCGGGAAACGTGCATTGCCCCTCTTTCTGGCTACCGGATAGCTGTCGCGGTAGCAGTCATCCCTGACCCTGACATGAATCTGAGCCACCGTCGACGGGGAATCATGAACCCTTGAGACCGAGCCGCTGCCGTACGGTCATCTTGTCGGATGCAAACTTGAGCGAAGAGAGCAACTCCTCGAAGCGCTCCGGATCGACGATCCGCGGGTACAGGAAGACCAACGCTTCGACCTTGTCCCGCGAGAAGGCAAACAACTCAACCAACTCCGCGACCTGTTCGGTGCGCAGTCGCACGTTCTCCAGCTGCTCGGTCAGGACCTGCAACTTGCCCTCCTTGAAGGGTGCATCCTCGATCGCCCGCTTCACGTTCTGCAGGCGTGCCGCGGAGATTGCAGCATCCTCGGCCTCAGTCTCAGCCTCGGCCTCGGCCTCGGTGGCCGCATCATCAGTACCGCGTCCAGGGTTACCAGCATCACCACCACTCGCGGCAACCTCCTTGTGTCCCTCGGCCTCGAGCCACTGACGAAGGGTGATCTCCTGCTGCATTCGCGCCACCTCGAGCAGCGCATCCTGCAGGGCCCTACGAACATCATTCAGTTCGTCATGACCTCGAATCGGCCCGTCTCCCTGGTGCGCCTCGACCAGCATTATCTGCAGAACGGCAACCTGGTCGAGAGCCAGGCGCAGGGTCTGCAGCATGGTGGGGTCAAGGGCTTGCACTTCTCTTTCACCCGCAGAGCCTGGGCTGCTGGCCGCGGATTCACCGGACTGAGCAGATGTGTCCGTCGCCTCAGGCTGCTCTCCACCCTGGCCCTGCGCGTCGGCGGGCGGGTCCGCTACGGCTGAACTGTCGGCGGGCTGGGGCTCGGGCTCGGGCTCCGCCTCGGGCTCGGGCTGGGGCTCGGGCTCGGGCTCGGCCTCGGGCTCAGACTTGGAATCCGCCTCAGGCTTCTCTTCGCCCTGGTCTCCCGCCTCAGTGCTCGGGGCATCGTCAGTGGACTCGTCCTCGGAGCCTTGTTCGCTGCCCTCCTCCGCCGGGGGCTGCTCGGCCACCACGGGCGCTGGCAGCGCCAGCAAGGAACTGAGCATGATCAGGATTGCCGCGGTTCTCACAAAGGCCCTCATCTCGGTTTTGGGCAGCGCCGGACCGGAACAACCCATTGAGATCACCATCTACAGCAGGCCTCCCCTGGATTCAAGACCCATTGTACGCCGATAGATGCGCTCCAGTTGCTCTACTTGCTGTTCCCAGGTGTGCTTTCTTCTTACAGACGTACGTGCAGCCTGTCCCATTCGAAGCCTTCGCTCGGGATCGGTAAACAGTTGCAGGAGAGCGTCCGCAAACTGGCGATGGTCGCCGTCCGCGACGACGATCCCCTGCACGCCGTCCGACAACCCTTTCGCGGACCCCGCACAGGCCACTACCGGCAAACCCATCGCCTGGTAGTTGAGCAATTTAATTGGGAAGCCCCGGCACAGGCCCCGAGGCAGCGCGGCGACCTGGGCCGAGGCCATCGCCTGGCGAACCTCAGTCCAGCGGTTGGTCACCAGCAACTCGATGGCATCTGCTGGCAGGTCGAGACGTCGGGCCAGGTCCAGGGCCAGGGTAGGACGGGAACTGGTCACGAACAGCAGCCGTGCCGAAGGCAGCTGGCGGCGCGCCAGCTGCAGCGCACGCAGCAGCACGTCCAGGTCCTGGTAACGATCCGGATTGCCGGTGTAGACCACCGTGGGCCGCAGCACAGCGAGGCCGGGCCGGGCCTCGAAGCCTTCGAACTGGTCCCAGTGCACCGCCGGGGCCAGGTAATCAATGTCCCCTGGACCTACTCCCAGATCGATCAGCGCAGAGACAGCGTCTTCGCTGATCGCGAGGCAACGGTCCGCACGGCGCGGTATGCCCCGGTCGAGCACCCCTGCCAGGCCCTGTGCGAGGCGACGCCGGACCTTGCCGGTGAAGTAACGATGCAACTCATCAGCCATGAGGTTGTGAGCGTTGTAGAGCACCGGCACGCCGGTCACGGCGCGCACCAGGTAGGCGGGTAGCGGCGCCTCGTAGTTGTGTGCATGAATCAGGTCAATCGCCCCCTGCCGGGCAAGGCGCAGGAGCGGCGCAACCAGCAGACCGTCCAGCAACGGCTTGTGGAGGTCGGGACCAGAGCGCAGTTTCCGATAGCCGGGCAGCAGCGGCGTGCGGTGCAGCACCGCGCCACCGGAGTCGAGCTCCTCGCCATGGCCGTAGGTCACCAGGTGAACGACGTGCCCTCGGTTCACAAGAGCCCGGATCATCTCGCGGATGTAGACCTGGGTGCCCTGCATCGTTGGATAAGGACAGGCCGCAACCATGCCGATTCGCAGGGTTGTCACAGGTAGCCCAGCCGACGCAGGCGACGGGTGAGGCTGCCTGGCTCCTCGGATCGTGCCGCCCGCCGTCCAGCAACGAGGCTCGGGGGGGGCACAGAGTCCCCCTCCTGGAGCAGATCTGAGAGCCCGCTGCACTCGAGCCACAAAGGCAGCAAGTCGGCGATCTCGAGTTTCCGCCGCCCAGGTGCGAGGCCAGGAGCCTGCAGGAGGAATATCCCCGCGCGCCGATGCGAACCCGGCATTCCTGCCCCCTTGGCGCCGTCCAGCTCGATGCCACGCAGTTCGCGCAGCGGCAGCTGTCCGGGGCGACTCGGCAACACGTTGAAGCTGTAGCCACCCGGTGTGGCCAACTCCAGGAAGAGTTCGGGAGCCCGCTCGACACACGGCCCCGGGTAGAGATCCTCGCGCCGATGCACAGCCCGAACCACAGCGGCTCCGTCGGAAGGATCGCGCCAGTCCAACAGGACGCGCTCCAGCGAGTCCAGCAACTCACCGCGGAGGCTGCCGCCGCCGGCCGATGCGAGGGGGTTCAAGCGTAGCGATGGCGCGTAGTTGAGTTCCTCTGACCAGGCAAGGGAGCAAGACATGTCGATCTGGCCGTAACGAGCCGACCACTCGAGGCTCTCGAACAAGCCACGGGGCATGCGGCGATAGAGGCGATCCAGCAGCGCCGGTGGGGTCATGGACGCGACGTAACTCCTTGTGCGCCGAGCAAGACGAGAAGGAGAACTGTTGCGGAAATGCAGGAAGCCCGTCTCGGCAAGAAAGGCATTGAGATGGAGAGCCTTGCGCGACGAGCCGCCGAAGCCGTGGTCAGAGGCAACCACCACCGACTCCGCCCAGGGGGCGGCCTTCAAGATGGCACCCAACGCTGCATCGAGACGCTGGTAGACGCGCAGCAGGACATCTCCGTAGAGCGCCGCCGCCTCGGGGTCATGGCGTGGCGAACCCGGGTCGTGTAGGTGCCAGAAGTGATGCGCCGCAGTGTCGGATTCGCCGAACAGCACGGCAAACAAGTCAAAGGGTGGCCCGTCGCGCAGCAAACTGACGGCCATTTTCTCCTTCGCCTCGATGCCGTCGAGCAACGAGCGCACAGCGCGCTCTTGCCAGCCAGGCCGCTTGCGGAATTCGGGGAAGTCGCTGAAGCGGACTTCACCGTCTACCGCCCGGCCGATATCGCTGTGCAGCGATCGGGGGTTGCAGGCCGAGGGTGTGACCCGTACCGCAACCGGCGAGTCGAATCCCGAAACCTGGCCGCCGCTGAGCGGCTCGGGCGGCCAGGTGGTCGGGAACAGGAAGGTGCCGACTCGATAACCACGGTCCGAGAGCAGCCGGGGAATGGTGGGGACTATGCGGTCCCGGGCGTCGACCAGGTGCACGCGGCGCGCGGCGACCTCGGGCCAGGTGAAGTCGAAAATGCCATGCTCGCCTGGTGTCCGCCCGGTGAGGAACGATGACCAGGCCGGAAGCGTCATCGGCGGCAGAGTAGAGCGCAACTCTCCATGCAGGGAACGCCGCAGCAGACTACCGAGCACAGGCAGGTGGCCAGAGCGAGCCCAGGGAAACAGCAGAGCCGGCGCCGCACCATCGAGACCAACCACCACGGTGCGCGGCAGACGACGACTCATCTCCGAGGGCACCGTCCCCCGGCACCATCGAGGTAGCCGAGTGCGCGGAGGGCAGCGCAGTCTTCACTGGTCAGTTCATGATCCTGGGTCTCTCGACTCGCCGGTCTCGCACAGCTGGCCGCCTCGAGCACCGCCAGGTCGCCGCGCCATTTTTCAATGGCCCAGCCCGCCGAACTATCGACGGCAAGGCTCTTTTTCTCCTCAGAGTCGGTACGCAGAAAGTAGAGCTCCTCCCCCGGACGCGGTGCCGTACTGCGGCCAGTGCGATCATTGCGGATGTACTTCCAGTCAGGACTCCGGATCGCCGAACTGATCTCTCCCTCGAAGTTCGCCTGGGCGAGAGAAAGACGGTCCTTGGTCTGACGCAGTGCGTACTCCCGGCGCAGCGAGAACCCCTGCCAGTCCTTGCCGTGATCGGCACCAGCAAGATCCGCAATCGTCGGCGCCATATCCAACAGCCGAACCTGGTCGCGGATGCGCCGCGCGTCGTCGTTGTCGGCACGCGGATAGCGAATTACCAGCGGTACATGAACCTGTTCCTCGTACAGCCGAGTGCCGTGCCAGAAGCCACCGTGCTCGCCAAACTCCTCGCCGTGATCAGAAGTGACCACGACCGCCGTATTTTCGAGCAGGTCGCGCTCTTCGAGGTAGTCCATCAGCCTGCCAAAACCATCATCCCAGTAGCTGACTTCGCCCGCGTACAGGCGCTTCAGCGCGCCCGCCTCGGACAAACTCGGACGCGGGTGCTCGATGCGTGCGTAGCCGGTGCCATCGGCTGGATGCGGGAAGTAGGGATCATGGGTATCCATGTAGTGCAACATCAGAAACCAGCGCTCCCGACCGTGCACCTGCAACCAGGCGATGCCCTCGTCTGTCACCTCCTGCGCGTCGCGATAGTAACGCTCCACCTTCATGTCGCTGACCAGGTAGCGCTCCCATGCCAGCCGCAATGCGGAGTAGAGCGTCAACGGGAAGGATGACTCGGTACCCCGGAAGGGGTAGTCCGGGCGGAGGTAGCGGAAGGTGTCGAAGCCCTGGTCGAAGTTGAACGACGCCGTCACGTTGATGTTGTTCGAAAGGCTGCCAGTGGTGTAACCGTGCCTCTGCAAGACTTCAGCGATCGTTTCGAGGGAATCCGGCAGGACGTCTGACTTGCGGAAGGTCTGGTGGCTACACGGTAGCGAGGACGTGAGCAGCGAGGCAAAGGACGGTCGCGTCCAACTCGCCTGCGCGACCGCTTCCTCGTACACCACCGAAGACTCGGCCAACCGGTCGAGATTCGGGCTCGCCTCGGGACCGGCACCATAGACTCCCAGGGCGTCACGACGCAGCGTGTCCACCACGACCAGCAGCACGTTGGGACGACGCTCGAGGGCCGGCGCAATCGGCCGAGGCGCGACGTCGGCCTGCGCGCGGTTGTCCAGCATGTTGCCGAACGCCATCATCAGCGAGAACAGCAACACGCCTCCGTAGGCTGCTGCACTGCCCCATGCCGACAGGATGAAGGAGAAGAAGGTCTTTTTAAGCGCGTTGCGGGTGAGAACGTAGAAGCCGAGTGCGTAAGCCACGAACACAGCCACCAGCATCACCGTTGCACTGGTCGTCAGGTTGCCCTCGTCGAACACGTCCCGACGCAGGATGAATCTCGTGATCACGAAGCCCATGGAGCAGGTCACAGCCAGAAAGCTCAGGGTCCACGACCGGGCTGCTTCCGGAACCTGTCCGCTGAGCCTGGCCCAGACTCGAGCTACGACCCCGAGTCCCAGGCCCATGGTCATGCCCGCACTTCCGTAGAGCAGCACGGCATACACCATGCCCGAGTAGTCGCGGGTGCCGAAGGCTGCACTGAGCACCTTCAACGACTCGGCCATGCCGACCGCGGCGCCGCCGAGCAAGCCACCGAAGACCGGCACCAGCCAGGCGCCACGCAGTTGCTTTCGGAGCCGCGCCGCGCTGTCTTCATCCGGAGAGGAGCTCACAGAGCGCGGTTCGGTGGCGAGGTGCGAGGAGGGGGTCTCGAAGCGGCTCATCGACTCATCTCAGGTCCAGGTAGCCCAGCGCAGCGAGCCGTTCGGCGAGATGTTCACGACCGCCCGCCTCAACACTCGAAGGCCGCGCGGCAGGACTGCGGCTGCCTCCCCGACTTTGATAGGAAACCGGGTGCTGGTCGCGCCACTGCGACGACCAGGAGCTCTCCAGCACGCGGCCGTCCAGGCCATCGGGGACAAGCTCACCCATGGCGTACAGAACGGTCGGGCAGACGTCGGCGATGGTCGCGTCCTGCACCTTTGCCCCCGCTTCGATGCCATCTCCCAGTGCCATCCACACACCATCCATGCGATGAAAGCCCGAGGGGCGATCGGCATTGTCCTTGAAGCAACGTGCGGCCCCGAGGATGGGTCGACCGACCCAGGAGTAGTCCCGACACCTGAACACGAGATCGGGTGCCAGGTGTGCACAGGGGCCATGATAGAGCTCCTCACGATCCCAGACCTCGTCGACCATTGGCTCGCCATCCGGGCCGCGCAGTGCCACCAGAGCCTCCTTGATGCGGCGACGCAGCGCGTCGTAGTGGGAGCGGCTGCAGCCGGCTTCGCCTACTTTGCCCGGCTGTCGCAGGATGGTGATGCCCTGCTGGGGAACCGACACAAACAAGGCCTCGCTGTGCGACCAGTCGACAGTGTCGGAGAGGGCGTCCTTGAAACTCGACCTGCGCGAGCGCAGTTTGCCACGCAGAGCCACCTGCAGTCGCTCGGGTAGAGCACGGCGAAGAGCTTCCTGGTCGCCCAGTTCCATCGCCCGGTAGAAGGCCATGCTGCGCACCTGCGCGCGACGGCGCAGCCGCAGCAGACCCATTTCCCGGAGCCACGCGTTGACCTCGAAGAAGCCGCGGGTACCGCCGAAGCCGTGATCCGAGCACATGAACAGGCTGAGTTCCGCCGGACGCCGCTCGAGCAACTCTTCGATCATCGCGTCGAAACGGCGATAGACAGCCTCGATACGCGGCCGCAACTCAGCAGCAAACGGATGCTGAGCAAAGCCGTCCTCGCCGGTCATCAACTTCCAGAACAGGTGACCGAGTCTGTCGTGGAAGACAAAGGTCGGGAAGTAGAAGTCCCAATCCTCGCGCTCGAAGTAGTGCCAGAACGCTGCGATACGGGCATCGAGACTGCGTTCCAGCTCGTCGAGAAAGCCCCTGGCACCGGCAAGAAAGTCGACGTCATAAGCCGGAATGTCGATGTTCGGGCGGTAGCCAGGAACCTCGCGCTGCAGGCGCGGCCACTCGTCTTCGGGCCAGGCGAGGCGGTCGCCCCCCTCAGGAGCTGTCATTCCACAGACCATGACACCCTCGAGCTGGTCAGGCGGCCAGATGAGAGGGAAGTTGAGAACGCAGGAGCGGCGGCCGGAATCACCGAGGAAGTCCCATACTCGAGGAGCGCGGATCGAGCGACCAGTCACCAGCGGCCGCTCGCGGTCGAGGTGAAACGACTCGCGGAAGTCATAGACCCCATGACCGCCGGGATTCAAACCGGTGACGCAGGAACTCCAGGCGGGCGGCGTGGTTGGGGGGTTGGTGGAGCGAAGCGGCCCCGAAGCTCCCTCAGCCCGCCAGCGCGAGTACCCGGGCAGGACCTGCTGGGACGCCAATTGGTCAAGCAGCGAGAACGTCGCACCATCCAGGCCCAGGAGCAGTGCGCGCGGCTTACGTGGAGAACCCATAGAGCGGGGATCTTAGCCCGCATCTGTAGGAGGCGCGCTCGGGCGCCGTCCCTCAGTCCTCGTAGTCGAAGTCGTAGTCCGGCTCGTAGGCCTTCTTCTTGGCGCGCTTCTTCGGGATGAAGCGGTAGCTGATGTTCAGCGTGCTGTAGAAGGCAACGGAAACGAAATTGGCGAGCCGCTCGGCCTCCTGCGGGTTGGTCGCCGACGACCAGAAGATCTCGACACCCAGTAGGTCAGCACCGATGGAGAAATTGTCGTTGAAGTAGTACTCGGCACCAAAGGCAATCTTGAAACCCTGGGGGCTGAGGACCGCCTCGTCGTACTTCTCGTAGTCCACGGCGCAGTCGTCATCGTCGCTGGCAGCACACAGGACATCCTCGTAGTAGTCGACGCCCTCCTCGCCCTCGACGTACTCGTCGAGCAAACCGATGTACTTGGTAAACGAGAAGCGAAGATAGGGCGCGGCAAGGGAGTGGCCGCGATCGGCCAGGAAGCCACGCAAGCCCACCTCGATGCCGATCTGGGTCGCAGCACCCTGGTCGACCAGGTTGTCGTCATCACCATCACCATCGAAGTCGAACAGGTAGTCGTTCTTGTAGCTGCTGCGGTTCATTCCCACGCCGAGGTAGGGAGCCACCCGATCAGAAGGACCAAGTCCGAAGCCGACCTGGAAGTTCACTCCACTGCGCTGAAACCTACCGGCAGACCAGGCGACACCGCCGCCGGAATTGCTGGGCAACCGTGCAGCGCTCGAGCCGGCCTCGGCAACGCCGCCAGAGTTGGTGACCGATAGGTAGTCTCCCATTTTCCAACTGGTAGAGAGATCGAGGGAGAATGCCTCTGCGGTTCCGGTGGCAACAAGCAGCGACAAGGCTGCTGCGGCGACAATGAGAAGGCTTCGGGGGCTCTGCTTCATGACCTGTTCTTCTTCCTGACGGCGGACATCGCTGTGCGGCGCAATCTATACACTTCAGCACCCCCACCCGACAACTACAGCTTGCGAAAGTCTCCTCAGTCCTTTGCTGTCCCGCAGCGTGCCAGGACCTGGGAGAAGCGCTGATCCTCGGGAAAGTCCTTGGTCGCACGTTCCCCTGCCGACTGAAACTCTGCGCTGCGATCCAACTCGCACAGCGACACCAGAAGATCGAAGCGGTAGGTCGCCTCGTCGGACTTTTCGTCGACCGCCCGTCGGTAGTGCGCGAGGGCCTCGGACTCTCGCCCCTGGCGCGACAGGACCATTGCCAACAGGTGGTGCAATGTCGCATCTTCATGGGAGCCGCCCAGGGAAGCACGAGCAGCCCGTTCTGCCTGGGTGTATGCGCCCAACTGCAACAGGTAGCCAGCGCTGCCAGCGAGGGCCACCGGGTCGGGCGTGCCGTGCTTGCCGACCGCTGCAAAGGCACGCACGGCCTCCTCGGATCGACCGAGACCATGCATGCCGAGGCCCCGATAGTACGAATCCAGTCCCCCTCCGGCAGCAGCCGCACCCGTGCGGCTGCTCGC
>CAZBDA010000028.1:0-26412 GCA_964490445.1 uncultured Rickettsiales bacterium | reverse complement strand
CCCCCCCCGCGCCGCCCGCGCCCCCGACTCACCCCCCCCCCCCCCCCGCGGCCCCCCCCCCCCCCGGGGGGCGGCCTCGCCTCCACCAGCGCCGCCCAGTCAGCCAGGCTCGCCAACTGCTCGAACAACTCTCGGCGATACCGACCACTGCTGGGGGAGTGCTCTACGGCGCGGGCCAGCGCATCGGCCCCTGCCCGGGCATCGCCGGTCTCGATGTGCAGCAGTGCCACCTGGTAGGACACTTCGGCACTGGGCGCCGCCTGTTCGAGCCCTGCCAGTTCCTCCAGCGCTGCCGGGAGATCGCCGCCTCCGACCTTGACGTAGGCCCTTGCGCGACGGACTTGAGGGTTGCCCTGTAGTTCATTCGGCAGTTTGGCCAGGACTCGCCCGGCAGCGACCACACGGCCCTTGTCCAGGAACAGGTTGACCAGGTGCAGAGCAACCCAGCCATCGGGACGCTGTCGGAGGCTTCGGCGCAAGGCAATGCGGGCTTCCAACCAGCGACGATCGGCAGCAGCCGCCATGCCGAGAAGATGCAGAAGGTCGGGGTCGCGGGGGCTCGCGCGCAACATTCGCTTGATATCGCGGCGGGCACCCACCGCATCCCCAGCCCCCAGGCGGAACCAGGCCTGGGCCAGTTCGTCACGAGCCCTCAACGCGTCACGGAGTGCCTCCATCTGCACGTCATCGAGCCCATCGTTGCCCTGGGGTGCCGCAGACGCCGAAACTGCCGAGCCGAGCAGCACGGCAGCGAGTACAGCGACGGACACGGTCTGGAGGCCGGAATGGCAGGCTGAAAACACGGCGGACGGGAGGATAGCAGTCCCGGCGCTCAGAGGTGACTGTCGCGACCAGTGCACCGCCATGCTAATTTTCGGCCATGCCGTTGTCCGTTCTGCAAGAGCATGAAGCAGGTCTCAACGAAGGTCAGGCCATCGCTGCGCGTGTGCGCCGGTGGGACGAAGGCGAGATGCCGGGTCCCTACACGATGGAGTTGTATCCAACGATGACCTGCAACATCGACTGCGTGTTCTGCGACACCACGTATCGCAAGGGCAAGCAGAGCGGCGAGCTGACGGCCGACGAATACTGGAAGCTCCTCGACGAGGCCGCCGAGTTGGGCGTTCAGCGCGTCTTTATTCTCGGCGGCGGCGAGCCCATGGTGCGCCGCGACGTGACGCCTGAATTGATGCGACGCATCAAGGGCCTCGGCATGGAAGGGCACATCGCGACCAACGGCACGCTGTTCGACGATGCGATGATCGACCAGGTCATCGACACCGGCTGGGACGAGTTGCACTTCTCACTGGACGCACCCGACCGCGTCGTCAATGACTACCTGCGCGGCAGCAAGGGTACCTTCGACAAGGTCAGCAGGGTCATGAGCCGTATCCACAGCCGCAAGCACTTTCGCCAGGGGCGGGGCGTGCACGAGGCACCAAAGATGCTGGTGCACGCGGTGATCACCAACAAGAACTACCGGATGTTCTCGGAAATGGTCCGCTTTGCCCACGCCGTCGGCTGCTACCGCGTGAACTTCGACTACATCATCGCGTATCGGCCCGAGCAGCACGCCCTCAAGCTCAATGACGCCGAACGCGCCGAGGTGCCACAGCTCGCCCGCGAGGCCATGGCTCTGGCCGATGAACTGGGCATGGAGACGACGCTGGAACACTTCCTTCACACCGAGACCATGGACCGTGGCGAGATGGTGTTCCCCCAAGAGGGGGCCAGGGACGTCGCCCACGCACCCTGCCTGAACCCCTGGTACTACCTCGTGGTACAGCCCGACGGAAGCACCTCGCCGTGTTGTGTAATCACCGGCACCGGCAACAACGTGAAAGAGGGTCTGCCCGCGGTGTGGCAGGGTCGCGAGGGCAGCTATTTCGGCGACCTGCGTACCAACATGGAGGCCAAGGTGATGACCGACCTGTGCCGGAACTGCAGCCAGTCGATCATCGCCCGGAACGACTACATCCGCGAATACCTGCAGGACTGACCATCGTGGCGATCAACCTCAACCTCGAGCTCACCGACCTGTGCAACATTCGCTGCCGCATGTGCGGCCAGGCAGAGCATCCCAAAGTCCACAAGTTGAACCCCAACTCCTTCATGAGTTGGGACACCTGGAAGCACAGTGTCGACAGCCTGGTCGACGTCGATGACGAGATCGACCTCTGCCCGCACTGGCTCGGCGAGCCGACACTGCACCCCGAGTTCGACCGCTTCATCCGCTACGCCTTCGAACACAACGGTGACAATCGCCTGTTCCGCCACTTCAAGCTGCACACCAACGGCACGCTGCTCGAGGATGACCGCATCGACACCTTGCTGGACTGCGCCAACATGGAGACGATGGCCGACGACACCTTCCGCTTCGTGCACTTCTCGGTGGATGCCTTCACTCCGCAGGTCTACGAGGCAATCAAGAAATATGACCTGGGCCACAAGGTCTACAAGAACATTGTCCGCCTGTTGGAACGGCGCGTGGAACGGGGCCTGCGATGGCCCTACGTGACGGTGGCCTTTATCGTGATGCCCGAGAACCAGCATGAAGCACGCTGGTTCCGCCAGTACTGGACACAGGTGTTCGAGCGCCTGGACCTGCCCTTCGAAGAGGTCTACGACTGGCCTCAAAGGCTCGCCGACACCATGTACTTCCGCCGTCTGCACCAAGAAGACCAACCGGCCGCTGACGCGCTGCATCGCAGCGTCCTGGATGACCTGGGCATCCTCTCCATTGATGCCCCAGGGGCCTTTATCGAGGAGTCTTTCTGAGATGAGTGCAGGAGCCGACGAACCGAGACGTCCCTGCGCGGGCCTCTGGAACACGCCAATGGTCTACGTCAACGGCGAGGTGACGACCTGCTGTCTCGACCAGCACCTCGAGAACAGCCTCGGCAATATCAACGAACAACCATTCACCGAGATCTGGCACGGAGCCACCAACCACCGCTGGCGTGTCGCCCACGCCGACGACCGCTACGACGAGAGCGGCCCCTACTGTGCCCGATGCAACTGGCGCTCAGCGGGCGCAATGCCCCACGAAGAAGTCCTGGCTTACCTCGAGAAGACCGGCGAGAAAGAGGCCGCAAAGAGCTACCGGAAACGCTGGGGGCTCAAGGGCTAAGCTCTGAAATCGTCCCCAGCCCCGTGCTCCCGACCCTGTCTATGCGTAGGATTGCCCCACCGCGAACCGACGCGCGCGGGACGGGAGAAGGACTGTGAACGACACTGCTGAAAATTGCTCCGCGCTCCGCGGCGAGCGGATCGTCGTCACTGGCGGCGCCGGCTTTATCGGTAGCGCCTTTGCGCAGCAGGTCATCGACGACAACGAGATCGTCGTCCTCGACACCTTTCAGCGCGATTCCCTGCAGCACTGGAGCGGACTACGCGAGCACCCGAACATGACGGTGGTCAAGGGTTCCGTGCTCGACGAAGACGACATCCGACGCGCGATCGACGGTGCCACCATGGTCGTGCATGCCGCCGCGATTGCTGGCGTGGACACCGTCATCGCGCAACCGACCCGCACCATGAGGGTCAACATCATCGGCACCTGGCGCATGCTGGAGGCCGTCGTTGCCACCAGCGGCATCAAGCGCTTCATCGACTTCTCCACCTCCGAGGTGTTCGGTTCCCACGCCTTCAAGGTCAGCGAGGGGGACGTCACCAGCCTGGGCGCCGTCGGCGAGGCACGCTGGACCTACGCGGTGTCCAAGCTCGCTACCGAGCACATGGCCCACACCTACCACCGCGAGTTCGGTCTGCCGACCGTGGCGCTGCGGCCCTTCAACATCTACGGCCCGCGACAGATCGGTGAGGGAGCAGTCCACCATTTCATCCGCCGTGCCCTGGCAGACGAACCGCTGCACATCCACAACGACGGCGCCCAGATCCGCGCCTGGTGCTACATCGATGACATCGTCGACGCGCTGTGCCGCGCGCTGGTCATGGACGGCGCGGTCGGACAGTCGCTGAACATCGGCAATCCACGCTCCACCATCACCATCTACAACCTCGCTCGTGAGATCGTCCGAATCGCAGGCAGCAATTCTCCCATTGAGTTCATCGCGTGGGACCACCCAGACGTCCAGCTGCGCATCCCCAACGTCGATAAGGCTGTCTCGATCCTGGATTTCACCGCCGCTGTCGACCTCGAGGAGGGGCTTCGGCGGACCATCGACTGGTACCGCGACTCCCAGACCCTGGGGTCCTCTTGATCCGCCTGGCGAGGCCCGTGCTGGGGGACGAAGAAGCCAGGGTGCTGCGCGAAGTACTCGACAGCGGCTGGCTGGTCCAGGGCAAGCGCGTGCGACGCTTCGAAGAGTTGCTGGAAGCCAGGATCCCGGTCGCTCACACGGTCGCCTGCTCCTCGGGCACCGCCGCCCTGCAGTTGGCGCTGGCAGCGCTGGAGCTGCCAGCCGGCAGCCGGGTCGCAATTCCGGCCTACACCTTCCCGGCACCGATCAACGCGGTCCTGCTCGCCGGACTCGAGCCCGTGCTGGTGGATGTAGACCCGTCGACCTACAACCTCGATGCCGACGAGGTCACAGCGTTGCTCAATTCGTCACAGCCCCCTGCCCTGCTCATCGCCATTCACCAATTTGGCCTGCCCGCTCCGGTCGGGGAACTCCTGGACGCTGCGAGAGATGCCGGGATGCAGATTATCGAGGATGCCGCATGTGCTCTCGGCTCGGCGCTGCAGGTCGGCGGCCATCGACGGCCCGCGGGAACCCTAGGCGCCATGGGCTGCTTCAGCTTCCACCCCCGCAAGATCATCACCACGGGCGAAGGCGGGGCCGTCAGTACAGAGGACGGCGAGTTGGCGGAACGGCTACGGCTGTTGCGAAACCACGGCCAGGTACGGGACCCGCACACCGGTCGCAGCGAATTCCGAATGCCGGGCTGGAATCTCCGCCTTTCGGACCTGCATGGGGCGCTGGGCGAGATCCAGATGACGCGGCTGGACGGCATCCTGTCCGACCGAAGGCGCATTGCAGAGGGTTACCTCGAGCGCCTGGCACCGCTCACCTCGTGCGGTCTCGAGTTGCCGCGGGTGCCCCAGGGAGCCGAGCCCAACTGGCAATCCTTCGTCGTTCGCCTTCCCACCGGGCACGATGTGCCGGGCGTCATCGCGGCGATGCGGGAGCGGGACATCGAGTCAACGGTGGGCGCACAGGCCCTGCACCGCGAGGCTGCCTACCGTGACCTGCCCGGCTGCGCGAGGCCCCTGCCCGGCACCGACGACTGCATCACCCGGGCGATCGCTCTGCCCACCCCCCCTGCCATGAGCGATGCCCAGATGGACGAAGTCGCCGCCGCGATGACGGAGATCCTGGCCTGAATGCAGCGAACCTCGAGACTGGTAGAGTCGCCCCAATGAAGCGCTTCACCAGCCATGGCAGCGGTGAGTTCAACCCGGCAGACTTCGCTGCCCTGGGTGACAACGTGATCTTCGAGGCCGGCGTGTTGGTTTTTCATGCCGAAACCATCTCGCTGGGCAGCAACATCTACGTCGGTCACCAGGCGATCCTCAAGGGCTACCACGACCGCTCGATGAGCATTGGCGATGACACCTGGATCGGCCAGCAGTGCTTTTTCCACTCGGCCGGCGGCCTGGAGATCGGCGCCAGCGTCGGGATCGCCCCGGGGGTTCGCATCCTGACCTCGCTGCACGAGGAGCCAGGAGTGCCGACGCCGATCATGGAAGGTGCAATCCGCTTCGCACCAGTCAGCATCGGCGAGGGCTCGGATCTCGGCTTGAGCTGTACGATTCTGCCCGGCGTACACATTGGCAAGGGAGTACAGGTGGGGGCAGGCGCAGTGGTCAGCAGAGATCTGCCAGACTTCGCCGTCGCGGCGGGCGTGCCTGCACGGGTGCTGCGCATGCGTCCGGGAGCGACGCCATGAGCAGCGATGTCATCGTCCGCTGCGAGAACCTGTCCAAGCTGTACCGCGGTTCCCTGCTGCGGCCCTCGTTTCTCGCTCTGGACTCCCTCGACCTTGAGGTTCGGCGTGGCGAGGTGGTCGGCTACATCGGACCCAACGGCGCCGGCAAGACCACAACCATCAAGATCCTGATGGGACTGCACCGTCCCAGCTCGGGACTCGCCGAGGTGCTCGGTCAGCCGGTCAGCTCGGTAGCCAACCGGGCTCGCATCGGCTACCTGCCGGAGCGGCCGTTCTTCTACGACTATCTCACTGCCGAGGAGTTCCTGCATTTTTACGGCTCGCTGCACGGCATGAGCCCCGCGGACCGACGCGAAAAGATCAACCACCTGCTGCCGCTGGTACAGATGGACCACGCCCGCAAGATGCCGCTGCGCAAGTTCAGCAAGGGCATGCTGCAACGTGTCGGGCTGGCGCAGGCGCTCATCAACGAGCCCGAGTTGGTGGTGCTCGATGAGCCCAGTTCGGGGCTGGACCCCATGGGACGGATGCTGATTCGCGACATCGTCGCCGAACTCAAGCGACGAGGCGTCACCATCCTGTTCTCATCGCACATCCTCTCGGACGTCGAACACATCTGTGACCGCGTCGCCATTCTCGTGGGCGGCAAGCTGGTCAAGTTTGCTGCCGTCGACGAACTCGTGCACGACAACGTGCGCGCCATCGAAGTGACCCTCGAGCACTTGTCGGAAGAAGACCTCACTGCCCTGGGTGTCGGCGCGCCGATGTTCAAGGCCCGCGGCCAGGCCACCTTCTCGCTACCCGACCGCGAGCAGGCCAACACCCTGGTCAGCGAGGCACTACGTCGTGGCGCCCAGGTGGTCAGTGTCATCCCCAGACGTGAGTCCCTGGAATCCCTTTTCCTCGAGAAGCTGACGGCTGAGACAAGCACCGTGCCGGATGAGGTCGAAGCATGATCAAGATCTGGGCAGTGGGCCTCAACTCGTTCCGCGAGGCCATGCGCGACAAGATCCTGTACACGCTGCTGTTCTTTGCCGTGCTGATGATCCTGGCCTCGGTAGGCGTGGCTCAGATGACCATCGGCGAGTACGACAAGGTGCTACACGATCTGGGCCTCACGGCCATCAACCTGTTTGGGCTGATGATCGCCATCTTCGTGGGCATCGGCCTGGTCAACAAAGAGATCGAGCGCAAGACCATCTACACCATCGTCAGCAAGCCCGTACACCGCTGGCAGTTCCTGCTTGGCAAGTTCCTCGGACTGGCGACAACCCTGGCGGTCCAGGTGGCCGGCATGAGCCTTGCCTTCGTCCTGATGCTCGTGCTGGCGGAAGCGCGGCTCTCGGGCACGCTGGCCACGGCGATCTGGCTTACCTACACCGAGTTGCTGGTCGTCACGGCCAGCGCGCTGCTGTTCAGCAGCTTCAGCAGCCCGGTGCTGGCCTCGTTATTCACGATCGGCCTGACCCTGATCGGGCGACTCAGCGCCGGGCTCGTCGAGTTCGCGGAGCAGAGCGAGATCACCAGCGGAACCTTTCGTTCCTTCGCAGAGTTCCTCTACCGGGTAGTCCCCGACCTGCAGACCTTCAACATCCGCTCCGCTGCCTCTCATGGCACACCAGTCGAGTGGGAATACGTGGGCTACGCCACCGGCTACTCGTTGCTCTGGACCGCCGCCTTCCTGGTGGCCGCATCGTTCATCTTTCAGCTGCGTGAGTTCAAGTAGTGTCGACGTCCCGCCTGGTCGCCGCACTCCTCGCGTTCTGCACTCTGGTGGTGGTTGCTCGAGTCGGCGCCTCGGGAATGGGCGAGTACCGCCGCGCGGAGCAGTTCCGCGAGACCGGGGCGCTACACGAAGCCGCCGTGCACTATGGCCGCGCGATTCACCTGTACCTGCCCCTCTCCACCCTGCCCCACAAGGCCGCGGAGCGCCTGCTGGAGCGGGCCCGGGCCGCCCAGGCGGCCGGCGACATGGAAGAAGCCCGGTTCTGCTACGAAGAACTGCGCAGCGGCTTCCTCGCCGTGCGCTCCTTCTACCAACCGGGCAAGAGTACGATCGCGCACGCCGAAACGGAGCTGGCCGCAATCATGCTCGCCGACCAGCGCGGCAACTGGCCCGATCGGTCCTTACCTGTCAGTGAGCGGGAAGCCCTCATCCGCGCCGCCCTGGAAACACGTGAAGACCCCAAGCTCCTCTGGGTGCTGGTGATGGCACTGGGCTACCTGCTCTGGCTGGGCGGTGCAGCCACGGCCATTTGGAAGGGCCTGCCGATGCATGGCGATCAGGGGGTCCTGTGGCAGCCGATCCGGCGCTTCGGAGGTGCCTCGCTGGTGGGCTACCTGCTGTGGCTTCTTGGGGTAGCGCTGGCCTGAGCCATAAGGCTCACCAGACCTTCACCAGTGGCCATCCCGCTCCTCGACCTGAGTCTCCAGCACGAAGCTTTGCGGACGGAACTGGCAGAGGCCGTCGAGCGCGTGACGACAAGCCAGCGCTTCATCGGCGGCGAGGAGGTAGCGTCCTTCGAGGCAGAGGTCGGATCTTTCATCGGCGCCGCCGATGCCGTCGGTTGCGCATCGGGTTCCGACGCCTTGCTGCTCGCTCTGTGGGCGCTGGGAATCGGCCCCGGCGACGAGGTCATCACCACTCCGTTCACGTTCTTCGCCACTGCCGGCGCGATCGGTCGCCTGGGCGCCACGCCGGTGTTCGCTGACATCGATCCCGGGACCTTCAACATCGAACCGGAGGCGATCGCCGCCGCGATCACGCCACGTACCGCCGCCATCCTGCCGGTACACCTGTTCGGAGTGCCCGCGGACATGGATGCCATCGTCGACCTCGCAAGGAGACACGGGGTCCCAGTCATCGAAGATGCAGCCCAGTCCATCGGTGCCACTGTGCACGGTGTTCAGACCGGCGCCCTGGGCGATGCCGGCTGTTTCTCGTTCTTTCCCAGCAAGAACCTCGGCGCCTGGGGCGACGGTGGCCTGGTGACAACAAGGGACGAGGAGTTGGGCGCGAGCGTTCGCTGCCTGCGTAGCCATGGCAGCCATCCACGCAAGTACTTCCACAGCAGGGTCGGCTGCAATTCCAGGCTGGATGCCCTGCAGGCCGCCGTGCTGCGAATCAAGCTTGGCCACCTCCCCGATTGGAACGACGCACGTCGCTCCCGGGTCCAGGGCTACCAGGCCCTCGTGGAGCAGGCCGGACTCGCCGACCAGGTTCGTTTTCAACAGGTGCCCGAGGCAGCATTGCCGGTCTACCACCAGTGCGTCGTGCGGGTTCCTCGACGCAACGAGTTGCAGGAACACCTGCGGCATTGCGGCATCAGCACTGCCGTCTACTATCCCCTGCCGCTGCATCTCCAGGAGTGCTTCACGGACCTCGGCTATCAGCGCGGCCAGTTCCCCCACGCCGAGTTGGCCTGCGACGAGGTGCTCGCCCTGCCGCTGTTCCCGGAACTGAGCGAGCAACAGCAGCAACAGGTCATCTCTGCAGTAGCTGAGTTCATGCTGGGCACGGAGCACTGAGGCGATGGCGGCAACGGGCAATTCCTGGCTGTGGCTACTGGTGCTCTCGGGGGCTCTGGGCGCCGTGGTCGGCTCCTTTTTGAACGTAGTCAGCTACCGACTGCCGGCCGGCCTGAGCGTGGTCCGTCCGGGTTCTGCCTGCCCCGCCTGCAAGCATCCGATCCGGCCCTGGCACAACATCCCCATCCTCAGCTGGTTGCTCCTTCGCGGCCGCTGTCATGACTGTGGAGCGAATTTTTCGATTCGCTATCCCCTGGTGGAAGCCGGCACGGCCAGCCTCTGGATCACGCTGTACCTGCACTTCATACCCGGCCCGGATGCGCTGTTGGCTGGGCCGGGCCCCATGGTCCCCTTCCTGCTGTACGGCGGCTACTTCTCAGCGCTGCTCGCCATCAGCCTCATCGACGCCGACCACTTCATCGTTCCCGACTCGATCTCCCTGCCCCTCGTGCCCATCGGCATCGCCGTGGTCGCCCTTTTGGACATGTCACAGCTGAGCCCGATCACGGTACCGCAGGCAGTGTCAGGCGCCCTGGCCGGGGCGCTGTCGATGCTCGCCCTCGCCGGGGCAGGACGCGCACTGCTCGGCCGTGAAGCCCTCGGCATGGGAGACGTCAAGCTGGTCGCCGCCATCGGTGCCTGGCAGGGCGTTCACCCAACCTTGTTGCTCACCGTGTTCATCGCCTCGCTGCTGGGCAGCGTCGTCGGCATCGGCTACATGGCGGTGCACGGTCGCCAGCGCCACCTCAAGCTGCCCTTTGGTCCCTACCTGTGCGGTGGTGCGCTGCTCGCCTGGCTATGGGGCGCCGATGTGGTCACCCTCATCCTCGGAACTTGACGGCCTGGGGAACAACAAGGCTGTTCACAGCCTGTAGAATGTCGAGCGGTTGCCACAGCCAGCGTGGCTGCGAGCCAGGCCGGGAGTCCGGATGCATATCCACGAGTTGCTGATGGTCGCAGTCCAGGAGGGTGCAAGCGACCTGCACGTCTCGGCAGGCGAGGTGCCTGCACTGAGGGTCAATGGCCGCATCCAGCGTTTCGAAGGCGTGCCGCTCGCCGCCGATGAGATCAAGCGCCTGCTGTACGGCGTGATGACTGAGCGCCAGAAAGCAACCTTCGAGACGACCCTCGAGTCCGACTTCTCCATCGGCATCACCAACCTTGCGCGCTTCCGCGTCAACGTGTTCCAGCAGGCGCGCGGTATGGGCGCGGTGTTTCGCACGATTCCCGAGCACATTCTCAGCCTGTCCAAGCTCGGCCTGCCCGACGTGGTCACGCAGATCGCCGACTATCACCAGGGCCTGGTGCTGGTGACCGGGCCCACGGGCTCGGGCAAGTCGACGACCCTCGCGGCAATGGTCGACCACATCAACCAGAGTCGTGCCCAGCACATCCTCACCATCGAGGACCCCATCGAGTTCCAACACAGCCCCAACCGGTGCGTCATCAACCAGCGCGAACTCGGCCAGCACACGCACTCCTTCGAGTCGGCACTGCGAGCAGCCATGCGCGAGGACCCGGACGTCATCCTGGTCGGCGAGATGCGCGACCTGGAGACGATCCAGTTGGCCCTGACCGCCGCCGAGACGGGGCACCTGGTGTTCGCCACTTTGCACACCCGCGGCGCGATCGAGACCATCAATCGCATCATCGACGTCTTTCCGTCCGGCGCCCAAGCGCAGATCCGCACCCAACTTGCAGCTTCCCTGCGAGCCGTGATCTCCCAGGTCCTGCTGCCCCTCAAGAAAGGCAAAGGCAGGATCTGCGCCGCCGAGGTCATGGTCGTCTCCTACGCCATCAAGAATCTCATCCGCGAGAACAAGGTGTTCCAGATCCCCTCTCTCATGCAGAGTTCCCGGGCTGCCGGCAACCGAACACTCGAGGCCCACCTGGAAGAACTGGTGGCAGCGGGACAAATCTCCCAGGACACCGCCGACAGCGTTATGGACGCCGGAGTTCTCAACGGAGCCGGCGAGAGCTAGACCGCCATCTCGGGAGACACCGGACGTGAACCTGACCATCAATGGGGAGAGCCGCGAGGTTCCAGACGGCACCTCGCTGGAAGACCTGCTGCTACTGCTGGAACTGCCCGCACGCAAGGGAGTGGCGGTTGCCGTGAACCTCGAGGTCGTCGCCCACAGTGACCGTGTGGTGACGCAACTGGTGGACGGCGACCGGGTCGACCTGGTGACCGCAGTGGGCGGCGGCTGAACGACTCGGCACGACCCGACCTACCCAGCCCATTGCTCTGCCGTTGTGCAACTGCGGGATGCGGGCTAGTCTTCGCCACCCCACAGCGCGCCAGGGCGCGTCCAGCGGAGATGTCGAAATGAGTTACCTGGTCGGCCGCCACGAGTTCACCTCCCGCCTGATCGTCGGCACCGGAAAATATGCTGACTTCGAGACTATGCGGACCGCACTGGACTTGTCCGGCGCCGAGTTGATCACCGTAGCGCTGCGCCGCATCAACCTGGATGCTCCCAGCGGTGAAGGCCTGCTGGACTTCATCGACAGGGACCGCTATCGGCTGCTGCCCAATACAGCCGGTTGCTTCACCGCCGAAGACGCAATCCTCACCGCTCGGCTGGCTCGCGAAGCCCTGGAGACCGACCTCGTCAAGCTCGAGGTCATCGGCGATCCGAAGACCCTCTTCCCAGACAACGAGGCCACCCTCGAAGCGGCGAAGACGCTGCTCGCTGACGGCTTTACGGTCCTGCCTTATGTCAGCGACGACCCCATTACCTGCCGCAAGCTGGCCGACCTGGGCTGCGCCGCAGTCATGCCCCTGGCGGCACCCATCGGTTCGGGCCAGGGGATCCGCAATCCCACCAACATCCGCATCATCCTCGAGACCGTTGACGTACCCGTGATCGTCGATGCCGGAGTGGGCACGGCTTCCGATGCCTCGGTCGCCATGGAACTGGGCTGCACGGCTGTGCTCATGAACACGGCAATCGCCGGTGCCGCCGAGCCGCTGAAGATGGCGGCCGCAATGCGCCACGCAGTCGAGGCCGGGCGGCTCGCCTGGGAAGCCGGTCGTATCCAGCGGCGCTTGTATGCCAGCGCCAGTTCGCCCCTCGATGGCGTCGTGCGCTTCGCCGGAGAGTAGCGGGCGTGCCGATTCGGCAGCACCGCACCCTGCCCTTCCGCATTTACGCGATCACAGACCGGCACGCCGTGCCCGAGGGGATGACCCTTCCCCAGGCAATTGCCAGGATTGTTTGCGCCGCTCCGGCCGGGCGCATCGCGGTCCAGTTGCGTGACAAGGACCTCGGCGCAGACGCTCGACGAGAGATCGCTTTCCAATTGCGAGCCATCACCAGGCAGCACGGCGCACTCCTACTCGTCCACAGCGACCTCGACCTGGCTGCGGCATGCCATGCGGACGGAGTTCACTTTGCCGATGGAGACCCGCGCCTGGAGGCTGCAGCTCAGGCCAACCGCGAACGGGGCGCCAGGCAGCGGCTCTGGCTCGGGGCCTCGTGCCACGACGCAGCCGGCCTGCAGCGCGCCTGCGCACTGGGCGCCGACTTCGCCACGCTGAGCCCTGTGCGGCCAAGCCCGGGCAAAGCCGAGGCTGGCGAAGAGCTCGGTTGGGCCGCGTTCTCAGAGGCCGTCGCGCAACACGAGATCCCGACCTTTGCCCTGGGCGGCATGGGGCCTGACGATGCTCATGCTGCTGCTGATGCAGGGGCTTGGGGGATTGCCGCAATCCGCTCACTGCTGAGCGCAAGCGAACCGGCCCGCACTATCGGCAAGCTGCTTGCCCCCTTCGCACCGGTGGGCAGCGGCGCACGCGGTGGCCGGATCGGGAAACCGCTACTGCCACTCCTGGCCCTGCTCGGCGCGCTGCTGTGGGGCTGCCAGCCCGGCCCGGAACCCGACGATGATGACGACACCAGCGCCGCCGGCGACGACGACAGCGCCGAGGAGCCGCCGCCGGTCCCAGTCGACATTCCGCTGCCCAACGGACCATTCGCGCTGGAATGTAGCGAGAGTGAGCCCGACGACATCGAGATTGCCCTCGACACCACGACCATCCCCGAGCCCCCCTGGGACCAGGCCACGGACTGTGGGACCATCCCAGCGGTCACCGACGGCCTCCTGCTGCACGTGTCCGGAGCCATTCAGGACCTGGTGGGGGGTAGCTGGAACGGTGACAACGACAGCTATCGGTTCACCACTGAGGTTGCCATCGAGCCGCGTGGAGTGCTGCGCTGGGACCCGTTGCAGGGGGACTTCGATGCCCGGGTCATCTGCCAGCGAGGCGACGGGTGGCAGGACCTGTTCGGACGCCACCTGGCAACTGCGGCGCTGGCGGAGTCGGCTGCAGCGGAGTTTTCGATCGAAGCGGGAGCGAGTTGCTGGCTTGTCATTGTCGGCTACAGCGGCCTGGTAGGCAGCTACGACTTCTGGCTGGACCTGTCCGCGGAGCCCTGAAAGCACCACTGAGCTGAGGCGGCCAATCGTTGCACTGCGATCCCGCAGGCGCGCGAATCAGCTGTTCAAAACGAGGCAGTGATCCGCCATTCACTTGTGATCACTATGTTTTTTTCGATCCGATGCGCTGGACCCGGAGATCTCTGTTGGGCATGCTCTATCTCCCATGGCCAATCGACAGCCTGCAGGTGTCCGCCAGCGCAGGGTGAAGACGGCAAACAAGCATTCCGGCAGTTCTGCACGGCCCTTCCTCAAGTGGGTGGGCGGCAAGAGCCGGGTGCTGCCGCAACTCCGCCCACTGCTTCCGGAACGCATCGACCGCTACTTCGAGCCCTTTGTCGGCGGCGGCGCGATGTTCTTTGCGCTGCAACCGAGCAAGGCGGAGCTCTGGGACATCAACAGTGAGTTGATCAACTGCTACCAGGTGATTCAACAACGGGTGGACGATCTTATCGGCGCCTTGCGCCTGCACCGCTACGAGAAGGACTACTACTACGCTCTGCGCGCAATGGACCCGCGCGAGATGGACCCCGTACAGCGGGCAGCACGCACAATCTGCCTGAACCGCACCGGCTTCAACGGCCTGTATCGCGTCAACCGCTCGGGCAACTTCAACGTTCCCTTTGGCCGCTACACGAACCCCACCATCTGCGACGCAGCCAACCTACGTTTGTGCTCGCGTGCCCTGAGTCGGACACAACTGGTCGTCGCTGACTTCGGCGAGCTGCCGGCATCCGCGCGGCGCGGCGACTTCGTCTATTTCGATCCGCCCTATGTCCCGCGCAGCGCGACGGCAGGCTTCACCGACTACAACCCGGGAGGCTTCGGCTTGCCGGACCAGGTTCGCCTGTCCGAAACATTCGCGGCCCTCGCAGAGCGTGGCGTCCGCGTGATGCTGTCCAACTCCGATGTACCGCTGGTGCGCGAGCTATACGCCGACTTCCACATCGATACCGTGATGGCGAGCCGCAACGTCAACTCGCGCGCCGACCGCCGCGGCCCGGTCAGCGAGGTGGTAGTACGCAACTATCGCCGGTAGCTTGCGGCCTCGGGGTCGCTAGCGGCTCTCACCGAGGTAGCGCAGGAAGTCACCGTCGGTACTCAGCACCAGGCGGCTGCCTTCGCTCAGTGTACCCGGGTACAACTCCATCGACTTCAGGAACCCGTAGAACTCGGGCCCCTGGTTGTAGGCATCAGCGTAGATGTCGGCTGCAGTAGCATCGGCGAGACCCTTGAGCTCCTTGGCATCACGGTAGGCCTCCGAGGTAATCACCTTGAGGTCTCGCTCCCGCTCACCGTTGATGCGAGCGGCCTCTCCCTGGCCCTCGGATCGATACCGCTCCGCGATTCGCTTCCGCTCGGAGATCATTCGCGTGTAGACCTCCTTGCGGACGTCCTCCTGGTAGTTGATACGCTTGAAGCGGAAGTCGAGGATCTCGATGCCGAGTTCCCTGGTCGCCTCTCCAGCAGCAGCGATCACCTCGCGTCTGAGCTTGTCGCGCCCGCGAGTCTGGTCGCTGTCCGGGCTGCCGGGCTGCTCATCACTCCCTACCGCAGTTGCCTCTGGGGCAGTTGCCTCTGGGCTTGTGGGGGCCGCGCCGCTGGGCGGAACGGCAGCGGCTGGAGCCGACTCGCGGCTCGAATCGTCGTCGACGCCCGTGGCCGTCATCGCTCGGTCGCTGGTACGCACCAGGTCTTCGAGGAGGTTGTTGGCGACAGCGTTGCGAGTCTCACCGTCGAGGATGTCATCGAGCCGGCTCTGAGCGCCACGCTCATCTCGAAGTCGCTTGAAGAACAGCAGCGGATCGTTGATACGCCAGCGCGCAGTGGTATCCACCCAGATGAAGCGCTTGTCTCGCGTCGGCACCTGGTTGGGGTTGCCATCCCACTCGAGGAAGCGCTTCTCGAACCGATTCACCGTCTGGACATAGGGAATCTTGAACTGAAGACCGGGGGTAACGATGGGCTCACCGACTGGCTTGCCGAACTGGGTGATGATGACCTGGTCGGTTTCCTGGACGATGTACAAAGACGAGGTCACGATCAGGACAAGGACAATCAGGATGCCGGGTACCAGGAAGCGGACAATACTCATCGTGCACCCCCCTTCTCGAGCGAGAGCATCGGCAAAATTCCCTGGACCTTCGCGTCGACGATGACCTTGTCCTTCACCTTCGGGAAGACCTCGGCCATCGTTTCGAGGTAGAGCCGCTGGTGGGTCACCTCGGGCGCACGCTTGTAGGCCTCGTGCAGCGCTGTGAATGCCAGGGCGTCGCCCTGTGCACGGTTGATTCGGTCAGTGGCGTAGCCCTTCGCCTCTTCGACGGCCTGCTGCGCTTCACCGCGGGCCCTGGGGATCACCTTGTTGGCCGCGGTCTGGGCCTCGTTGATGAGCCGCTCCTTCTCCTGCTGGGCCTGGTTGACCTCGTTGAACGACGGCTTGACCGGGTCGGGCGGATTGACGTCCTGCAGCACGATCTGCTCGACCTTGATTCCCGTTTCGTACTGGTCGCACAGTTCCTGCAGCTTCTCTTTCACCTCGCTGGCAACTGCCTGGCGGCCCACGGTAAGTACGTCGTTGACGGTGCGATCACCCACGACCTCTCGCATCACGGCTTCGTTGAGATCGCGGAACGTGGCCCGCAGCCCGCGCACCTTGAACAGGTACTTACGAGGCTCGCGGACCCGGTACTGGGCAATCCACTGCACAACGGCCACGTTCAGGTCGCCGGTCAGCATCAACGACTCACCGAGAAAGTCACCCTTCTCGTAGGTTGTGCGAACCCCCGCCTCGCGAGTGCGGAAGCCGAATTCCTCCTTCAGTTGGCGCTCGATCGGCACCTTGATGACGACTTCGATGGGGACCGGGAGCTTGAAGCGTAGACCGGGCTCGGCCTCTCGCTCGTATTCGCCGAAGCGCAGAATGATGCCGACCTCTTCTGGCTCGATCGTGAAGAACGAACTGTTCAGCAGGAGGATTCCGATCACTACTAGGACCGCAGCAACAATCGGCTTGGCCGATGGCGGCCCGCCGCGGCCGCCCGCGAGGGCTTCCAGTTGTCTGAATAGATTGTCCTCGTTCGCCATAGTGTCTCCTATCTTCCGGCATCCGGAGAGCGCGGACTCTATCCGCAGCAACCAGCACAGCGCAAGGAAGCCGGGGCAGCCACCTGGGCTTGAGAAGCAAAGCGATTTCCGTACACTCCCCTCGCGCCGCAGCCATCTGAATCCCCGTGCGCAACGAAAGACCAGAATGAACCTCATCCAATTGCTCGCCAGCTCGCTTCTCGCCGTCGTCCTGATCCTGGCCGCCACGGCCTGCTCCCGCTCCAACGGCGACGGCCCCCTCCTCGCCGACGACGACGACAGCCAGGGAGATGATGACGACAGCACCGCCGACGATGATGACTCCGCAGGAGATGATGACGACTCCGCCGGCGATGACGATGACTCCGCCGAGCCGCCTGCCAACCTCATCAGCCTGGCGCTGAGCGCCGACCTCACGCAGATCACCACCCGACAGATCGTGACGCTGTGGGTCCAGGGCTCCTACGACGATGGCTCCAGCGCGGATCTCACCGACTCCGCCAACTACTTCTCCACCGATGAGACCGTACTCAAGGTCTACACCCCGGGAGTCGCCCAACCGCTGGCAGCCGGTAGCGCCACGATTACGGCCTCGCTCGGCTCGCTTGTTGCCAAGGCGTCCGTGCAGGTCAACGTGGTGATGGCCGTCGTCGGAGTCGGGGACCTTGTCATCAACGAGCTCATGCTGAACCCCAACGAACTCGACGTGAATGACGACACGGTGGCAGATGCAATCCAAGACGAGTTTGTCGAGATCGCCAATGCTGCCGACGTCGCTCTCGACATCTCGGGCGTCCGCATCTACGACGCCCACAACGTCACCCCCCGGCACACCTTCGCCGCAGGCACGACCCTCGGCGTCGGGCACACAATCGTCGTCTTCGGGGGCGGTGACGTATCGGGACTGAGCGAAGCTTTCGCCAGCTTCGAGACGGTGGTCAACGATGACGCAGCCCTGCCCCTGGGCCTGGCCCTGAACAACGACCAGGACACGGTGCGCTTACTTGCCCCGGACGACACCACGGAGATCTCGTCTGTCAGCTATGACCCGACCACAGCCACCGCGCTGCTGGGGGCTTCCCTGACGCTATGGGATCCCGAGATCTACGGCACCGACTACACCAGCCACCAGTTCGCCCCGGGCCACAACGGCAACTACAGTCCCGGGCTCCTGCTCACGGGGGACGATTACCCTGGACCTGATGGGGTCTTCGGGCAAACTCCCTAGATGCTTCGTCGAGTTGGTCATGGGCGGCCTTCAAGGGCCGGTCTCGTCCTGGCGCTGCTCATTTTCGGCCTAGCCAACCCGGCCCTTGCAGGCAGAGATGCCGACGCCATCATCTACGAGGGCTACCATCACAAGCGCCACAAGCGCCCTGAGCAGGCTCGATCGCTGGTGATCCCGCTGCTCAATGCCGACCCGAACGACGTCGCCGCCCACCGCTTGTACATCAGCACCTGGGCCACTACCGCAGAGTACGAGTTGGTACACACCCAGTACCGTGCCTGGCAGGCAGAAGCCCCCGACAACAAGGTCCGGCGTGTCGTACTGGCAGGAATGTTGAGCAATGGACCACGGCTCGGCGCAGTGCTCTGCGAGGAGATCGAGGCACTACTCAGCCCGCTCCCAAAACCCGCAGAGTTGCGCTACTTCGCCCTACGAGCGCTGCACACTGCCCACTCCCAAGGGGGCTGCGACGGCGACGCCGAGGAAGCCCGCAAGGGGATCGTCGCGCTGCGCAACAAGGTGTCGCGGGCGCGCTCGTGGCAGATCTTTCAGAACAGCAACGCTGGCACCTTCGACGCTGATCAACTGGCACAACTGAAACTGGCCTACCGCAAGAGCCCCAACGTACTCAAGGCGGCCGTCAAGCTGTGGGATGAAGACGTGGTCGAAGCAAGCGACAAGGCCATCATCGCTGCCCGGAAGACTGCGCACAGCGCTGCTCGCAAGGCCCTGTCCTCGAAGAATCCTGGCCACGTGGATGCTGCCCGCCAACTCTTTGCCGGCGCCGGTGACGAGACATGGGAGACAAAAGCGAACGCGAGGCTGCAGGAGTTGGACCCGAATTGGCAGCAGGGAAGCAGTCACTATGCGCTCAGCAAAGAGATCCGAGAGGCCGGAAAGCGCTATTCCGCCGAGAAAGCGCTGGATGCGCTGGATGCGCTGGATGCCGAGATCCCGACCGACGGGGACCTACGAGGCCAATACCTGCGCCAGCGGGCCGCCATCCTGACGCGCCTGGGACGCAACAGCGAAGTCCTCGACCTGTACCGACAGATTCACCTCAACGCCCCGGACGCTCACCACAGCGCCAACCTCTTTGCCTGGCATGCGGTGCTCGCCAACCGCTACCTCGACGAAGCCCTGACTGCCGTCGAATCCGCCATCGAGCAGATCAGTGCCGAGAGGTATCTCTCCAGCAGGGTCAATCGCTGGCAGGGTGGCTACAGCAAGTGGTTCGACAGGCGTGCTCGCAGCCTGTCCAACTACCGGGACACCCGCGCCTGGATCCTGTACCACCTGGGCCGCTACCAGGAGGCGGCAGCAGAGCAGCAACAGGCGCTGCTGGCGCAGCAGGAGCCTACGCTACACCTTCACATGGGCCTCATCTATTTTGCCCTGGGGGAGTCGGAAGCAGCCCTCGGCCATCTCGCCGAAGGGATCCGCCCCGAAGATACCGAGGACGAGGAGTTGCAGAAGCAGGCGCGGCAAGCCTTCGACCAGCTGTTCGCAAGGACCTCCCGCTGGCACCCACGGGGAGCCGAGGGCTACCTCGAGGATCTGTACGCGCTGCGAGAACGCGAGAAGGACAAGAGCAAAGAGGACAGCAACAAGGAGACGCTCGATCCCAGGTTCGCAACCGGCGCCTCCTTTCCAGACCTCGAGTACTGGCTCGGGGAGAAGCAGTACAAGCTGTCCCAACTCGGTGGCATCGTCGTTGTCGACCTGTGGGCGACCTGGTGCGGTCCCTGCGTGAAAGGCCTGCCGAGCCTCGACAAGCTCGCGCGCGCCTACCGGGACCGCGGCGTCACCACCATTGCCCTGTCCGTCGACAAGGAAAAGGAGCGGCCCGACGAGTTCTTCAAGGGTGAGGGCGAGGTCGGTTTCCTGCGCGGGTGGGCCGGCGCAGAGACGCTGACGAGCCTCGGCATCAACTCGATCCCGGCCTACTTTGTCCTCGATGCAGAACTCAAGATCGCGGGCTACTTCCGCGGCTACCAGCGAGGTGACCGCCGAATCGAGAAGCTGCTCGAAGAGTTGTTCGCCAACGCCCAGTGAGTTCTCTTGCTTCGTGGCGGCTGCCGCTCTGATAACCTTCCAGCGACCTCATTGACCGGGAGTTCAAGATGTCCGTACGTCACCCGCTGCTAACAGCCCTTTTGTCCTCAATGCTGCTGCTGAGTCTCAGTTGCGACCCCAGCACCGAGACCGCCGAAGACGGCGGTTGCTCTGACGGCGCGGACAACGACAGTGATGGCGCCTACGACTGCGAGGACAGCGACTGCGCTGGCGACCCCGCCTGCCTGGGCGACGACGACGACAGCGCCGGCGACGACGACGACACCGCCAGCAACGACCTCGACGGCGACGGCTGGGAAGCGCCCGAGGACTGCGATGACGGCAACCCCTGGGTCAACCCCGACGCCACCGAGTCCTGCAACGACCGCGATGACGACTGCAACGGCCTCGTCGACGACGGCATCCCCGACGAGGACGCCGACGGCTACGACCAGTGTGACGACTGCGACGACTCCGCAGACACAATCCACCCCGGAGCCAAGGAGATCTGTGACGGCGCCGACTCAAACTGTGACGGCCTGGTGTTTGGCGACGAACTCGACCTGGACAGCGACGGAGTGCTCGGCTGCGAGAACGACTGCGACGACACCAACCCCGCGGTGTTCCCCGGCGCAACCGAAGTCTGTGATCCCATCGATGACGACTGTGACGGAGACCTTGTCGAGGGCTTCGACGACCTGAACAGCAACTCCATTCCAGACTGCACGGAGGTCGACAACGACGGCGACGGCTACCAGTGGATCAACGACTGTGACGACAGCAACCTGGCGATCTTCCCGGGCGCCGTCGAACTGTGCAACGGCATCGACGACGACTGCAACGGCTACGCCGACAGCGACGACTTCGGCGAAACCGATAGCGACGGCGACACCTTCCTGAGTTGCAACGACTGCGACGACGACGACCCCGCCTTCAACCCGGGCGCGACCGAGACCGATTGCAGCGACAACAACGACTACAACTGCGATGGGTCGGTCGGTGTTGCCGACAACGACAGCGACGGCGTGGCGGCCTGCGATGGGGACTGCGACGACACGGATCCTGCCAACAGCCCCGGCCTGCCCGAGATCTGCGACCAGCAGGACAACAACTGTGACGGCGAGATCGACGAGGGCGATATCTGTGGGCCAGCCCCCTCGCCCTGAGCACAGGGCTCCACGCGAGTACCCTCCCTTCCGCTACATCGTCTACGCGGTCAGCGTCGCCGTCGCTGCGCTGTGGGCGCTGAACTTCGCGGTCGAGTGGCTCGAAGGGCACGGTGTCGTCGAGACCACCCGCCCCGACGACGTGGTCCACTTCGTCGACGAGGACCTGTTCGAGGAGCTGACCAGCACCGAGAGCCTGGTCCGTTGGTACGGGACCCGCGGGATCCCCGAGGAACATCAACTCGAATCGGCACAGCCTTACGTACCGGGCCTGGAGATCCCCGCAGATGACCGTCGCTACTACGTGACGACGGACTACGCCGAGAAGTTCCTGATCCCCACCGCCATGGTTGCCGACAAAGGCGACCGCTGGAGAATGCTGATCCTGGGCGCTTCCTTTGCGATGGGCACGCCCTATACCCACCAGCAGGACGGCTACGAGAAGGACGGCGGCATGGGCTCCTTCATTCGCGCCGGTCTACAGGCCCGATTTCCAGAAACGAAGCTCGAAGTCATCAACCTCGCCGCCGGAGGGCAGACCGCCCACCGAGTCGCCCGTGTCACACGGGAGGCCGTCGCGATGGAGCCAGATGTGCTGTTCGTAGCCACCTGCAATAACGAAGGCCCACCACCGCCGAGCGAGTTGGAGCAACGCCTCCATCGCCTGGGCGGCTACCGGCTGCTGTCACGCGTACTGAGCACCGAGACCCCGCGCAACGAGCGCCCTGTCCACCCCCGTCAGCTACTCGATGCGGACAGCATCGAGAAGACCTTCCGGGGCAACCTCGAGGACATCGCCCTCACCAGCCGCAATGCAGAAGTCACTGTTCTGCTCGCGACGATGCCCGTGAACTACCGCTATACCGATGAGCACCCGCCCTACAAGCCATGCATCGAGCAGGGAGTTGAACTGATCAACGCTGGCAGCTACGAGCAGGCCATTGCGCACCTCGAAGGTTGCGACGAGCTGGCGGAGGCGGCGCGCTGGATGGGCATCGCCCTGTTCCACCTGGAACGCTACGAAGAAGCGCAGCGGGCACTGAAGCTGGCGGTGGAGTTGCACCCCATGACTCAGTGCAGACCCTCCCTGAACCAGGTAGCCCGCGAGGTAGCGGCTGCCAACGAGCACATCCACCTGGTGGACCTCGAGGCCGCCGCTGTACGCCTGAGCCCCGGCGGTCTGCCAGGGAAAGAGTTGTTCGTAGACTTCTGCCACATGAACTGGAGGGGCTACGGCGGAATGGCCGAAGCGGTACTCGCCACTCTGGCTGAGCATGGCCTGGGCCCGACAACCGAGGCCAGCCCCATGACGCCGCCCACCGTGACAGAGCTCGCCGAACGCTTCGGCCTGCCGCCACTGAATCCGGACAACCCGCTACGCCGTTGAGCAACGTTGCAGGCCGCTACAGATGTGGCATGGTGCGCACAGGTCGCCCACGGGAAGAGAGTCGCAGGTGAAGCTCACTGCCAACACTGTCACGATGGCTCGGATCGTGTTGCTGCCGCTGCCCTGCGCGATGCTCGTGTACGGCACCGGCAACATCCTCTGGGTCTGCCTGGTGCTCTACGTGTTCCTGGGCTTTACCGACTTCGTCGACGGTGTCATGGCACGCCGCGACGGACCAACCCACATCGGCGGCCTCATTGACCCCGTCGCCGACAAGATCTTCATGGCCGCGATCATCCTGCCCCTGGTTGCCGGTGGCGCTGGCGTGAAATGTCCCGCCTGGGTCGCTGGCGCACTGTTCTCCCGAGAGCTACTGGTCACAGCCTTGCGCAGCAGCGTCTCGCTGCGCCACGGTCAGATCCGCACCAGCAAGCTCGCCAAGATGAAGACCATCACGCAGATGGGCGGGGTAGGCACGGTGTTCCTGAGCACCACGCTGCAGCAATACCCAGACCTGCTGGCGTTTCTCGGGCTGCTGCTGACCAGCCCATTTGTCGGGATCTGGCTGTACTACAAGATCAAGCGTTCCGACCGCCTACCCCCCTACTTCGCCCTACCAGTCGCCTGTGGTTTTCTGGTCTGGACCGCGCTGAGCCGAATCGACGTCGACACATCTGTGCTCATCCAGTTTTCCGTGATCGTGACGATCACCTGGGTGAGCGGCCTGGACTACCTGATCGGCGCCCTGGCCCCGTTTCGCGAAAAGGCCCTCGGGCTAGCCGATTTCAGCCGGCTGATCTGGGCCATCGGCCACGGCGTCCTGGTCCCCAGCCTGACCGGCTCCTACAAGGCAGCGGTCCTGCCAATCCTCGTCGCACTGTCTGCCGAGCTTGCTACCGGTGGTGTCGACAACGTCGCGGTCGCCGAGCACAAAAAGGCCGAGTCCTGGCCCTTCCTGATCTCCGGGACGATCGGAATTGTTTTCTTCGCGGTCGCGTTCTGGCTGCCGGGCCCGATGGAGGCCCGATACGTGCCCTGGATGGCGGGAGTCGTTGCGGCGGCCAGCCTGGGAATCTTCGTTCGCTACTTCGCCAGGCACCAGGAAATCTTCGCCGAGACCCTGGACTGACAGATGCCGAGTAGCCACGGCACGCTGGCAACTTTGCTCGCGATCCTGGTGGCAAGCGGCTGCAGTGACCGCCGCGGGGCAGACCACGGCGAGCCGATCAGCACGGCGAGTGATGAAGTGGTCGAACCGCAAGACGACATACCTGCCAGCGCTCCCTCGCCCGAAGAGTCCATCAAGGCCGAGCCGACGGACCCGCAGCTACCCACCGACCCGGTGCAGTACCTTCGGGCTGTCCTCGGCGCGGGCAGCGCTGTCGACAGTGCACTGCACGCAGCCCTGGCAAAGGTCGCCGGGAGCCAACAGCAGGGCTCGAGCAGCGCCTTTGCCGCAGCAGAGAGGGCGCTGAAGGATGTCCTCAGCGAGTATCCCGACGACGAGCGTGCGGCCATTGCGCTGGGCCTGCTCTACTCCCCCGGAGACAGCGAGCAGGGCCCCGACGAGGTCGGCCGCAACGCAGGCCCTGCAGCAGAGGCGCTGGAGACTGCGCTGAAGATCAATCCGAGCAGTATCCCGGCGCTGCATCGGCTGGCAACGTTGCGGCAAAACAGCTCTCTGGCGCAGGCCGTAGAGTTGCGCGAGAAGATCGTCACTCTGCAGCCCGACGACCTGAGCGCACGCAATCGCCTCGCCCACCTCTACGTAGAACAGGAACGGCTGGAACTCGCCGAATCCACTGCGCGCAAAAGCATCGAGATCGCCACCACGACAGGACACGAATATGCCGCGCAGGAGGCCAGGTTCGTGCTTGCCCGGGTGCACATGGCGCGGGGCGAATTCATCGAGTCGGAGCGACTCTGGCGAACAGGCGCAGGCGGCACTGCCAGCCCTCACCGAGCCTGTGCCTACCAGGGTCTGGGTCAGCTATACCGCCGACTCGGTGCGAGCCAGGATCTACCCAGCGACGGCGCCTCCCACAACCTGGACGCCGGGCAGGCCTACCGAAGCGCCCTGTCCAGTTACGACAGCGAGGACCTCGAAGGCGCCCTGCACTACATCGGGATCGCGCTGAAGCAGGAGCCAGAACCGGCGTACAAGGTCCTCAAGGGCTACTTCCTGCTGTTCGAGAAGCGCTATGAGGAAGCTGAGAAGCTGTTTGCGGCGGCCCGGGCCGAGGGGAGCAACGAACCCGGTCCGGACGTGGGTCGCGGCCATCTCGACATCGTCGGTAAGCGCTACTCGGCAGCAAGGCGCAAGCTGGAACCGGCGCTTCAGCATTGGCTCGAGCACGGCTCTGCCGACGCTGAGCTGGCCGGCTACCAGCAACTGGTCCAGGAGTTGGCGAACCTGGGGATGGGTTGGGTCTGTGCCAACCAGAATCGCCACGACGAGGCGCTCGACTACTTCGACCGCATCCTTTCCCTACAGCCTGAAGACCTGCTCGCCTTGCTCGGCACCGGCAACTCGCTGATCGCACTGCACAGACTCGATGAAGCCGAGAGCAGTTTCCAGCGAGTACTGGCCCTGGACTCAGACAACCCCTATGCCCTGGCGGAGCTGGGCACCGTTCGGGCCCTGCGCGGAGATGCAGAAGCTGCCGAATCCGACTTCCGCCGTGCGCTGGCTCGCGGCGGAGAGGGCTACACCTGTCCTTACGAGGGGCTTGGCCTGCTCTACCTCCAGCAGGGACGCATCAAAGAGGCCAAGCAACACCTGCAAAAGGCCATCGAGATCAATCCGGACATCGAATACAAGAAGTTCAACGGCCTCGCGCGTATCTACCTACAGGAAGGGAGGGTCGACGAAGCCCGGGAGTTGCTTCGCCGCTCGATCCAGAATTTCCCCTACGACGGCGAGGCGAAGGAACTGCTGAAAACGCTCGGGCAGGAGTCGGAAAAGCCCTGATCAGCCGAATGAACCGGTTCCAGAAGGCCCTCTTTGCGCCCGGATCGAACCCTTGCCTGATCCCATTCACAAATGTTTTGCATCTTTTTTCGGGCAGAAACCCGCCCGAAACCGCTTCGTCGAATCGTTTCTTTTCCCAGCGATATCAGCCACTTCGAAAAGCACTGCAGAGAGGTGTGCCGAACAGCCTTCATCCAGCAGCCAAAGAAATCTCATACACCTCTTTCTCCCTCGCAAAAACACTGCTAGACACTGGGCCAACGTTTCGCGACGTATTCGCATTACTGAAGCACCATTGAAGGAGGAACTCATGGCTTCTCGACCGAAGAAAAACTTCGTTTTGATCGACGGAAACAACAACGACACGAACCACGTGTTCAGCAACGCCCAACCGCGTGGCGCCGCCCTCAAGGCCGCCAGCCGTGGATTCACGAACATTCGCCTGCGCGAGCGTGGCACCAAGCGTGTTCACGTGTTCAAGGGTCGTGTTGACACCGTCAACGCTCCGGCCAATCGCCCGAGTTGGCTGCCCGCACGGGTGAAGAAGGCCAACGTCAGCAAGGTTGGCGTCGAGCACCTGTAAGAGTTGAGCCGCCCTGGGCGGCATACTCTTCAGTCATCCGGGCTCGCCCGGATA
>CAZBDA010000027.1:0-47822 GCA_964490445.1 uncultured Rickettsiales bacterium | reverse complement strand
GGCGCGGCGTGGACGCGGAGCTGTTCGCCTCGGCCGGCCGTCAGGCCCGGGGCGGGGGCCCCCCCCCGCCCCCGCCCCCGCGCGCGGGCGGGGGGGGGCCCCCCCCCCCCCCCACGACGCCGACAGTGACGAGCTCGCTTCTCTGCAGACCCTTGCCGACTCCCTGTGGGGCGCGCAGACAGCTGATGGCGACCAGGGCGAAGGCTCTGTCGGTGATCTGGCAGGCAACTACATCCTGTTGATGGCCCTGAGCGAGTCACAGCAGCAGGACAGCGGCCCGCTGGGCAACACAATCCTGGGCCTGCACTCCGGCGAGCGCCAGCGAGACCTCCAGGCCTGGGCCGAGTCCGGACGTTTCCTCAGCGAAGCCCGGGAGTCCTGGCCAGAGTGCGTTTCGACAACCGAAAATGGTGTCGCCTACAACGACTGTGAGTACGGCGTGAGCAGCGACGACGCCTCGGCTTCGTTCCGACTGGATGGCTCCTACCATTGGTTCGACGAGGCCGCCGATGCTGACCTGACCTATGACTTCTCGCTTGAGAGTTCCGACATCTCGCTGGACTGGAAGTTCCACTGGGGCATGGACCTCGAGTGGACCGAGACCACTCTCGACGGCAGCTTCGCCGTGAACTACGCCTACGGAGTGTCTCTGGGCGGCTCGCCGCCGCTGGGTGGCCGCACCTTTCAACTCAACGGCACGATCGAGAGCCTCACCGCCGCAGAGTCCTGCGACGACGGCCCCGTATCCGGCTCCCTCGACTGGACATCCAGCCGCCAGGAAGGCATCAGCCCGCCGGACAGCAACCACGTAACCATCGAGTGGACGGCTTGCGGCCAGGCTACGATCACGATGTGAACGACCGAAAGCAGGCCATGACCCCGACGGGCGGGAGCCCAGGCGGTGCGAGCCTGGGCGGACTGTTCCTGCTCGCCCTGTGCATGGCGGCGTGCACGCCGTATGGAACGCTGGAGCCCGAGCCAGAGGGGATCGTGGGCGGCTACTTCGCACCCGATAGGGTCCTCGACGTCGCCATCGGCATCGACCCCGACGACTGGGACAGCCTGCGCAACGAGACGCGGACCATCTCCGACATCCTCGGCGGCGACTGCCTGGGCTCTCCCCCTGACGACATCTTCAGCTTCTTTCCGGCCGAGGTCACCGTTGACGGCGACACGCTAACCGAGGTCGGCGTACGCAAGAAGGGCTTCCTGGGGTCGCTCAGCACCAAAAAGCCGTCCCTGAAGGTCCGCTTCGACAAGTTCGTCGACGGCCAGTTGCTCGGTGGGGAGATGAAGCGCCTGACCCTGAACAACGTCCAGCAGGACCCCTCGCGCCTTAACACCTGCATGACCTACAAGGTGTTCGCCGACGCCGGCATGCCCAGCCCCCGCTGCAACTTTGCGACGGTCTCCGTCAACGGCGACAACCTCGGCCTCTATGTGCACGTGGAGAGCATCAAGAAGGCCTTCCTCGAGCGCAGCTTCGAAGACCCGGAGGGGAATCTCTACGAGGGAACTCTGAGCGACTTCCGGCCCGGTTGGCAGGGCACCTTCGAAAAGAAGACCAACGAGGACCAAAATGACTGGTCGGACATCGACGACGTCGTCAGCGCCCTGGAACTGGAAGGAGCGGAGGGACTGGATGCCCTCGACGACATCATCGACACTGACCGCTTCCTGACGTTCTGGGCACTCGAGGTGATCACCGGCCTCTGGGACGGCTACAGCGGCAACCGAAACAACTTCTACATCTACCGCGAGAGCAATGGTCGCTTCGTCTTCATGCCCTGGGGACCCGACTCCGCCTTCGCCCCCATCGAGCATCGCTTCGCCGAGGGCAACTTCCCGCAGGCTGTAATGGCCCGTGGCGCTGTCGCCCACCGGCTCTACCGCGATCGCGACAGCCAAGACGCCTACATAGAGCGCCTGCAGGAGTTGCTCGACACGGCCTGGAACGAATGGCAACTGCTCGACGAGATCGACCGCATGGCCGACATCGTGCAGCGACACGCACTTCCCGACACAAGACTCGCCGCCCAGGCCGACACCTCCCGCCTGCGCGACTTCGTAGCCTACCGGCGCGACCAGGTCCTCGATGAATTGAGTCCCGACCCACCTGATTGGTCGTGGCCCCTGGACTCCCCCGACATCTGCTGGGAAGAACTAGGACTCGTGGACCTGGAGTTCGAAGCCGCCTGGGACACACTCGATGACGATGTGACCTCGACCGGCGACGTCGATGTGCTCAACTACATCTTCGAGGGAGAGGCGCTGAGTTTCGTCGGAGATGGGGCCACTGCCGGCATCGAGACCGAAGGAGAGGCCGCCGGTGCCGCAGCACTTCGAATCGGCAATATCCTGCCTGATGGCACGGGAGACATCCTCTTTATCTACACCTGGCCCGACCTGCTCACCGCGGGGGCCACTCTGCCCTTTGACGAGTTCGTCACCTCGGGCTTCCGGGTCCTGGTGCCTCCCCCCTACGATGAGCTGCACGTCGTAGCTCGCCTGGGCTCGGGCGCCCTCGAGCTGGACCGCGCATCGACCACCGACGGAGCCGCGATCAGCGGCCGCATCCACGGCAGCTTCTACCCCTTCGAACGCTGACCGGGCGGCGCTGCTTCAGAGCGCCGAGGAGTACCCGCCCCCCGCAGCGACGTCCTGGCTCTCGCTCAGTTCCCCTTGTACCTACTCGTCGCCAACCAGCCTCGGCTGGAACGTTCTATGTGGCGCCTCCAGTCCAGCGTTGTACCCTGACCTGGCTACCCTCCTCCTGGAGTTGCCATGTTCCGCCTCGCTATTTCCTGCCTGACCGCCTGCCTCGCGCTGGTTGCGACGACTCCGGCCGCCCTCGCCGCCAGCGGCGGACCCGACGGCTTCGGCTACCGCTTCATCGACAGCCAGGAATCCGGGGGGCCCGCCTACAACTTCCTGCCCACCAGCAATCAGCTCAGTGCCAGCGGCTGCGATGACTGCTCCAGCAGCGTGTCGATTCCGTTCAGCTTCAGCTTCTATGGCACCGGCTACAGCTCCATCGAAGTCAACTCCAACGGCAACGCCACCTTCGATGGCAGCTTTACGACCTGGCGCAACCACGAGTTGTCCTCGGGGAGCGCCCCCAAGCGAGGGGTCCACCCGTGGTGGGACGACTGGAATCCCTCCTGCCAGGGCAACAGCATCATCAAGACCGGGACCTCAGGCAGCTCCCCCAACCGCATCTTCGTCATCACCTGGGAGAACATGAGGCAGTACAACAACTGCAGTTCGGATCCAGTCACCTTCCAGGTGCAGTTGTTCGAGGGCAGCAACGAGGTGCAGTTCCACTACCAGGACGCCACCGCCAGCGGAGTCAGTGACTGGAACACGGGGGAGACCGTGAGCAACGGGGGTGCCGGCACCATCGGCCTGGACAGTGGTTCCAGCGCGCCCCAGCTCCAGTTCTCCTACAACAGCCAGAGCATCGCCTCCTCGCGGGCGATTCGCTTTTACTCCAACCTGCCGCCCACCGCGGTCGCCGGCGGCCCCTTCTCGGCCATCGAGGGCAGCCCTGCCACCCTGACAGACGGCGGCTCGAGCGATTCCGACGGCACAATCGCCAGCTACGAGTGGGATTGCACCGATGACGGCAGCTATGACGGCAGCGGCTCGAGCTTCAACGGCTGCATCTATCCCAACGAAGGCACCTACACCGCACGACTGCGGGTGACCGACGACGACGGCTCCCAGGCCAGCGCCACCACCGCGGTCAGCGTCGCCAACGCTGCGCCAGTTGTATCTGTCCTCAACGGGGACACTACCGGCCTGGAAGGCGGCCTCATGAGCTGGACCGCAACCGCCGGAGATCCCGGCGCGGGCGACGTGCTGTCGTACCACTGGGACTTCGGAGACGGCGGAACCAGCACGACGGCCACGGGCAGCGCTTCCCACAGCTACGGCGACGAGGGCAGCTACACGGTCACCGTGACGGTCAGCGACGACGCCTCTCCCCCCGCCACGGACTCGGCAAACATCACGGTGACGGTCGACAACGTGCCCCCCACGGGTCTGAGTTTGAGCGTTCCGTCCGGCGACGAAGGCGAGCTGCTGACGATGAGCGCCAGTGCCGTGGACTCGGGCAACGACGTCATCACATACACCTGGGACTTCGGCGACGGCACCGCTTCCACGACCGGCGCCAGCGTGACTCACGGCTACGTCAACGACGGCCTGTTCACGGTCACCGTGACCGCAAGCGACGGCGACGGTGGCAGCGTGAGCGCCAGCACCGTGTCGACCATCGCCAACCTCAACCCAGCGATCAGTTCGCTGACCGGCGACCTCACCGGCGATGAAGGGACCACGCTCAACTGGTCGGCAGTGGTGAGCGATCCCGGCCTGTCTGACGTGCTGACCTACACCTGGGACTTCGGAGACGGCTCAACTCCGATCTCCACCAGCACCCCCAACATGTCCTACAGCTACGGAGACGAGGGCAGCTACACCCTGACCCTCACGGTCACGGACGATGCCCTGCCGGCAGGTAGCCACAGCAGCTCGATCTCGGTGAGCATCGACAACGTCGCGCCGGCCATGGTCAGCCACAGCGTGCCTACAGGCAACGAGGGCGAGGCCCTGAGCATGTCGGTCCTGGCCCAGGACCCAGGCAACGACACCCTGGTCTACAGCTGGGACTTCGGTGACGGCTCGCCGGTGGTCACCGGTGCCTCGCTGACCCATACCTACGCCGATGAAGGCAGCTACTCGATCACAATCACCGTCAGCGACGGCGACGGCGGGGTCGATTCCACCAGCACACTGACCACCATCTTCAACGTCTCGCCGACGATCTCGAGCATCAACGGTGACAGCTCGGGCGACGAAGGCGACCTGTTGTCCTGGGCGGGAGTGGTCACCGACCCCGGCATCAACGACGTGCTGGTCTATAACTGGGACTTCGGCGACGGCACGCCTCCAGAAAGCGGCTCCAGCACCTCTCACGCCTACGCTGATGACGGCACCTTCACATTGACCTTCACCGCCGACGACCAGGACGGCGGCGTCAGCACCGAGACCCTGGTAGTGGTCGTCGGCAACATCGCCCCACAGATCAGCTCGACCCCGCCCATGTACGGACAGCAGGGAGTGGTCTACAGCTACCAGCCCAGCGTCCTCGACCCCGGCGACGAGGTATTCCTGTGGACGCTGGCGCCCTCGGCTCCCGCCACGATGACCATCGACCCGGGCACTGGCTTGCTCACCTGGACGCCCAGCTATGCGGACAGCCTGCTGGGCTCGGTGGCGGTCACCCTGACAGTCGACGACCAGGACGGCGGTACCGACGTCCAGAGCTGGAGCATCACCATCGGCTACAGCGACGCGGACGGCGACGGCATCGCCGACTCCTGGGAAACCGACAACGGTCTTGACCCCAACGACCCCAATGATGCCGACAGCGATGCAGATGGCGACGGCGTCAGCAATGTCGACGAGTTCGCGGCGGGCACCGACCCCAACAGTTTCGACGGGCCCGAGGCTCCCATCCTGGTCAGCCCTATCGGCGACGAAGAAGTGGACTCGTCGGTGCCCTTCCTGGTCCTGGCCAACTCCTTCGACCCGCAGGGAGACGAACTCGCCTATGACTTCGAGGTCTGGGAAGACGCGGCCATGACCGTGCTGCTGACCGACTCGCTGGATGTCCTCGAAGACAACTCGGGGCAGACCTCCTGGAAGGTCGACGTCGCCCTCGCCGAGAACAGCACCGTGTACTGGCGGGCGCGGGCGAGTGACGGACTCGCCGAAGGACCCTACTCGGGGCTCGAGTCGTTCTTCGTCAATGAACTCAACGAGGCCCCCGAGACCCCGGTGGCCCAGGCGCCCCTCGACGGCGCGGTGCTCTCGGCATCCACTCCACTGCTCGAGTGGTCCGCTGCCGGCGACCCCGACGGCGACTTCGTCACCTACTCGGTGCAGGTCCATCGGGTCGATTCTGGCGAGCTGGACGTCGAGCTCGAGGGACTCGGTGGACACGATGAGGCCTACGGTTCGTCGCCGTGTTCCTCGGACGGTTCCTACGGCGGCGTCACCTGTTCCTGGACCATCAACGTCAGCCTCGAAGAAGACCAGTCCTACCTGTGGAGCGTGGTCGCCGTCGACGAGCACGGTCTGCAGGGAGCCTGGAGCGAGCCCGAGGAGTTCCGCTACTCCAACGCCAACGAAGCGCCCACCGGTGTGGTCTTCCTGGCGCCACTCGACGGCAGCGAGTTGGAGACCCTTTCGCCGCGACTGGTTGCCAGCGAAGGCATCGATCCCGAAGGCCGCGAGCTCAGCTACCACTTCGCCCTCGACACCAGCGCCAACTTCACCAGCGAGCTGCTCGTCGAGGGCGTCGCTGCTGCGAGCGGCACCGGTTCGGTCGAGTGGGACCTGGCGAGCGAGGGCATCGAGTTGAGCGAGGACACCACCTGGTACGCGCGGGTGCGCGCCGAAGACCCCCAGGGTCTGGCCTCGCCCTGGGACGTCATCAGCTTGTTCGTCCGCGGTGACAATGCCGCGCCGCCGGTACCCGAGTTGCTGGCACCGGCCGAAGACGCCTACCCCTCACCCTGCCCCCTGCTGGTTGTGGGCAACGTCACCGATCCCGAGGGCGACACGGTGTTTTATGACTTCATCGTCAGCAGCGATGCCGAGCTCACAGACATTGTGTCGGAGCACAGCCATGTGCTCGAGGGCGTGGGCAGCGAAGACGGCGCAGAGCAGACCGTCTGGATGGCCGAAGGACTGCCCATCGGCGAGCTGTACTGGTCCGCTCGGGCGGTCGACGAGCACGGCGCGGCCTCGGATTGGGCCGCGACCTGGCCGCTCACTGTGCCCAGCGGCGAGCCCGAGATCGAGACGCTCGATGGCGTCGAGCTGCTGTCGGGCGGTTGCGCATGCGAGGCGTCGGTGCTGGGCTCGGCGACCCCGACATCCTGGCTGCTTCTCGGACTGCTCGGGCTCGTTCCTCGTGCGCGCCGACGGCGCTGACAGGTCGCGAGAATGGCCGAAGCTGCCCACACCCTCGAGCGATTCGAGACGGCCAACGGCACCACCGTGCTGCGCTCAGGCTGGACTCCTTCGGGAACCCGCTACGAGGTAGTTGTCGCCGGCAGGGTGGCGATGGCAGCCTGCGATAGCTTCAGCGAGCGTGCCGCGGCCAACTCGGTGCTCGAGGGGGGGGTACCCGCGATCTACTCCGCAGTGCGCAGCAGGGCCGAACCGTGAGCGGGCAGGAACACGGCAGCGATGAGTTGGCACCCATCGAGGTGCCCATCAACGGGGAGTTGGACCTGCACAACTTCCACCCGCGCGAGTGCAAGAGCCTGGTGAACCACTACCTCGACGAGTGCGCAGAACGCGGCATCGGCACGGTCCGCATCATCCACGGCAAGGGCACCGGGCAGCTGAAGGCAAGGGTGACCTCCACCCTCGACAAGCACCCCCTGGTGATAGGGCATCGACCTGCCGGTCACGGCGGTGGCAACTGGGGCGCGACGCTGGTGGACCTGCGCCTGGGCGAGGACTCCGGCTAGTTTCGTGGCGGCACCACTGCACCATCTCTGCAGCAGGTAACATGCCGGGCCCGCGCTGTGAGACGCGCTGCTGCTGAGCTAGGAACGCCGATGTCTTTCGTCTCCGAGATCTACGAAACTCAGTTCGCACCACAACTTCAGTTGGGCTCCTGGGGTGGCCGAGCGGAGACCTTTCGCCAGGCTCTGACCCTGCTCGAAGCCGAAGCTCGCGAGCACTATGTCATCGTCGAGACGGGAACACTGCGCCAGCCCGTCGACGCACAGTTCTGGACCAACGGCGCATCGACACTCATCTGGGACCAGCTGATCAACTACTACGACGGCACCTGCCACTCCTTTGATATCGATCCGGAGGTGCAGGCGGTGGCCAGGGGCCTGGTGTCAGAGAAGTCGACCCTGGTCTGCAGCGACAGCGTCGCGGGCCTGTGGGAGCACTGCCGCTCGGTCGAACGCATCGACCTGCTCTACCTGGACAGCATGGACCTGTGCTGGGTGGCGCCGGAGCCGTCGTCCCTGCACCACGTCAAAGAGCTCGCCACCGCGCTTCGCTCGCTGCAACCCGGCTCGTTGGTGCTGGTCGATGACTCTCCCCGATCCGAACACTGGCTGCCGCCCTGGGTCGCCGTGTGGAACCAGGGCAACTGGGCGCAGCAGGACCCCGTCACCCAACTGCTGTGGACCTGCGAGACGATCAAGAACGAGGCGCTGGGACGCCTGGCTCCCCAGGACTACACGCCGGAGATCGGCCGACTCCTGGAATTGTTCAACCGAGCCGTCGGCGCCATGGAGTCGCAGGACGAAGAGGCGATCAGAGAGCTCACCCACCTGCTCAAGGACGCCTTCCTACGCTGCATCCCCGGCACGACCACGCACCCCGGTTTCGAGGCGGGCGCGCGCTGCCCGGGCAAGGGTCTGTACGCCTGCGAACTGCTGGAGGTGGTCGGCGAGAAGATCGCCCACGACTACCAGGCGCTGTACCGGATCACCTGAGCTGGGGGCTGCACACCATGAACGAGAGCAGGGTGCGAG
Source organism: uncultured Rickettsiales bacterium (assembly GCA_964490445.1). Taxonomy (GTDB): domain Bacteria; phylum Myxococcota_A; class UBA796; order UBA9615; family UBA9615; genus UBA6601. The sequence continues at coordinate 39,246 of CAZBDA010000027.1, read as the reverse complement.
AGGGTGAGCGACTGTTCGCCGAGGGCGACGCCGAGGAAGCCCGCAAAACCTTCCTCTCGGTTCTCGAAGACGAGCCCAGCAACCTCATCGCCTTGAGCAAGCTCGCGATGCTTGCGCACGAGGACCAGGACCTGCAGAGCGCGGCGAAGCTCTTCCATCGCGCACTGGAAGGAGACGAGAACCACCTGCCCTCCATCGAAGGCCTGGCCGAGGTCTACACTGGCGGAAAGGAATGGGAGCGAGCTCTGCAATACCGTCTGCGCAAGGTAGACCTTGCTCCCGATAACGCGGCCTTTCACAACGAAGCAGCTCAGTTGTGCCTCGAACTTGGCGACCAGTACCGAGCCGGACAACTCATTCGCCGGTCGCTGGAGATCACGCCCGACCAACCCGACCTGCGCGACGGCCTCACCGTCATCGAGCAGTACCTCGCCTGCTACTCGGTCGCGAACACGACGGTCGGCCCCTTCGTGCTCTCGAACCGGGACATGGTGCTGCGACGGGCGCTGGCCCAGGGTGTTCCCTTCGGCAAGGAAGAGATCGACCGCGCCGTGCAGATGCTGGGCAAACTCGGCGCTTCTTCGTGGAGTCCGCGCAACTTCGTCGATATCGGCGCCAACGTTGGCACCCACACCATTTACGCCTTTGCCGCTCATGGCTTCCAGCAGGGCATTGCAGTCGAAGTCGCCGCCGACAACTTCCGGTTGCTGCGCTGCAACCTGGTCCTCGCGCAACTCGATGAGCGCGTGCACGCCGTGAACTGCGGCCTGTCCTCGCACACCGGCAGCAGCCACATCGAGCGCTCGCCGTCGAACCACGGCGACCACCGAGTCCGCCTGGGCCAGCCGTCCCACGAAGGCCTGCACGGCGAGCGAGCGTGGGACACGGCGGCCTGCCAACTACAGACTTTCGATGACACCATCCCTGCCGACCTGCTGGATAGCGAAGGCACTCTGGTCTGGATCGACACCCAAGGCCACGAAGCCCATATCCTTGCCGGCGCAAGTTCGCTGTTCGAAAGCCACACACCGTTCGTGATCGAGTTCTGGCCCTATGGCATCGAGCGGCAGGGTTCCAGCTGCGAAGACATCATCCAGTTGCTCGCATCCTGCTCGGTCTACGACCTGCGGGGCGATGCCGGGAGACTGGATGCAACCATGCTCGCTTCCCTTTACAAGTCTCACCTCGCCGAGGAGACCTGGGGACGATCACCTCACACCGACCTGCTGGTCATTCCCTGAGTAGAGGTATGCAGTGCGACAGTTGAGCGGCATCACCGTGTTCGCCTCGGAGCGCGAGAATCCCACCACCTGGAGTCCACGGGACGGAGTCTGGTTCCCGCAACTCAGCCCCGGAGAGGCGCGCCCCGAAAGGCAACCGACCCTGCTGGGCGAGGTCCTCGCCGCCGCCGAACAGGACCTGCCCGACTGCGGACTACTCTGGCGCGGCGCCGGCGAGCCCGGCGACAGCATGGGCAACGTCACCTTCTCGTCGCTGCGGGCCCTGCTGAACCTGGGCTGCGCCGACCGTCTGGGCTTCGATCCGATCCGCGAGTGGCGCAATCCCCAACCGCTGCAGGGCGACAGCCCCGAGTGGGTTCGCCAGGTCGCAGCGCTCCCCGAACGACCCGAAGGCCCCCTCGGCCTTGAGATCCAGGTCCCGGGCCTGATCCCGGCCTCGCACCAACCGTGTGTGCGCTTCCTGTTCCACGAGTTCGGTATGTTCCCGCAGGTGCCCGGGACACGCGACGACATCCTCTGGGCGCCATCACGTTACGTGCTCCGCAAGCTCAAGAAAGTCTTCCCCGAGCACCGCTGCATCGTTGCGCCCCATGGCGTTGACCTCGACATCTTCCACCCCAACGGGCCGACGCTGGACGCACTGCCACCCGCCGAGTTCCGCTTCCTGTACGTGGGCACGACGATCTCACGCAAGGGCATCGCCCTGGCGTTTGAGGCCTTCCGCCGCGAGGCCGGCAACATGCCCGGTGCCCAGTTCATCATGAAGCTGGCACCCACCAGCACGGGCTTTCTCTGGCCGGCTCTGCTGCAGCCACACGAGGGGCTGCACACCATCACCACGCCGCTGGCAGTGGACCAGATGGCCGCCCTGTACCGATCCTGCGATGCGCTGGTTGCGCCGTCCCGGGCCGAGGGCTTCGGCATGCCGGTCCTCGAAGCGATGGCCTCGGGTCTGCCGCCGATCATCCCCGAAGGCAACGCCATGGACGACTTCTGCCCGGACGAAGCCCGCCTGACCGTGCGTGCCGACGAGGTGCTCGTCCCCGGAGAGGACCTGGAGGTCACCTTCATCGAGCCTGACCTGGACTCACTGTGCGAGCAGATGCGCTGCGCCTACCAGCAGCGCGACGACCTGGCGAAGCGGGCCACGGCAGCCGTCGAAACCGCCTCGGCGTTCACCTGGGAGAACGTCACAAAGCTGGCCCTGATCAAAGCCTGGGAAGCCTGCAACTGACCGGCTGCTAGCTGTCGTCTTCCTCGAGGCGCTTGTTCTTCTCGACGATCTTGCCCTGCATGCCCGCGGGGACGGGGTCATAGGAAGACAGCGACATCACGTATGCACCCTTGCCGCCGGTCATCGAGTTGAGGTCAGGCGCGTAGTCAAGAATTTCGGCCAGCGGCACGAGCGCCTTGACCACCGAGCGGCGACCCTTGTTGTCGAGGTTCTGGATTCGTCCGCGGCGAGAGTTCAGGTCACCCATGATGTCGCCGACGCTGTCCTCTGGCACCGAGACCTCCATCTCGTAGATGGGCTCGAGCAGGATAGGCCTCGCCTTCAACACGGCCTGCTTGGTGGCTTGCCGGCCGGCAATCTGAAAGGCGATGTCCTTGCTGTCGACGGGGTGGGTCTTGCCGTCGTAGAGAATGACCTTCAAGTCGACCACCGGGAAGCCAGCCAGGATGCCGCCAGACATGGCGCTGCGAACACCCTTTTCGACAGACGGGATGAGCGAACCGGGGATGACACCACCGACGATCTTGTTCTCGAACTGAAAGCCCTCCCCCGGGTTCGGCTCGATACGGATGGCAACCTCGCCGAACTGGCCGGCGCCACCACTCTGCTTCTTGTGCCGGTAGCGGACATCGGCTGTTCCCGAGATGGTCTCACGATACGGAATGGTCGGTGTGCCCATCTCGACCTGGACACCGTACTTGCGCGCCATGCGCTCCAACGCCAGCCGCACGTGGTTGGCACCCATGCCAGACACCACGATCTCCTTGGTCACCTCGTCAATGCCCTGCCGCAGGCCGGAGTCCTCGGCGAGGATGCGTGCCAACGAGCCCTTGACCTTGTCCTCGTCGCCACGACTCTTCGGACGAACTGTGTACGAGATCATCGGCGGCGGCGGATCCATGGTTGCCACGGTGATGGCGTGCTTGCTGTCGGACAGCGTGTCACCAGTGCGGGTGTTCTTGAGCTTGGCCACGCCGAAGATCTCACCGATGGTGGCCTCCTTGATGGAATGCTGGTGCTTGCCGGCCAGGGTGAACAATGAGCCGGTGCGCTCGTTCTGACCGGTCCGGGAGTTGACGTAGCTGGACTCGGACTTGATCGTGCCCCGAAGTACGCGGAACAGCGAGATCTGGCCGGCAAAGGGGTCGATGACCGTCTTGAAGCAGACGGCAACCATCGGCGCCTTGGGATCGGCTTCGAGCTCGACATCGCCGTTGCCATTGGTGGCGGCGGGAAGCTTGCGGTGCTCAGGAGACGGGAAGGCCCGAGCTACCCACAGCAGCTGGTCGGGGCCGATGTTCAGCGCCGCCGAGCCCAAGACGACCGGGCACAGGATGCCGTTCTCGATGCCCTTGTTCAGACCCTCTCGAATCTCGTCCTCGGTGAGGCTGCCCTCCTCCAGGTACTTCTCGACGAGCTCGTCATCGGCCATCGCCACGGCTTCCATCATCGCTTCCGATGCGGAGCTGACGGCGTCGGCCATGTCCTCGGGAATGTCGCTCTCCTTGGGGCTGCCCGCATCGCCGTCGTACTGCAGTGCCTTGCGGTTCACCAGGTCGATGACACCACGGAAGCCGCTCTCGCTGCCGATGGGCAGCTGCAGCATCACCGGCTCGAGGCCCAGCGCAGCCTTCACGTCGCGCAGGACAGCCTGGTGGTCAGCGCGTTCCCGGTCCATCTTGTTGATGTAGACGGCACAGGGAAGGCCCAACTCGCCCGCAGCCGTAGCCATTCGCTCGGTAGAAGCCTCGACCCCGTCCACTGCCGAGACCACCAGGAAGGCAGCATCGACGCCCTGCAGGCAGAGCTGCGCTTCGTGCAGAAAGTTGCCGTCTCCGGGGGTGTCAATGAGGTGATACTGGTAGCCGTTGTGCTCGCACGAGAGCATGTGGCTGGTGATCGAGCCGCCGCGCTTCTGCTCTTCGGGCTCGATGTCAAAAAGCGAGGTGCCGTCCCCAGGCGAACCCAGACGGTTGTTGCGCCCGGTGAGGCGGGCGATGGCGTCGGCAGTGTGGGTCTTGCCGGAACCGCCGTGCCCGACGAGTGCAAAGCTGCGAATGGTGGACGGGTCATGAGTCATAGACGGTGTTCCCCTTGATTTGAAGCAAACAGAGTGGCCTCCCCATTCTGCGAATGGTGGAAAGTGAACCTCGCACACGGCGCTAAGTCAACTCAATCCCGCACCGAGCGCGGGATTCCGCATACTCGCGTTGCTTGCTGCAGCGAGCCGCTCCCCGAAGGCTGTTACTCTGGACGCTGAAGCCGTCTCGCACAGCACGCTTCGAGGAGGAACCAGCGGTGTCAGCATCCCCCTGCCTCTTCGCCGAACTGCTGGACGGTGGCGTGAGTTCCTTTCCGCGATGATTGCGCCAGCCTCTGCGGCGAGCCTCTGCCTGCTGGCAAGCGCCATGCTGACAACCGGTTGCGTCGTAGTACACGCTCCCGAGACGATCGAAGAGTTGGTCGTGTTCGCATTTGTCCACTTCAACGACGACGAGGCCTACCTGCGAGCAACCGGCGACAACCTTCTGCCTTTGGCTGAGCAACACCTCGAAGAGCTGCGCGAGGGCTACTACGTCGACCTGCTGGACAGCGAGGACCTCAATTTGGCCGGTGTCGACAGCCCCGACGTCGAGGGAATCATCGGGGCCCTGGGCGCCGCGGACTACCGCCACGGACTCGACGATGTCCTCTGGATCAACACCCACCCCGACAAGGCCGAGATCTATGACTCGGTGGTCAGCTACCAGGCGAGCGACGAAAACGGCGAGCGCGACTGCTTCCTCGAGCGCAACTGCCGCAGCTACTCGTACACGGTCGACGAGGTCGTCAGCGCGCCGATTGTCGGCGACGCTACTCAGAGCTACCGCAGGGAATTTCGCTGGGTGATGCTGAGCGATGGCATGGAGGTCATCTTCTCGCGAGCCCTCAATCCCGACGGCATCGAACTGAGCACCGAGATCATCGAGGTCGACCAGCAGTACTCGGTCTACTGCATGTACCCAACCGGGGGAATCGGTCGCCGCCTGGAGTCGTTCTGGGTCGATGCCCGCTTCCTGGGCGCCGAGATCCCCGAGGCCTTCGCCGTCGACCGTGCAGTCAGCGAGATGCAGGACGGCGCCGACCGAACCAGCGACCTGCTCGAGGAGTTGCTCTAGACGAGGCGAACGACTGGGTCAGCAACCAGTATCGTTGCCAGTCGTCGTCACGTTGCCGCCGACAAAGCAGCCCGCAACAAAGGCATTCACGACGCTCTGGCAGAGATTGTCGTTGTCCCAGATGAACAGGCTGGCGCCTACGGTGCCGATGCCCGAGATCCCGGCCAGGCTGGTCAACGCGTTGTTGTTCCAGATGGATAGGACATCGCCGACATCGGTCATGGTCGACAGTCCGTCGAGGTTGCCCAGTGAGTCATTCTCACGGATGTAGACACTCTCGAAGACCGTGCTGAGCCCGACCAGGCCGGCGAGGTCTGCGAGGTTGTCGTTGTAGCTGATGCTCATGTAGCCGGTAACCGTCTGGAGCCCTACCAGGCCGTCCAGGTTCTCCAGCAGCAGGTTGTCACGGATGTACAGGCCGCCGACCGCCGGACCGACGCTCTCCAGGCCATCGACAGACAGCAGGTCGTCGTTGTTCTCGACCGCGAGGTAGCCACCTACGCCGGCGAGATTGGCGAGCGCCAGGATGTGCAGCAGGTTGTCGTTGGAGCTGATGTCCAGGAAGCCACCTACAGAGAGCAGAGCACTCAGGCCATCGAGGTCTGAGATCGCATCGTTGGAGGTCACCGACAGGTTGCCGCCCACCGTCGCCAGGCTCGACAGGCCACCGAGGTTGGTCATGTCGTTCATGGAATCGATCACCGCCGAGCCACCCACGGTAGTCAGGCTGGCAAGCCCATCGAGATGGGTCACGGTGTTGTTGTCGCGCAGCACCAGGTTGCCGCCGACGCTAGCCAGGCTGCTCAGGCCATCCATGTCGATCAGCGCATTGTTGTTGGAGATGTCGAGACTGCCACCAACCGAGACGAGGCCGGCCAGTCCGTCAAAGTTGAGCAGGGGCGTGCCATTGCTGCTGCCGATGGTCAGGTGCCCGCCCACCGAGCTCAGGTTGGCGAAGGCGTCGAGGTTGGTCAGTCCCGGGCCGGTGATGGTCAGGTCGCCGGAGATGCTTGCGCAGGACTGGATGGCGGCGAGATCGCCCGGTGTGTCGTTGCCGTCGACACGGTAGTCGCCGGCGCAGGCCAGGCAGGAGCCGATCTGCGCATTGCTGTCATCGCAGTCCACGGCACTCGCAATCCCGTCGCAGTCCGCGTCGTCTGCGGTCGCAGCAGCGGCCGGGTTGGCGTCATCACAGTCGCCGGCACAGGAGCTCACGCCGTCGCCGTCGGCATCCAACGTGTTGAGGGCGGCGCTGGCGTCGTCGCAGTCGCCCTGGCACTCCCACTGACCATCCAGATCACCGTCCGACTCCTGGTCGTCCTGACCCGGACTGCCTGCGTCGTCCAGGCCATCGCAGTCGTTGTCCTGACCGTCACACAACTCCACGGCGCCGGGGTACGAGGATGCATCGAGGTCGTTGCAGTCCTCGCCGTTGGCGACGTAGTTGGGCGGCGCGGCGCAGGCTGTAATGACGAACTGGTTGCCACCGAAGCCATCACCGTCGGCGTCGCCGTACCAGTCGCTCGCATCGCCGGCGGCCTCGTCGAGGACGCCATCGCAGTCGTTGTCGAGCCCGTCGCAAAGCTCGGGGGCCCCTGGGTACACGGCGACGTTGCCATCGTCGCAGTCCTCGCCGCCCGCCTGCGAGCCGACAAAGCCGTCGCCGTCGCCGTCGCCGGGCAAAGGCGGGCTACTGTCGTCGTCATCGCCACTGGCGCTGTCGTCATCGCCTGTGCTGTCGTCGTCATCGCCTGTGCTGTCGTCGTCATCGCCTGAGCAGGCCGGTGCACCGAAACACTCGGAGTCATTGCAGTCAAAAAGACCGTCGCCGTCGTTGTCGGCATCGTCGCCACAGACCTCGCTGGGCACCCCAGCACAGCCGACCAGCACAGCAAGGGACAGGCCCACAAAGCACGAGGACAGCAGCAGCTTTCTGTTCGCCATGGGCTTCATGCTGGGAGTCTAGGTCGAATCACCGCAACTCTGCAGGGTCTCTGCCTGCCCAGACCGGGCCGGGCAGCGCCGCCACAGCAATCGCTCTGTAATGAAGCATCAGCTGGGATCTTAGCCCAGCCGCCAGAGCGGAGGCGAGCCGGATCGCCGAAGCAAGGGAACTTGACACCACCATGGCGCACGTCACCCTGATGGCCATGAATGCACGCACTGCCGGGCTGATCGCCGTTGCTGTAGCCATTGCGGCCTGGCTGTGGATGAACGCAACTCTGCCCGAGCCTGGCACTCCACGCGACTCCGTCACCGAGGATGCCCAGCGAGTCGTCTGCCTCGACCCGGGAATTACCGAAGTCGTGCTCCGACTGGCGGCCACCGACACCCTGGTGGCACGCCCGGACCATACCGACGAATGGCCGGAGCTGGCGCAATTACCGACTGTCGGGACGGGCCTGGCACCGAACTACGAGGGAATTGTCAGGGCCCGGCCGGACCTGATTATCGCCAGCGGCACCCGCGGGGCGGTACTCGCTGACCTACAGAGCATTGCGCCGACGATGTCGCTGCCCTGGTTGGGAGTGTCCGACGTGGCCGGAGGCATCCGCCGCATCGGCAGCGCGCTGGGCCGAACCGAGGCCGGCGAGCAGCTGGCCAGGCAGGTCGAAGACGGGCTCCAGCCGAAGCTCTCCGAGCAGTCGCCCCGGGTTCTGCTGCTCATCAGCGCGCCGAGCGAAGCCAGCCCGGACCTCTGGTACATCAAGGACGAGTCACTGCACGGTGCGGCCCTGCGGGCGGGCGGCGGCAGGAACGCCGTGGCCGCGGCCACGAGCGGCACCCCGTCGCTCGCCATCGAACGTCTGCTGGAGGTTGACCCGGACGTAATCCTGGTGATGATCGCGGACAACAGTGCCAGCGACGAAGCCCTCGCCAGGCATCGACAGTTCTGGGACCGATTCACCATGCTCTCGGCGGTCAAGAATGACCGAATCGATTTCCTGGTCGGTGGACAACACTTCTACACCGGACCCGGGATCCTGGACCTGGTCGAGAAAATCGAGGCGAAGCTCGCAGTGGGAAGTGAGACCAAACCGTGAGTGCCGGCTTGCAGATGGATGGCCTCGGGGTCTCGGCCGGGCGGCGCTCCATTCTCGAGGACATCTCGCTCTCGATCGCACCGGGAGACTGCGTCGCCGTGGTCGGTCCCAATGGGGCGGGCAAGACAACCCTGTTCAAGGCGGCCCTGGGACTGCTCCGACCCTCGACGGGCAGAGTGACCTGGCACGGCGCAGACGTACGCGACATCCCCGGCAGAGAACGCGCCGCAGCCATGGCGTGGCTGCCGCAGCGCACCGGCGTCCAGGAGGTGGTGCCGGTGCTGGACTTTGTGAGAGCGGCGCGCTTCCGCTTCAACGAAGGCCGCAGGTCCGCCAGCGAAGCTTCCAGCGCAGCGCTGCGCACGGTGGGGGCCGAGTCGCTGGCGAGCCAGCCAGTCACCACGCTATCCGGAGGAGAATTTCAACGGGTGCTGATGGCGACGCTGGTGGCCCAGGACCCACAGACCTTTCTCCTCGATGAGCCGGCCAACCACCTCGACCCCGCCCACCAGGCGAGCTTCTACCGCCTGATCAGCGGCCAGTGGCAGGCCGGGCGCAGCGTCGTCTGCGTTACCCACGACATCAATCTGCTCACCCACCTGTCGCCTCCCGAGCGGGCCTCGGACGTACGAGTGGTAGGCCTTCGTGACGGTCGGCTCCGGTTCAGCCTCTGCCTGTCCGACCGGCAACTGAAGTCCGCTCTCGAGAGCCTGTTCGAGATGCGGCTGCAGGAAGTCGAGGTGGGCGGGCGCTGCTATTTCCTTCCCCACAGCGAGGAGCTGCGGTGAACGCACGGATCCTCGCCGTGACGATCGTCTGCCTGCTCTGGCTGGTGGCGGCGCCCTTTGCCGGGGCCGCCCTCGAGGGTGAGGGCAGTCGCTTCATCCTCGTGCAGCTGCGCCTGCCCCGCATGCTGGTCGGCGCCATCGTCGGCGTGAGCCTCGGCCTGACGGGCGCCGCATACCAGGCCCTGTTCGACAATCCCCTGGCAACACCGAGTACCGTCGGCACCACGGCTGGTGCTGCCCTGGGCGCCCTGGCAGTGCTGGTCCTGCTGCCCGGCGAACAGATGGGCCTGCCGATCGTCTTTGTCGCGGCCTTCGCGGGTGCGCTGGCTGTGACCTTTGCCATTGCTGCGGTCGCCTCGTCGGGACGCGCCAGCATCAACGACGTCCTGCTGGCGGGCATTGCCATCACGCTGGCGACGGGGGCAGTCACCACCGGCCTGCAGTTCCAGGCCGACATGGCGGCTACCTTCGAGGCCGTGCGCTGGTCGCTCGGACACCTGACCCAGGTGGGCTACCGCGGAGTCATGATGCTCGGGCCGGTGGTCGCGGTGTGCTCGATTGTGCTGTTGCTGCAGGTGCGAGCGCTCGAGTCGATGCTCGGGGGCGAACAACGTGCCCATGCGCAGGGAGTGGACGTCCGCCGCACCCGCACGATCTGCCTCGCCTTCGGGGCCATTGGCGTCGGTGCCTGTGTGGCTTGGTGTGGTCCCATCGCCTTTGTCGGGCTGATTGTCCCGCACATGGTCCGGCTCGGACTCGGTGCAACACGGCGCGTGCTGCTGCCGATGTCAGCGCTGGTGGGTGCGTCGTTCCTGGTCTTGTGCGATTCGCTGGCGCGCTGGGTTCTGCCCGGCCAGGACCTGCCAGTGGGCGTCGTCACGGCGACGCTCGGTGCGCCGCTGCTGGTCTTCCTGGTGACGCGTCGGACCCGAGCCTAGACCGGTCGGCGACGAGCCAGGCCGAGCAGGCCGAGCAGAGCCAGCCAGCCGAAACCGACGGCAGAGCCGCCGCTAGCAGCCTGCTCTGACATGCAGTCACAGCCGGAGCCGCGGCGCTCAGGCCGGTCATCATCGTCATCGCCGACCGCATCGTCGGCGCCGGCGCTGCTGTCATCGTCATCGCCGACCGCATCGTCGTCATCGCCGGCCAGCGCCTCTTCGCAGTCGGGATCTTCCTCATCCACCAACTGGTCGCAGTCGTTGTCGATGCCGTCTGTACAGGAGTCCTCGCTCACCTCGGGCGAGGACAACTGGACGTCGGGGTTGAGGTCGTCGCAATCCCCCTCACACGAGGACCAGCCATCGCCGTCCAGGTCGTCCAGGCCGTTGTCGACAATGCCGTCACAGTCATTGTCGATGCCGTCGCAGGCCTCACCGGCGGCGGGGTGGATGCTTGCCTGGCTGTCGTCACAGTCGCCTTCGCAGGGCAGCCAGTTGTCGTCATCAGCATCGATCTCGTCGACAGGAAGCAATCCGTCGCAGTCGTTGTCCTGGCCATCGCAGATCTCGGGCGCTCCGGGATAAGTAGAGGCGTTGGAGTCGTCGCAGTCATCTTCGCAAACGCACAGGCCGTCCCCGTCGCCGTCCTCATCTTCGATGGTCAGCGGGTTGCAGTCGTCGTCGATCCCGCCGTTACAGATCTCGGGCATGCCCTCGTTGATGAGCGGGTTGGTCTCGTCGCAGTCGCCGCGGCACAAGGTGTAGTCGTCGCCGTCCAGGTCGAGGTTCTCGTCGGTCAGGGGGTCACAGTCGTTGTCCTGGCCATCGCAGATCTCGATGTTCCCTGGGAAGTTGGCAGGATCGTTGTCGTCGCAGTCCTGCCCCTCGTAGGAACCATCCCCGTCGAGGTCGATTTCCGGAATGCAGTCGAAGCAACCGTCGTACTGCACGAGGTTGCCGTCATCACACAGCTCGGTTCCTTCGACAATTCCGTTGCCGCATTCGAACATGCTGCCATTGCGCACCTCGAACTCCCAGATGCCCGGGCTGCCGACGTTGGAGGTCACACACAGGTCGAGGATGGCCGGCGTCTGCGAGTCCGGGTGCGACCAGTAGTCGTTCAGGTTGCCGGCGTCGAAGCCCATCTGGGCCTCGGTGCCGCCGAGTCCGCCGCTGCCACCGGACGCGTTGCCGGTAGTCCACTCGCAGCGGTTGTAACGGAACTGGATGTCGAAATCACCGGGACCAAAGGTCGGCGAGCGGTCGGTAAGAATGACCTGGAAGCTGTTGAGCCGGTTGGTAGCCGAACTGTAGTAGCCGACGTTGTACCAGGTGGCGCTGAACTCACCCAGGGGCACATCGAGGTCCCAGTACACGCGGTTGCAACCGCCACACGGCTGCCCGCCGCGGGTGTCGACGTCGCCCCAGTACGGCGCGATCATTGGCTGTGAACTGATGGGAAACGGGGTGGGCGTATAGGCCCAGACACCACCGGAAAAGGTGATGTTGCCGTTGTTGTTGACGTAGATCGTGTTCTGAGTGGTGCCGTAGTAGTTCAGCCCATAGGGGAAGAGACTGCTGACGTTGATGCCCGTGGAGAAGCCGTCGTCGTTGACGTGCAGCGTCTGCTCACCGTAGCCCTGCGGGCCACCGAGCCCCGAAACCAGCGATGCCTGCGCGCGCACCTCGGCCACGCTCCAGGGTAGGGCGAGAGCGACCAAGGCGAAGGCCAGAAAGCAGCGTTGCAGCATCATCTGTCCGTAAGATCATGACAATAGAAGACACAGGTACGCTAGGCGGTCGCCACAACGAGTGTCAATGACGCTTTTCAGCGCCTGGTTCGGACTTCAGATCGACGTCGAACTGGGGTAGAACAGCAGCCTCGGGACAACGCCGCTGCCCACGGGGGTCTCCGGCGCGGCACGCGCCGCACCCCATGACAAGGAGTTCGACACAATGAAGTATCGCCTGTTCACCCTCTCTGCTCTGTGCTCACTCGCTGTCCTGCTGTGCGCGGGCAGCGCGTTCGCCTGTGGCGGCGACGATGCGACTACCGACTCGACCGCGCAGCCCGAAGGGACCACGGCACCCACAGCCGATGACAAAAAGCCGGCGCCCAAGGCTCCGGAAAAGCCGCAAGCCAAGGACGTGGTCTTCACCACGCTGCAGGTCGATGGAGTCACCTGCGGTAGCTGCTTGATCCCGATTCGCCGTGAACTCAACGCGCTCAAGGGCGTGAAGGAAATCGAGTCGGGCGTGGACATGAAGGAGGTCATCGTCTCCTACCTGCCGGGGTCTGTGTCTCCTCAGCAGCTTGTGGACGCGGTGAAAAAGGCTGGCTACGAAGCCATCGTCAAGGGCGCCGGCCCACCGCCGAAGACCTGAGCCGGCCCACCGCGCGGCCCGACCTGGCGCCAGCACCATGAGTTCCGTTCTGCTGCTCTGTGGGCTGCTGCTGGGCGCCTGTGCTCCACCAGGCGAGAGCGGCCCGCAAGCGCAAGCGGATAAGTGGCAACAGGCCCGCGCCCAGATGGTCCAGCAGCAGCTGGCCAATCCAGCCGACGCCCGCACACCGGTGACCAACGCCCGCGTCCTGGAAGCCATGGGGCGAGTCGAGCGGCATCGCTTCGTGCCGTCCAATTGGCGAGAGCAGGCCTACCGTGACAGCCCGCTACCCATCGGCTTCGAGCAGACGATCTCACAGCCCTACATCGTCGCGCTCATGACCCAGTTGCTGCAGCCGAAGCGCGGCGACGTGGTCCTGGAAGTGGGCACCGGTTCCGGCTACCAGGCGGCGGTTCTCGGCGAGCTCGTGCGGCAGGTCTACAGCATCGAAATCGTCGAGCCTCTGGCGCTGCGTGCAGCCAGGGACCTGCAGGACGCCGGCTACCGCAACATCGAAGTTCGCGCCGGCGACGGCTATGCGGGCTGGCCGAAGCACGCACCGTTTGACAGCATCATCGTCACTGCCGCACCCGACCACGTGCCTGCGCCGCTGGTCGAGCAACTGAAAGTGGGCGGCCGGCTGGTCATCCCTGTCGGGCCCCAGGGTTGGCCCGGGCAGGAACTGGTCGTACTCGAGAAGCAGGCCGATGGCACAACGAAGCAAACGACGGTGCTGTCTGTACGTTTCGTTCCGCTCACCCGGTCGCCGGACACGAAGGCCATCGCGCCGTGAGCCACCAGCCCGCAGCGGCAGAAACTGCGACGGATTCCGCCCTCCCCCCTCGTCGCTGGGCCGCAGCACGCTTCGAGCAGGGCGCGGCCGAACTCGCACAACAGCTCCTGGGAGCAAGCCTGGTCCGTGTTCTCGAAGACGGCACGCGCCTCGCCGGACGGATCGTCGAGACCGAGGCCTACCTCGGCGTCAAGGACCGAGCCGCGCACTCCTCCGGAGGACGCCGCACGGCCCGCAACGAGTCGATGTACGCAGCGGCTGGCACGGCCTACGTGTACTTGATCTACGGCATCCACCACTGCGTCAACGTGGTCTGCGGCGAGCGAGAAGAACCGGTGGCTGTCCTCATCCGCGCACTCGAGCCGAGCGAGGCAGTGGCCACCATGTTCGACCAGCGCAGCAAAGCTCGCCGCGAAACCGACCTGTGCTCGGGACCCGGGAAGCTCTGCCAGGCCCTGGCCATCAACCGCGACCTGGACGGTGAGGACCTGGCCACCAGCCCAAGGCTCTTCATCGAGGACAGCGGCGAGGCACCGCTCGAGCCTGCGAGAATCGTCAATGCCGCACGAATCGGAGTGGACTACGCCGGCGAGTGGGCAAACAAGCCACTGCGCTGGTATCTCGGCGACTCAGCCCACGTCAGCGTCCGCAGCCGCTAGCACAACTCAACAACGCCGACGAGCCCCGGGGCCTCGCGTTCGAGCAGGCTGCTCGTCCAACTCGACGCCTGCTCGGCGCGGCCTTCCAGTTGCCAGGTGCTCCAGGAGCACCTACCGGCAGCGACGACAAAGCGACCCATCACTCCCTGAGCCCGCTGCCACGTCCATACCTCCGTCACAAGTTGTGCAGACTACAACCACGAGCAGGCAACATCCTTCCTTCATGGTTACGCGCCCGATCGGCAATCGGTCTGGGCGCCTCGGAGGCAAGACAATGCGACTTCAACAGCTCCTACTCCTGGTTCCGCTGTCCATGTTGCTGATGGGCGTCGATACCTGTTCGGACGATGCCTATGACATGGGCAACTCCGACGGCGCGCCAGCGTTCGGCTCGTCCGGCGGCTCGGGGGCCGACGCCCTGCCCGCAAGCCTGTCGTCCATGACCGGCGACTGCGCGCCCATCAAGCGCCTGCGCTGCGGCGACCCCGTCTGGGGCGACACCTCGAACTACAACGGCGGCGCCACCTCGGTCATCAACGGCTACCCGGTCAGCGTGGGCAACTACAGCGGACCCGAGATGGCCTGGGTCTACCACGCCGAAGTGTCCGGCGAAGTCACCTGGCGGCTGCTGAATCCCGAGCCCACCTGGGTGAACCATGACCTGTTCGTACTCTCGGGAGCCATGGGACGCTGCCTCGCCGACGGCGCCCTGGCGCGCGGCTTCAACGAGGTGGTCTTCGACGCCCGCGCCGGCGAGGACTACTTCCTGGTCATCGACGGCTACGACGGCGACCAGGGGCGCTTCGACGCCCAACTGGAGTGCGAGAACGACGCCGCACCGCCGGCGGCGCCGCCCACCCCCCCCCCCCCCCCCGCCCCGCCGACGGGGAACTCGTGCGCGAACATCCAGGGGATGTGGGCGACCGACTCCATCGAGCCCATCGCCCGCTGCAAGAGCGTGCTCCAGCCTGCCATTGCCGACCTGGGCTGGCTGGGTGACAGCCAACCCATCGAGAGCATCCTGCAGGCCGACCTGTGCGTCGCACGCGGCACCTGGGGCTACAACGACCACCCCTACTACGTGCTGACCGGCAAGGTGTTCGGGCAGACTGCCTACAGCAGCGCCGAGCGCGGCATCCACGAGACCTTCTGGGCCGGCGAAGACGGCCACGAGCACGGACTCGAGGACTCCTCGTCGGTGGACCTGCGCAACCGCGATGTCAGCGCGGCCATCATCGAACCCATGGGGCACTGGATCAGCGAGGCGCTGCTGGACAAGTCGGCGGACACGCTGCACGTGCGGCGCGGCTTCGATCCGTCAATCGGCAGCTTTGAGCTGCACAACCAGTTCCTGGCGCGCTGCAGCCGCTTCTGAGCGGCCCCTCCCCTGCCCTGCGCGCTACTTGCGCAGCAGGCCAGGCAGGGTCTCTGCCAGGTGCGACCAGCTGAGATACGGGTTCTCGGAGCGTCCAGAGTGCTCGGTGTTGGCGTAGGGAACCCAGGCAAAGTCGGGGTGACCGGACTCGTCGTCCAGCCAGGCTCCCGAGACCAGCCTGCCGTCGGGGGCGGCCTCCAGGGTGAATGACCAGACCTTCGAGAAACCCTCGGGGGCATCAATGTCCACGTCGACGTGCTCGTAGTCGACCCCATCGGTGGCGAACTTCACCCGAACCAGGCCCTCGAAACTACGCATCAGGTCCTCGACCGCGACGGTCAACTGCACCACAACCTGGTCGAACAGGGGCGAGCTGAACCAGCCTCCGTCCCAGTCGATGTCGGGCACATTCTTCAACTCGGAGAGGTCCTGGAAGGGCCCCTTCATCTCGCGGTAACGGACGATCTTCTCGGCCTTGCGACGGTCCAGGCCGTCGACCTCCGACAACTCGTCGACATCCGCGGTGTTCAGGTTGACCAGGGTCGGGCCCTCGTCCTCGACCGCATCCTCTTCGCCCTCGCCGGTCGTCTCGGTGAGCTCTACCTGGTAGGCCCAGGCGGGGAAGTTCCACACCTCTGCGTCGGCCGAGGTGTCGAATACCAGCGGCACGCCGCGCTGACCTATGTAGGTGCCGAGCAACTGCAGCACGGCCTTCGGGCTGAGGTCGGAGATGTCATCGCCCTCGTCATCGTTGTAGCGGGCACCGTAGAAGTTGCTCATCTGGCTGTAGAAGGACTCGCTCAGCAGGCCCTTCTGGTCGGCCGTGCTCAACTCCAGGCTGTGCTCGTCGTCCTCGCCGAAGGTGACGGTGACCGGCTCGCGGGGCTCGTCGGTGAGGACCGCGGCTGCCGACCAACCGTTGCAGTGCCCCCACCAGCTGGAGCCCGCCGGGCTCCAGTGATTGAGCAGCTCCCAGGACAGGATGTTCCAGGGATTGCGGCCGTCGCCGCCCTCGAAGTGGCGAAGCAGCGCGATCTTGTCCATGGCAGACAGGTTGTTGATGTCCAGGTCGAAGGCTGGATACGGGTTCTCGGCGTCCTGGTTCCAGTTCTCCTCGGCCGCCAGGCGACCGTCGGCAAGGTTGATGGTGCCGCCGTCGATTCCCGCCTGCAAGGCGTCGACGAAGCGGGATAGCTCCTCGTTCAACTGCTGCTGGTTGTCGCGGTACTCCTCCATCTTGCTGTCCCACTCCTCGGAGTCGTCCTCGCCATTGCGCCGCAGGGTGCGTAGTTCGTCGCCCAGGGTCTGGACGGCACTGGCAGGAGTCTCGAAGGCTTCCTTGTTCAACTCGGCGATGCTGTCCGCCTCATCGTCCTGGTGTCCGAACACCAGGGCAGCCTCGGACTGACGCCACCAGGAGCCGGCCCAGGGCCGATAGCCCGACACCACCTCGTAGCTGTGAGTGCCGATCAGGTCATCGACATGCACGGTGTCATTGAGATTGACCGCTTCCTTGAGGCGCTGCACGAAGTCGAAGTCATCTGCGTCGTCCAGCTCGTCGAAAGTGCCGCCCATGGGGCCGACGATGTCGTCCACCTCCGACGGCGACATCAGGCGCGATTCGAGGGTCGGGGTCGCAGACAGGGTCGCCCAGGGCTGGCCGTCCTCCCAGCACTCGGAGATCAGCGTGTCATCGAGGTTGTTCTCGTAGACCACGTCGATGCCTCGCTCGGTGGCATTGCGAAAGGACACCAGCTGGCCGTCTTCGAGAGCAATGTCACGCTCCTCGCGGGAAATCGGGAACGGCGGGATGAAGTGCGGAATCGCGGCCAGGTTGCTCTGGCTGAGCAGGTTGTAGGCGCGGTTCATGTCGCCGTCATCGACGGTCACGGCCTGGGAGAGGCGCTCGCCGTCGATGGTGAAGAAGTGCACCATGCCCGCAAGCCGTAGCCGATCCTCGCGAATCACCATGTAGATCTTCGGGTCGGCGTCGCTGAGCTCCTGGCGCAGGTTCAGGGCCGGGTCCAGGGACGCCTTGATCACCGTAAGCGCAGTCTTGGTGCCGCCCTTGACCGCAAAGGGGTAGAAGTCGGTGCCGCGCTGCGGCTCGAGGCCCTGGTGAATCACCTGGTAACGCCAGTAGACAGGCTCCGACCAGTCATCGGCGAATTCGGCTGTACCGAACTCGGCAGCGGCGGGGTCGATGGTGTCATTGCCGCGCTCGGTCTTCATGGGAACCTTGCGGTAGCGGCTCTCGAGGTGGAACTCCTGGTTGGCGTACCAGCCCGGACGGATGGAGACATCGTCGTAGTCGGCCGAGCTACAGCCGGACAACAGGAACACAGGCAGGACACTCGACAGCAGCAGCGCTGCACAGACACGGGAGGAGCGAGACATGGTTGCGGCCCTTTCGCGGCCCCGGGGACAGCCCGGGACCAAAGACGGACAGGGGCATCACCCCTGCCCGCCTGTTTGTCGATTACGGCCGGAAGATAAATCTCAATTATTCTAGTTGTCAAATAGAATAATTATTTAGCCCCTTCGTCTGGTTGCGTGAGACGGCACTGCCTGGTTAGCGGGCGCAGACCCCGGAACTGCAGTAGCTGAACCGGTTGCGACTGCGACAGTCCTCGTGGGTTCGGCAGCTGTACGTGCCGCTGCTACAGCGAGCCGGGCTGCGGGCCGTACCGTTGCGGCAACTGCCGCGACACAGCACCCGCCGCTGTCCGCTCGCCGAGCAGTACGCGGCGCCCGGCCCGTTGCTACGGCAGCCACCACCACCAGTGGCCTGCATCAGCAGCGACGAGTCGATGCAGTAGCTGGTGAACGAGCCGCCGCCGCGAAACAGGAAGCCGAGCAGGTACGAGGGATCCGAGATGTCGAGAATGCCGTCATCGTTGACGTCGGCGCTGTCTCCGCAGGCCGGGAGAACAATGGCTTGAACAAGTCATGGGGCTAACTCCTGGAAATGGGCAATGGGGTGTCAATGAAGACTCAAGTGGCACGGCTCAGTCGCCACACTGAACCGTGGCAGTGCCCTGCAGCCGCGCCGTGACCGAGCCCGAGCAGCGCATCTGTGAGCTGCCGAAGCGCCGATAGCTGGCGTTCTCCTCGACCTCGACCTGATACTCCGACTCGGTCATGACCGCGGGACAACTCTCGGGGCACTCGACCGCGCGCTCGGCGGAGTCGGTGAAGCTGCCGTGGGCTCGACCCTGGTAGTAGCCTCGGATCGAAGACGACAGCGAGCAGGACATGCCGATGGCTCGCCAGTGATAGGGCATCGTGTAGGTAGCGCCGTTGCCGGAGTACCAGCCCGTGGCCTCGACCTCGAAGGCATCTCCGCAAGCAGGACCGGGGGGCTCAGGCTCGGGCCAGGCGACCAGGCAGTCGAGATCGTCCTCGGTGTCATCCACTGCAGCCTCGACCGAAGGCTCGGCGAGCTCGTCACCCATGAACAGGTAACCGAGGATCGCGCTGGCATCGGAAATGTTGACCTCGCCATCGTCGTTGGCATCGGCGGCATCGAGGCAGCCTGGTTCGTCACCGCCCCGGAACAACCAGTTGATGACGACGTTCGCGTCGCTCATGTCGACCTCGCCGTTGCTGTCGACGTCGCCGCGCAGAAAGTGGGCTTCCTGGGCCTGGGCGGTCGCAGTCAGCGAGAGCAGAGCAAAGACGCCCAGCAGGATCGGAAACAAAGAAGGTCGGTGAGTTTGCTGTGACAAGAGACTCATGGGGTGTGCTCCTTTTGGATTGGCACCGGCGCTTCCGGTGTCGAAGCCAATGTAGAAACAAAACTGAATCCGTCCTGTGGCGCCTTGTGGCACGTCTGTATCAACGGCTGACTGCGCTGCATTCATGGGCGCTCCCCAGCAGCCTTTTTGACCCTGCTTGGGGGCGGCAGGCTAGTATCCCCACTGCATGTTCCGCTCGGTGCCCGCAGTAGT
This sequence comes from uncultured Rickettsiales bacterium, assembly GCA_964490445.1. Classification (GTDB taxonomy): domain Bacteria; phylum Myxococcota_A; class UBA796; order UBA9615; family UBA9615; genus UBA6601. The sequence goes on along the minus strand of CAZBDA010000027.1, from coordinate 19,681 downwards.
ACTCGTCGCCCTGGCCCTGGTCGGCTGTGGGCCGGACACCTCCGACGACGACGGTGACGGACTCGAGGCCTGGTACGAGGAAGAAATTGGCACCGATCCCGAGCTCGCCGACAGCGACGTCGATGGCCACGACGACGGCGACGAGATATCCGGCAACACCGACCCACTGGACTCCGATGACCATCCCTATGCGGGCGGCTGGCCCATCGGCGCCTGCCGCGACGACATCCAGGCCAACGGCGACGAGGTGGGGGACATCGCAAACGACTGGTCCCTGCCCGACCAGTTCGGCGAGCAGGTCTCGCTGCACAGCTTCTGCGACCGGGCGGTACTGCTGGTGGCCGCCGCGTTCTGGTGAACGGGCTGTCGCGCTGAGGCTCAGGGCATCACGGAATGGTACGAGGACTATGTCGATCAGGGCTTTATGGCCATCACCCTGATCACAGAGAACTACGCGGAAGAGCCCCCCTCGCAGGACGACCTCAACACCTGGGCCGACGAGTACGGCCAGACCTTCCCGGTTTTGTCCGACGCTGAACCGGTGGCCCTTCGCTACACCGAGCGCGACTCGCTTTCCCTGCCGAGTATCAGCCTGCTGGGGCCGGGCGCAGAGCTGCTGGTCGCCGATGGCGACGTCGATGAAGACGATATCGTCGCAGCGCTACCCACTGCGTTCGAGTGACCCTCAGCTAGCGCGGTACCAGGCAGATCCCGCCGGCGACCAGGTGCAGCGAGTTGACGTTGTTGCCCAGGCAACTGCTGTCACCCTGGCTCTCGCCGATGTGGAAGCCCTCGCACAGGCCCTCGCGGAACAGCGGGCAGAAATGGTGCAGGGTCAGTTCGTTGTAACCCTCGACCAACTCGAAGCTACCGAGATAGATGAGCGGCGCCGGCGCGCTGCCGTCGTTGTCGCCGTCCTGAACGATGTACTCGTCGCCGCAGTTGCCCCACAGCGGCAGGCCGTCGGTGTTCACCTCGTTGCGGATACGCAGGTAGCCGGACTCGTTGATCTGGCTGGAACCGCTCTCGTAGACAAAGGTGTCGTAGACCGCATACACCCCCGCCGGAGAAGCCACCAATGTGCCGGTGCTCTCAGTCTGGCCGGTGGCGAGCACATAGATCTCATCGCCGCCATCGGGCCCGAAAAAGTCGGTGGCCTGGATCGCCTCGGGGGGGCAGTCATCCAGCCACTGGGGAGGCTGCTCGTTGTAAGGGCTGCCGTCGTCGTCGTCGCCGACCGGGTCATCATCGTCGTCAGACTCTGGCTCGGGATCACCGGGAGCCTGCGGAACCACCACCGGGTCGTCACCGCGTGCCAGCAACTCGTTGTCACTACAGCCGAAGCCAAAGGCGAGTAGGACGATGGCCAACAACAGGCTCGAAGTGTTCCTCATGTGCGCTCCTCCTGCAGTCCTGCTGCTCAGTTCCAGACGATGGGCACCAGGTTGGTGCGCTCGGCAATCGTCATGATCGAACCGAAGCGGGCCGGCGTGGAGACCATGAAGTAGTAGGTCACGCCCGGCGTCGGCTGAAAGCTCTCGCCCGGCGCAAAGGGCCATGCACCGGTGTGGGCACCGTTCACAGACGAGCTGGTCTTGCAGGTCTGGCCGGGGCGCATCCACTCCCAGGTCTTGCCGTACCACTGGCCGTTGTGCTCGGCGATGACCCAGGCGTTGGCGACCACCTCGACGTTGTTGGCTCCCACAAAGGTGCTCGGCCACACATCCCGCATGTCGTAGTCCATGCAGATCTGGCCGCCGGACAGGGTGACGGACGCGAGGTTCGACGTGACGGGCCAGCCGCTGACGTCCATGTTCTCGATCCAGGTGATCTCGTGTCCGGTAAGCGTGCCGGGTGTGCCGCCCGAAGAGCTGCCGCCGCTGCCGCCGGGGGTCGCGGCGCTGGGACCCGAGACCGTGCAGTCGATGACATCACCGTCGCTGACGATGGCGACCATATCCAGGGTGCCCACGCGGTACAGGTAGCCGACCTCGGTGTCACCGGCGTAGAACTTGGCCCAGGTGAAGCGGTCGCCAGTCAACGAGTCAATCACCGAGTTCACGTACAAGCCGTCGGGATCGATAAACTCGAAGACCTGCTCGACAGTCGACACGCCCGGGGCCCAGCCATCCTGCTGGATCCCCTGGACAAGTTGCTGGCCGAGCAGCGGAGGCACAGAGGCGGCGCTGGCGAAACGTCCGGTCTCGGCGACCAGCAGGTGCGGCGCATTTTTCAGGTGCTGGCTGGTCCAGCCAAAGAGGCATTCCCCGTAGGTCGCCGGATCGGGCGTCGAAGCCGGGGAGTCCGAACTCGGACCGCACTCGACTGCGATCTCAAAGGCACCCTGGTCGCCGTCATAGCCATCGACCACGAAGTAGTAGCTCTCGCCCGCCTGCGCCATGAAGCTCAGCGAGTTGTGACCCCGCTCCAGCGCGGCCTCTGCGGTGCAGCCGAGGTCGCCCGAGAGCAGGAACAGGTCATGGTCGACCACCATCGGCTGGGCGTCGACCAGCTGCAGGGACACGACGCCGTCATGGGGGGCGACAAAGCTGTAGGCGATCTCGGCACCGTCGTAGTTGCCCACGGCGACCGGGTAGGAATCGATTTGCTCGGTGGCACCACTATTGAAGTCCGAGGTGTCGCCGCTGACCGTGCTGCCACAGGCCAACTGGGTGACTGGAGCACAGCTGGGAGAGCCGCCGGGGACACCGCCTGAGCCAGAGCCGTCGTCTGAGCCACTACCGCCGGACGTGAACACGTCATCTGAGCTGTCGTCGCTGTTGTCGAGCAGGTCGCCTCCGCCAGTGGGCAGGCCACAGCCAGCGATGGCAGCAGCAGATAGGGCAACGAGTAGCAGGCGGGCCTTGGGCGGTAAGAGCATGTCGCGGACTCTCCTCAGGTAGCAATAATGAGCCACCTTGGCAGCGCGCCATTGCCAGACCCTTGAGGACTTATGCAGAAGTTGTTGCGGCGAAAGCACAGGCGATGCCCCTGTGCGACTGCCCCCAGGGCTGCTGGCTACTCAGCAAGGACAACGCTGCTGGGGCACTTCCCTGTCCACTCAGCAGCTACAGCAGTCATTCGAGATCTCAGCAGAGGTCCCTTTTCCGGGTGTCTCGAAGGCGCGACCAGAAATCGGACCGGGAAGTCCGTCCAGGGGTGTAATGGTCCCCTCTGCGCGCCGGCCAGCCTCGGCCTCGAGGAGCCTGAAGTCGTCGTCCAGCCTCGCCGGATCCCGATTCACGACGACACCCCAGGCCAGGGTGAGATCGACATTCTCGAGCCAGATCTCGAGCGTCTGTCCCGCAGGCACGACGGGGTGTTGGATGCGGCGCTGGGCGAGAGCAGCACGGCCGACGGACCGTAGGTCCCCGCACCACCGATCCTCCGTCCAGCGGTAGCTATACACTGCGAGCGTTCCAGCTGGTATCTCGGTAGTGGCTGTGATGGCGACACGAACCGATGGGGTGTGCAGCATCTCTGCACGCTCTTGCTTCCATCGCTTGTACTCCGAGACGTACTCGGCGTAGAGCTTCTTTGCCTCGGCAAACTCCACGCTGCGCTTCGCTTCGTACTCTCGGTACGCTTTCCTGTCTGCATTGGTGGCGCGACTTTCGAGTTCGTCCTCCCCGTAGGAAGCGTCCTGCTCGGCGTCGTAGCAATCCCCACAGGCACAGTCATAACGTTCACTCAAGTACTGGCTGAGGTCCTGCACCTGCTGGGTGGACTCGAGCACTCCCAGTGGCTCGTCATCGATGACACACGCTGAGTTGGAAGCAGGCGAAAGAGAGAACACTCCCGCCTCGAAGCTCGAAATGGGCCCGGCCGCCCCCTGAACCCAGGTCTCCTGGTACTTCGGCTCCTTCAGGTTTCCTTCGGCCGGCAGGATCCGTTCGCGGGCCGCAGCAACGGCGCCGTAGCAGCCTGCAATCCGATCGATCCGCATGGCCGAGGCGGCCTGTTTGTTCTGCCTCACCTTCTTGTCGAGGACACGCAAGGAGACGCCACAATTCTCTACTGCCAAGACGCTCGTGGGCGGCGCTAATGCCAGCATCTTCTCGTCGCCTTCGAGGGCGTGAGCAGGCTCGCCACCAGCGCCGGCAACAAGGGCCAGCACCAGGGCCACTGCCCACAAGACCTGCACGCTGCCTGGCTTCATGACTCCTCCTCGCACTGCCCTCTTCATAGGCTAACAGGACGCCCTGCGCGCTCCCAGTCCGAAGTAGATCAGTGTGCCTCTTGCGCCGAGACGAAAGGACGTGACGGCACAGTCGATGCGCCAGGGAGCCAGGCCCACTCTCGGTAGCCGACGGACAGACATTGAGGGCTGCCCTCGGCCCAGGCATGCTTACCGAACACAATGGGGAGGTGGACATGAATTTCAATCGAATGATTCTCTGGCTGGCGCTGTCGATGCTCGTTGGCTGCAGCGGCGATGTCGGTAGCTTTGTCGGTGGCGGTGGCGGTGGCGGTGAGAGCCGCAGTAGCGGTCCGCAGGCCGAGGTCGAGACCGCGCTGCAAGCCTGGTGCAACACCCAGACTACCGGCGACTTCCAGGCCTACAAGGCTATGTATGCCCCGACCTTCGAAGGCATCAAGCGCACCCACAAAGGCAAGGTCAAGAGATACGACCGCGCGGGCTGGTACAAGGACCGAGGCAAGATGTTCAGGAAGCCCCTGCGGGTGGACTGCCTCAATCCCAGGACCCAGATGGGCCCCAACAAGACCAGTGCCAGCATCACCTTCGAGCAATACTGGCGCTCACCCACCTACGCCGACGCAGGCGACAAGCGCGTCGACTTCACCAAGACCCAGATGGGCTGGCTGCTGGTGGGCGAAGAGATGATCTACGCCGACAAGTGGGACACCAGGAACTTCCGCGACGGCAGCCCGGCGCCCAAGGCGGTGTTCTCCACCAACGAGTCGCCCACAGACAAGTGGGGCAAGAGGCGGGTCTCTTCGCAGCCCAATCTCTCGATTCCGCCGCACGAGGGCCCCTTCTGGATCATCGCTGTCGGGGCGGTCAAGAGCGAGGCGCCGGCCGTGCAGAAGGTCAGGTCCCTGCGCAGCCAGGGCTACGATGCGCACACGGCCTGGCTCGGCCACTACGGCTCCGCCAAGTACAAGGAACGGTGGGTCATCTACATCGGCCCCTATGCCTACCACGACCGCGGCATGGTCGAGCAGATGCTGCCAGGCATCCAGAACCAGGTGGAGCCGACCGCCTATGGCGTGACCCTCGGCTTAGAGGGCCAGCGGGAGAAGCTGCGCTGACAGGGGGGTGAGCCCGCCCGACGATGCCGGGTGGGCAGGATGCGTGTGGTTGGTCTTACAGGCGCCTGAAGAAGTACATTTCCCGAGGGTCGCAACCATATTCGGTGCATAGCTGATACTCGCCCCAGCACTCCTCCTTTGGGGAAATCCCCGACTGCTTATTATCAAACAACCTGCACGACAGCTTGATTTTCTTCGTCCTGGTAAACCAACCACCGCCCTTACTCTTGCACTTAGTCATGACCGCTGGTTGGCCTCGTGCGTCAAATTCAAGTCCGCAGCGGAAATTGAATTGATTGGCAACAGAGATCCGGTAGCCGTCCCCTCTCTTCTTGATCTTCACGCTTCGATGAGCAGCCATCCGGTTGTCTCGGCCGGACAACGAGGACTCGAGCCACACCTGGATCTTCGCCTTCCCGGAAGGCATTCGAGTGGCAGGAGGTGATGGAGCGCCCTCGGGTGGTGACGGGTGGTAGGAAGGGTCAGGGGCATCCGGCGGCGGCGACCACGAGTCGGAAGGGCCGCCCCCGCGCAGTGAGTCGATGCTCGCGCGCACTTCGTTGGCGTTTGTCTGGATGGTATTCATCCAAAAGGCCGCCAAGCTCAACAGTAAGCCAAGCAGGAGGCCAAGTCTCACCCATCTCCCGCGGCCGCCGCGACTCTCCCGCGCTCCGGTTGGGGCCCCCTCAGAGGACGACACCGGGACCGAAGGCACACTGGCGGCAACTGGGTCGACAGGTGTGAGCTCGTCCTCTTCGATCTCGGGCACAGGAGTTGCCGCCGGGTCGATCTTCTCTGCTGCCGCCGGCGGACGAGCATTGTCGGTCTCCGCAGAGAGCCCGGTCTTCTTCTCGGGCTGCTTACGAGCTGATTCCTTCTCGGGTTCCGGGCGCAGCTCGGTTCCAGCCGAAGCCTCTCGGAATGCCTCCGCCAGTGCCGCCGCACCCGACGTGCGGTCCTCTCGCTCCGTGGCCAGCGCGCCCATCAGCGCAGCCACCACCTCGGGAGCGATGTCTGGGTAGAAGTCCGTCGGTGGTGGGATCTGCCCGCTCAGCTTGCACTGCAACACCATCACCGCGTCGAGCGTCTCGCCCCAGGGCAGCTGCCCTGCCAGCATCTCGTACAGGGTCATGCCCAGGGAGTAGACGTCGGCTCGCTCGTCCACCTTGCCCGCGTCGGTGTGTTGCTCGGGCGCCATGTAGTCCACCGTGCCCATGCCCACGCCGGTCCGGGTCTTGCCGGAGCCGGTGTCCTTGGCGATGCCGAGATCCAGCAGCTTGAGCTTGCCACCAGGCGTGACCAGCACGTTCTCAGGCTTGATGTCCCGGTGCAGCACACCCTGGCTGTGCATGTAGCCCACCGCCTCCAGCAGCTGCTCGAACATCGGCCAGGCCCGCTCCCAGGGAATGGGGCCGGTCTTACTGCCGATAACTTCGCTGAGGGGATCGCCGTCGACAAGCTCCATCACCAGCGCCAGCACACCGCCGTCCATGATCAGCTCGTGGACCTTGCAGATGCCGGGGTGGTCGAGCTTCAGTCCCAGGCCAGCTTCCCGCTCGAAGCGCTCGGCGAAGTCCTGGTTGCGGGCGATGTGGGGGTGCATCACCTTGATAGCAACCTCGCCGCCCTGCTTTGCCGCGAACTCAGCAGAGCGGTGCTGGCCGCGGTACACCGTGCCCATGCCGCCGTCGCCGATGTGGCCTGTGATGCGGTAGGCGCCCACCTGGTTCGGGACGCCCGGAGAGCTGACGCTGGCGGTCCGCAGCGAACTGGCCTCGTCCTCGGCCATCAGCCGGTCCCGCTTGGCCTCGAACTGCTCGCGGGTGATCAGGTCCTCACGAAGCAGCGCAGCGAGTTCCTTCAACTCTTCGGTAACCGACGCCATCGCAGTCCTTCTCCCGGAGGCAAAGACTACCAGTCAGGGACCAGGGAGCGGGGCTACTCGGCGCTGATCGGGGCGCAGGTGGAGACGCCGGCGCCCACCACCACGTTGCCCGTGTTGCTCAACACCTGGTCGTAGGAGCCGGTGGCCGGATCGAACACGTACACGTTCGCCGAGGTGCTGAAGATGTCCCCCACGCTCAGGAACACGTAGAAGCGACCGCCCCAGTTGGCAAAGGCCCAGGCAGCCACGCTGCCCCCAGACGACGGCAGCGGCCAGCTCTGCAGCGCCTGGCCGCTCTGCTTGTCGAAGCGCACAATGGTGGCGCTCGACAGGCCGGGATAGTAGCCATACAGCTCGCCGTCACCGTTGCCGCTGAGCTCGGGAGTGAACTCACCAGGCGGCACCGGGCCGATGTTGGTCACGCCCATGGTCGTCGTCTCGATGCTTCCCAGGCGCGCGTTGCTGGCATCCAACTGGCCGAACGAGAAGTCGCCGCCGGAGATAAACAGGGTGTCCTCGTCGCCACCCGCGACGTCACTGGAAAAACCCATGCCGAACAGCTTGAAGCTCAGCTGGCCGGGCAGGAAGCCCGTCGAGGTGCACGAGGCGTCCTGGGTCGAGACGCGGAAGATCTCGCCACTGCTGTACAGCACCCAAGCCTGCGCCTGCCGGTCGATGGACATGGAAAACGGCGTCGCGCCGCCGAGAGCACCCCACTCGGGCCAGGACGCTCCGGCCGGACAGTTCAGCGGGCCGATCAGATCAAACTGGTGGGTGACCGGGTGAAACGAGTGCAGCCGGTAGTCATGGTCTATGACGTAGATGAGCTGCCGCGCCTCGTCAGCGCAGGGCTCGTTGTCGTCATCACCGATGGGGCTGGTGTCGTCGTCGCCGGTGTCGTCGTCGCCGGTGTCGTCGTCGCCAGCATCGTCGTCGCCGGTGTCGTCGTCGCCGGTGTCGTCGTCGTCAGCGGCGCTGTCGTCGTCGCCAAAGGCATCGTCGTCGTCGCCACCACCACCACGACCGCGGCCACGATCGGTGCAGGCACAGGCAAACAGCAAGGCGAAGATCAACAGCCAGTGGAGGGAACGCATCGCACTACTCTACCTCGCCGCCGCCCGGCGGCGGAGAAGATCAGCCTCATCGTGGTACTCGGCGCAAATGCAGTAGACTCTGGCGCTATGCCCGAAACGCCTACCATTATCTACACCCGAACCGACGAAGCGCCGGCGCTGGCAACCTACAGCCTGCTGCCCATCATCCAGGCCTTTGCCGGACCCAGCGGCGTCACCGTGACGACTCGCGACATCTCCCTGGCGGGACGCATCCTCGCCAACTTCCCCGATCACCTGCGCGAGGAGCAGCGCATCGACGACGCTCTCGCCGAGCTCGGACGCCTGACTCAGGACCCGGCAGCCAACATCATCAAGCTGCCCAACATCAGCGCCTCGGTGCCGCAGATCAAGGCCGCTGTCGCCGAGCTGCAGGCGCACGGATATGCGGTTCCCGACTATCCCGAAGAGCCCGAAAACGAGGCCGAGCAGGCGACCAAGGCGCGCTACGACAAGATCAAGGGCAGCGCCGTCAACCCGGTGCTGCGCGAGGGCAACTCCGACCGCCGCGCACCAGGCGCCGTCAAGCAGTATGCCCGCAGCAATCCACACTCCATGGGCTCCTGGAGCAGCGAGTCGCGCACCCATGTCGCGACCATGAGCAGCGGCGACTTCCGCAGCAACGAGCTGTCCGTCACCCTGGCCGCCGCCACCAGCGTCCGCATCGAGCACATAGGAGAGGACGGCTCTGCCACGCTGCTGCGTGATGGCCTGGACCTGCGCGAGGGCGAGGTGATCGACGCCACCGTCATGAGCAGAAGCGCGCTTCTGGACTTCCTCACCAGCCAGATCGAGGACGCCCGTTCCAGTGGCATTCTGCTGTCGCTGCACCTCAAGGCGACCATGATGAAGGTCAGCGACCCCATCATCTTCGGCCACGCCGTACGCGTGTATTTCGCCGAACTGTTCGCGCGTCACGGCGAGACCTTCGACCAGCTCGGCGTCGATGTGAACAACGGCTTCGGCGACCTGCTCGCGAAGCTCGACCAACTTGCGGGCGAACAGCGCGCTGCAATCGAAGCGGACATCCGGGCCGCGCTCGAACGCGGCCCTTCGCTGGCCATGGTCAACTCCGACCGGGGCATCACCAACCTGCACGTACCCAGCGACGTCATCATCGACGCGTCAATGCCAGCCATGATCCGCACCTCGGGAATGATGTGGGACGCCAACGGCGAGACCCAGGACACCAAGGCTGTCATCCCCGACAGCAGCTACGCCGGCGTCTACCAGGCCGTCATCGACTTCTGCAGAGAGCACGGCGCCTTTGACCCCACCACGATGGGCACGGTGCCCAACGTCGGGCTGATGGCGCAAAAGGCCGAGGAATACGGCTCCCACGACAAGACCTTCGAGATGGCAGCAGGCGGCACAGTCCGCGTGGTCGATGCCCAGGGCAACACGCTGACCTCACACGCCGTCGAGCAGGGCGACATCTGGCGCATGTGCCAGGTCAAGGATGCTCCGGTGCGCGACTGGGTGAAGCTGGCCATCCGCCGGGCTCGCGCCACCGGCATGCCCGCCGTGTTCTGGCTCGACTCAGCACGCGCCCACGACGCCCAACTGATCGCCAAGGTCGAGCGTTACCTCGGCGAACAGGACACCTCGGGACTGGAGTTCCACATCCTGCCGCCGGTCGAGGCGACCCGCTTCACGCTGGCCCGACTGCAGCAGGGACAGGACACCATCTCGGTGACCGGCAACGTGTTGCGCGACTACCTGACCGACCTGTTCCCGATCCTCGAGCTGGGCACCAGCGCCAAGATGCTGTCCATTGTGCCGCTCATGCAGGGCGGCGGACTGTTCGAAACCGGCGCCGGCGGCTCTGCGCCCAAGCACGTGCAGCAGTTCGAGGCTGAGAACCACCTGCGCTGGGACTCCCTGGGCGAGTTTCTCGCACTGGCGGTCTCACTCGGCCACCTGGGCGAGAACTGCGACAACGCGCGAGCAAAGATCCTCGGCGCAACCCTCGACGAGGCCACCACCCAGTACCTGCTCAACAACAAGAGCCCGTCGCGCAAAGTGAACGAGTTGGACAACCGCGGCAGTCATTTCTACCTCGCCATGTACTGGGCCCAGGCCCTGGCGCAGCAGCGCGAGGATGCCGAGCTGGCCAGCCGCTTCGCAGCCGTCGCAGACAAGCTCACCGCCAACGAGCAGACCATCGTCGCCGAGCTCATCGCGGTGCAGGGCTCGGCCATGGATATTGGCGGCTACTTCCAGCCCGACGAACAACTCGCAGCACAGGCGATGCGGCCCAGCGCGACGTTGAACCGGATCCTGAGCGAGGTCTAGCCTCCCCCCTGCCCGATGGGAGACGGCTTGTTCGAGGCACTGGCGAAGCGAGGTCTGGGCCCCCTGACGGCACTGCTCGTCGCCGCACTGCTGCTGTGCTCGTGCCGGGGCGGCCCGGACGCCCCCCCCGCCGAGACGGGACCCTGCAACAAGCCTGAACTGCAAGACGCTCGGCGCGCCTTACTCGAGGCTGCCAGCCTGCCTGTACGTCGTCCGCCGATGCCCGCGATCAAAAGAGGTCCTGCCATGAGCGGCGCAGGCTTCCAGGTGCAGGCTGTGCGCTGGCAACACGGCGCCGCTGCCGGCGACCAGGTGCACGGCCACCTGTTCACCCCCGACCCGGTCCCCGAGGGGGACCTGCCGCTGCTGCTCAACGTGCACGGGCATTGGGGCGCGGGGCTCGAGGCTCGCGAGGTCTCGGGACGCTCACAGATGTTCGCAAGGGAAGGCTGGGCGGTGTTGTCCATTGCCCTGCGAGGAATGGAGCACGGCAGCACGCCCGTGCCGGACTGGCGCGCTGCTCACTACACGGCCGGACTGTACGGCGAGTTGCGCAGCCGCCGCGGGGGGAAACCACCGCTGTCCTGGGACGTGGTCGCGGCCTGGGGTGGGCTCGACGCCGCCCTGGCAGGGCGGCTGGGTGTGCCGATCCGGCCGGGCGCCGTCGCGGTGATGGGCTTCTCGGGTGGGGTCGAGCGCGCGGTCACCCTCGCTGCCTCGGAGCCGCGCATCCACGCAGCGGTCGTCGGCGCCATGGAGTACGCATTTGGCACCCAGCAGGGCCAGGCGATGTGCTCGTGCGGAGCCCTTCCGGGCGGCGTCGAGGCGGCTCCGCTGTGGCTCGCCCAGCTGGGATGCCGGCCAGGCAATCCACCCCAGCCGCGGCACGCCCTGGTGTGGCAGGCCGGCGAGACAGCTAATGCGCGAGCTATGACTCGACTGCGGGCCCTGCCGGAGGTCTCCTTGCGGTCCGCCGAGATGCACGGGGTCGACGACCGGCAGGCTGCCGAGTCCCTCGTATTCCTCGAGGACCGGTTGCTGGGCAAGGCGGCGGACCCGCTGCGCAGTGATGCCCTGGTCGCAGCGCTCCAGGCCAACTACCTGCAACTGGACGAGTCCCTGCACATGCCGCTCAAGGGTGCCGCCCTCGCCCCGGGACGCTCAGAGCAGGGGGCTCGACCGTGGAAGGGAGCGGGGCCGGTCCAGGTGGCCGCAGCGAAGGCGCTGCTCGGGCTGGCAAACGATGGCCAACCCATGGCGCGTCCCCTCGGACTGGCGCCTGCCGAGATGAAGCTGAAACACGCCCGCAACCTGCAGAGCGGACATGCCTGGGTGGTCGTGGTCGCCGGAGGCCCGGCAGGAGCAGCCGAAGCGCAGTGGGTTTCACCCAGCGCCGGCAGCGACGCCGTCGCCGAGAGCGCCCTCATTCCCGACGATGCACCCATGCTGTTCGTGCGGCCGGCAGTGGCCGCTGATGCGCACAGTGACCAGCGCTCATCACGCTGGGGAATCGACGCGCCCGGAAGCCCGCTGGGCCTCGCCATAGAGGACGTCCTCGAAGCACGCAAACGACTGCGCGAGGTGCGCGGCGTGGTGCCCGCGAAGCTGGGCTTCGTGGGGGTCGGAGCCGGTGCAGTGCCAGCCCTGTGGGCGGCGGTCATCGCCGGTGAAGGCGGACCCGTGGCCCTCATCGACGCCCCGGTGAGCCTGTGGTGGGACGGGCCGGATGCCGGCGAGCCGGTGCAGCCCTGGCCGTCCTGGGTGCTGCCCGCCGCCCGCAGCGGCGCATCCCTGGACCCCTGGCTGGCAGCTCGCTCCCTGGGCGACCGCGTCCGCTGGCTGCGGCCCAGGGATGGTAGCGGCGAGCCCTGGACTGCCGAGTTGATTCCCGGCCACCGGGTCGAGCGCGCCGAGGACCTGTTCACCCCGGAGACGCAGTGACGGCTCGATGGTGGGAGACCGGGCTCGCGGTCGCGCTGCTTGCCGCCCTGCAGTTGGCCGTCGTCTTCAACCCGACCATCGTCGAGGTCGACCCCGAGGAGATGTACAACGCGGGGCAGGCCTGGCAGATGCTGGACTGCCACTTTGGAGACACATTCCTGCTGCAGTACCGGGACTTCTGCGGCGGCTGCACGCTGGACGCCTTGCTGGGAATGGGCGTGTTCACCCTGTTCGGGCGCAGCTGGCTGGCCTGGAAGCTGGTGCCGCTGCTGTTTCTGCTCGGCATTGCGGTGCTCGGTTCTCGAACCCTGCATCGCATCGCAGGCCGTCCTGCCGCCTGGGCCTTCCTGGCGCTGCTGCTGCTGCCGCCACGTACCTGGCTGTTCCTGTCCAGCATCGCCTGGGGCAACCACTACGAGGCCGGCTGCCTGGCCCTGGCCGGTCTGACCCTGCTGCTCGGTGCCCAGAGCCGGCCGCGGGCGGCGCTGGCAGGGGCACTCCTGGGCCTGGCGGTCTGGACCGGATTCTCGGCTAGCTTCGCCGTCGTGGCGGCCATCGGTTGGATGCTGGTTGTGCGCAGGGCACACCTGCTTCCCGGACTGCTCAGCGGCGTCGCCCTGGGGCTGCTGCCCTGGGCACTGCAGTGGTTCAGTTCGGGTCTGCACCCCTTCGTCACGGTCTACGAGAGCAGCGAGGCCGGGCCGTCCCTCAGCCGCATCCCCTACAAGCTGGGCACGCTGCTGCGACCGCGACAACTGGTGGCGCTGTTCGGACTGCCTACACCTGGCCTGGGCTGGTGGCTGGGATGGCTGTGGGCGGTCTCGCTGGCGGCAGCGCTCAGTTGGCTGGCCGGGCTGGCGCGACGTGAAGGTCGCAACTCGCCAGCAGGCCGGGCCGCCCTTGCCATACTTCTGTTCGGCGGCGCATGGCTGGCCATGTACTGCGTGGTGCGCTTCCAGATCCACGACCCTTTGGCACCGGAGATCGCCTATCCCACCTCGGCCCGCTACGCCGCGCCGTTGTATCCGCTGGCGTTTCTTGCCCTGGCCCTGGCGGTCGGGACTTGCTGGAGCGCCGGCCGTCGGAGCCTGTGTGCCCTGCTGCTGGCTGCACCGCTGCTTGCAGGGCTGCTGGCCCGCGGCGAGAGTTTTCAGCCGCCCTACCCCGCCCCCTCGGTGAGCCGGCTCGAAGCCGTCGACTGGGAGTTCTTCCGGCCGGGCTTCGGCACCCGGCTGACGACGGATGCCATCGCATCCTGCCGCAGCGAGGACCTGCGTACTCGGCAACTGCAGGCCTATGCCCTGGGCCGCGAGGCCGCCGCTACACAACTCCGCCAGCAAGGTCCGTCCCTTGCCGGCCTGGTGGCTCCCGAGTACGAGCAGCGCCTGAGTTGGTGGCAAGGGGTCGGCGAAGCCGCCACGCGGCACCTCCAGGAGGAGGCCAGCGCCGAACCCGCCGATTCTCTGCTGCTGCTACGAAAGACCGAAGCCACTCTCAAGAGCCTGCCCGCCGAGCCCGACGAGTATCGAGTCGGGCTGCGGGCAGCAGCCTCTCTGAGCTACGCGACTGGCATCGACTGGCGCAAGGTACAGGGCGGTTGGGACCAGGAATCCCTGGCCAGGATCCAGCGCCAACTGCAGGGCGTGCCCGCCACGATCTCCGAGGCGGGCTGGTGGGCCCACGGATTGGCCTGCGGCAGAGCACTGGCGACCTTCCACCAGCCCGAGAGCCTGCTCTTGCCTGCCGGGCTGGAGAAGACCCCCACCGTGTTTTTCGAGGGCCTGGGTACCGCACTCGGCGAACGCTGGGGACCGTTGGCATCGCTGCCGCGACCGCGTGGGCTGCCTCTGCACGCCGGCAGGGCGCTGAGTAGCGGCTACCAGCAGGGAGTGGCGCGACGCTGGCTGGACTCGCAGGACCTGCCGGCCCCGCAGCTACCGCTGCCCTAGTCCCGCTCTCAGGGCACCGGAGTCAGCGCTCCCAGGCCGGTGTCGTTGAGCACCGCCTGCTCGGCCGAGAGGGTGATGCAGGTTCCCGATCCGCTCGGGCAGTTGTGGCAACTCAGGGCGAACATGCAGGTACCCCAGGGCAGGTTCAACGGATCGATGTCCAACTCGCCATCCAAGGTGCCGTTGGTGATGGTCGTGCCGTCGGCGCTGAAGTCACCCTCAATGGTCACGTCGTAAAGGTCCAGGACCGATGTGCCGAGGGAAATACCCATGTCGACCGGGCCGACGGCGAAGTGTCCGGCCGAGTAGCTGCCGGGCTGACTGGGGGTCAGGTCCCAGGTAGAGAGGCCAGGAGCCTGGTTGCAGGTGCCGACCTGGGCCGCAGCGCTCAGCATCGAGATGGTGCCAGCATTGGCGTCGGCAGCCGTCGCGCTCAACAGAATTGGGTAGTCGGCCAGGTCAATGCCGACCGTGTTGAGCAGCCCACCGATGCCTGCAGGGTTGCTGATGAACACCGAGTTCCAATCGAGACAGTGAGTACGACCCACGAACGGTTCCGTCGCCGAGGCACAGTCAAGCTCGAGGCTGTAGCTACCCGCGGCTCCGTAGTAGCCGTCGACGACGATGTAGTAGGTCTGGCCGGCAATGGCCGAAAACGTAACCGTACTGTCGCCAAAGGCACTGCAGGTGCTCGGCACGATGCCATTGCCCTGGTCCTCGAGGATGTACAGGTCGAGGTCCTGGCCCGGCTGCATCCAGGGCAGGGTCACGGTGACGTCACCGGCAGAGGCGGGCACGAAGCTGTAGACATCCTCGGGACCCGAGGCATCCCAGGAGGAGCAGCCGTAGTTGTTGCTCAACGAGACGCTGCTCGAAGATCCCGTGGTGCCGTTGAGGCTGGTACCACAGGAAAGCGCGGACCCAGGGCTCAAGGAGCCTGGCGTACTGCCCGGCGTACTGCCCGGCGTACTGCCCGGCGTTCCCTGCGAGGAGTCGTCGTCGTCGTCGCCGGAAGCCGTGTTGCTACAGCCCAGCTCGAGGGTGAAGCTACCGGCATCACCCTGGTAGCCATCCACGGCAATGTAGTAGGTGGTTCCCGTCACGGCTTGCCAGGAAGTCGAGGTGTTGCCGAAGGCTATGCACTGGTCCGAAGCGCAGCCGCTGCCGACGTTCTCCATGACGTAGACGTCGAGGTCCTGGCCCGTAGCGATCGACTCCAAAGCGGCGGTCACCTGGCAGGCTTCGGTCGCCTCGAAGGAGTACACGATCTCAGGGCCACTGGCATCCCACGAGGAACAGGAGTAGCCGTCGATGGCCGCACTGGCGTCGGCACCGGTGGTGTCGGCAGAAACCGTATCCGAGCAAGCCAGCGAGGTACTGGTTGCGCAGGTTCCGGCGGCCGGGCCGGGCGTGCCGTCTCCCGGGTCGGGGCCGGGCGCGGGAGGCTCGGGGTCGTGCCCGCCAGAATCGCCGTCACTGCACTCGAGAGCCAGGCTGAACAGGCCCATGCTGCCGAGGTAGCCGTCGACGACGACGTAGTAGGTGCTACCGGCGGTCGCATCCCAAGTCGCAGCCGCGTCGCCATAGCCAACGCAGTTGCCGTCGTCGGGCCCGACTCCGCGGTCCTCGAGGACGTACACGTCAAGGTCCTGCTCGGTGGCGAGTTCGGCAATCGAAGCTGTCACCTGGCCCGCAACCTCGGCGACGTATGCAAAGGTCATCTCGGGTCCGGTCGCATCCCAGCCCGAACAACTGTAGGTCGCGACCCTGTTGGTCGCCTGGGCCGCGCCCGTGTCGCCGTTGAAGCGATCGCCGCAGGCAAGCTGCCCTACCGGAACAAGGCCGGCCGCATCCTGTTCATCAGCCGGGTCGAGGTCATCCGCCGGCGCCTGGTCCGCCGGTGAATCAGCAGGGAGCTCGACGTCGGAGGGACTGCCGACACCATCGAAGCCGCAGCCAGCCAATAGCAGGGACAGGGCTAGCAACAGCCCGGTGGATGACAAGAAGGCAAAACGAAGCGGAAACAGGTGGCCCATGAGATCCTCGCGTTGAAATTGTTTCCTACTGCTACCGTTTGATTAACAAAACGTCAACTTATTTTATATCCTTTTGACAAATTTCTTGCACACTGCTGCGGACGATGTTAGCAATCTACCGAAACCGGCTTTTCACACCCGTTTCGGGCGCCTGGTTCAAGCTCAAGAGGAGGTCCCAATGCGTGTCTCATCCCCTCTCCTGGTAGTCCTGGCCGCACTCGGGCTGAGTGCATGTACAGGTTCGTTTGGCCCCTCGGGCTACGTCTTCTTCGACGAGGCGCGCGTGGCGCCCGAACCGAACGTCGACGGCCTCACTGAAAAGGCCCAGGCCAAAGTCGAGTGGAGTGCCGATGACGCTCCCAGCCTGGTCGACGCGAACCTCGAGTACCTGCTGGAAGCCCTGCCGGAGTCCGGCGAAGCCCACAACATCCCCTGGCCGGGTGCCTACTGGCCCACATGGCAGGACAGCATCAACAATCGCTGGGCCGGCCCGAACAGCCAGTCACCAGCCGCCAAGTACGGCGAGGCCTTCGGAGCCGAAGATGTCGAGGACCGCGTCTCCGAGCACTACGGCATCGACCGGCACGCCTGGCGCACCCCCTGCAACAGCAACAACGACTGCGGAGTAGGAGAAGGTTCCTGTGCCATCCGCAGCGGAGCAGATGCGGGCTATTGCATCCCCACCTGGTGGGGGATCTGCCACGCCTGGGCACCCGCAGCCATCCTCGAAGCCGAACCCATCCACCCCGTCACGCACGCTGGAGTTACCTTCGAGGTCAACGACATCAAGGCGCTGGTCACCCTGGGCTATGACCGCAGTTTCGCGCGCGGCGTTTCCCTGCGCTGCAACCAGGACGGCTCCGGCGACGAGATCGAGTACGACGCCTACGGCCGCCCGACCGACAGCGAGTGCATCGACACCAATCCCGGCACCTTCCACGTGATCCTGACCAACTTACTGGGCATCCGCGGCGATTCCTTTGTCGAGGATCGCACCTGGGACGACGAGGTCTGGAACCAGCCCCTGCGCGGCTACTCGGTTCTGAAAATGGAGGAGATCACCGCACAGCATGCAAACCAACTGGTGGGGGTCACCGAAGGCGGCGAGTCGACCATGAGCTTCGGCGCCAGCCTGGCGGCCCAGGCATGGCACCACGAGCCCGAGCTCGAGGTGTGGCCGGGACAGGGCATCGAGATCGAAATGCGCGGCGATGGCGACGCCGACCTGTATGTGCGCTTCGATGCCAAGCCCACCCTCAGCGACTACAACTGCCGCCCCTTCGCGTCTCACAGCAACGAGAGCTGCCAGTTGGTTGCACCCCAGGTACCCAGCAGACTGTTCGTCTCGGTACGAGGTTACACCGGGACCTCGAACGTGGAGGTCAGCGTCACGGTGCGAGAACCACTGGACGGCGACAGCTACCAGTTCAACGCGCTCGCAGAGCAGTTGTTCCGGGTACGAACCCAGGTCGAGTACCTCCTCGAACCAGATGTCACCATTGACGGGAACCTCGCCGAAGAGATCGACCTCTTCACCGGCCGTGACATCTACGAGTACATCCTGGAGGTGGACGCCGCAGGCCAGGTCATCGGCGGCGAATGGCTCGGCAACAGCCGGCAGAACCACCCCGACTTTCTGTGGCTGCCCGAGTCACGAAACCCCTACGAAACCATCGCCGGCGGTGCCATCAAGTGGAACCGTATCGAGGAACTACTCGCAGCCTCCGTGGCACCCGAAGGGGAAGACACAGGCGGAGCCATTGTGACCCACTCGGAATCCGGATCACTCGACGCACAGGAGTGGGCGCACTTCGGCCCCTTCGAAGCCGGCGACGGCCTCTTCAGCGCGGTCATGACAGGAACCGGCGACGCCGACCTGTACCTGCGCCGCGGAGCGGCACCGACCACCATCGACTTCGACTGCCGGCCCTACCGGTCCGATTCCAACGAGCAGTGCGAAGTCGCGGGACCCGGTAGCTTCTGGGTGGGTGTGCGCGGCTACCAGGCCGCCAGCTTCGAGCTCGACCTCAGCTTCATCGCGCCCGGAGGCGAGTCCGGAAACGAGACTCCATCCATGGCAGGCGACGCTGGCGCAGACGAGCCGACACAGCTGGACGAGAACGGCTCCCTGGAACGTGGTGAGTGGGCGAGGTACAGCCTACAAGTGAGCGCAGGACAGCGGGTCGTCGTACGCACGACCGCCGACAACGACGTCGACCTCTACCTCAAGATGGCTGCAGCACCGACGAGCGTGCTCTACGACGTCCGCGCCTTCACCGTTTCGGGCGACGAGACCATCGACTTCATAGCCCCGGCAACAGAGACGCTGCACATCGGTGTGAACGGCTGGGAGGCGGCGGAGTTTACAATGTGGACGGCCGACGAGTAGCGGCCGCCTGAGCTCGACTCACGAACCTTCGTCGACGTTCTTCTTCGGCGCACGCAGCCCGAGTTCGAACTCGAAGGCCAAGCCCAGAATCGGCACGGGTAGCTCTTCGGGATCCTTGATCGACTTCTCCAATTGCAGGCCGAAGCAGATCTCGACCACCTCGGTGGGAATCGCCAGCCCCAGGCCCACGCGTAGCTTGTCCGCGAGCACCTCGTCCTGGTCCTCGGGCAGGCGCAGGAAGAACTCCACCCACACCGCCGGGACCACCGGCATTTCCTTGTGGCGGAACTTCGCGGTGACCTTAGTGACCAGGTGCTGGCGGGGTGTGTCGCCGCGGTTGGTCAGGCGAACCTGGTAGCGCTCTCGGACCCCCAACCGCAGGACTCCCAGCTTGAACCTGAATCGCAGCGCAAGTCCCAGTCGGTGGCGCAGTTCGGGGTTCTCGACCAGCACTCCAGGGCGCACGGAAAAGCGGTACTGCGGCTCGATTCGAAGCCACTTCAAAGGCTTGATCTTGAGCACGACACTGTGCAACCACTGCTCGTCCTCGCCCGGCCGCAGGTCGACCCGCAGCTGCTCCTCAAAGCGAATCGTCACGGGACTGGCGAGCCGGATATCCAGCGAGGCGGCACTGCGCAACTCAACCGCCGCATAAGCCACGGACGGCAGCGAAAACAGCAGCAGCAAGAAGGCTACTGGGGCGTAGCGACGCCCGCTCATCAAGGTCCCTTGGGGCGCACCAGCAGGGTCAACCGGACCGTCTCGCGCAGCAGGTCCACCTCGCCCACCGAGATCTTCAC
>CAZBDA010000026.1:0-48175 GCA_964490445.1 uncultured Rickettsiales bacterium | reverse complement strand
GCCGCATATCTCTTCTGCTGAAGCTATGTTTTTGTTGGTTTTGGAGTCGCCGGTGACGACGCAGGCCAGGTCGAAGTCGCAGTCGCTGTCGTCGCAGTCGATGTCACCGTCGCTGTCGTTGTCGATGCTGTCGAAGCAATTCGTTTCCACGGTGAAAATGTTGCAGTTGGGATCCGCAACGCAGTCCGGGTCGGCGCAGTCGATCCGACCGTCGGCGTCGTTGTCGATACCGTCCGCGCAGTTCGTCTCACTGCCGGGCAGGTTGCAGAGCGGGTCCAGGGCACAGTCCGGGTCGGCGCAGTCGATGAGGCTGTCCCCGTCGTCATCAATGAGGTTGCCGCAGTTGCCTTCCGTAGGCGGTGGTGCGCAATTGGGGTCGGGCGCGCAGTCGCTGTCGGCGCAGTCGGTGTCGCCGTCCTGGTCGTTGTCGACGCCATCGGTGCACGAGGTCTCGGTGGTCGGTGGGCCACAATTCGGGGCGCCGGCACAATCGCTGTCGTCGCAGTCGGCGAAGCCGTCGCTATCGTCGTCGAGCCCATTCGAGCAGTCTTCGACGCCGGTGCAGACCCCGCTGCAGACCGTCTGGTAGGCGTCGGCGCAGATGGAGTCCCACAGGTTGTTGCAGCAATAGGCATCGTTGTCGCAGACGCAGTCTTCGCCGGCCTCGTCCGAGCAGCCAGGGGTGCCGTTGGCGCTGCAGCAGTCGCCGTCGCCGGCATCGCACGAAGGATCGACGAAGGTGCAGTCGCTGTCGTCGCAGTCGACGTCCCCGTCGCTGTCGTCGTCGATGCCGTTGTCGCAGTCTTCGGGACCGCCCACGCAACTCGGATCGAGGAAGCAGTCAGCATCCTGGCAGTCGATGAGCCCGTCGCTGTCGTCGTCGATGCCATTGCTGCAGTCGTTCTCGGTGGCCGGGCCGATGCAGCTCGGATCGATAAGGCAGTCGGGGTCATCGCAGTCGACCAGGCCGTCTACGTCGTCATCGAAGTTGTTGGCACAGTCGGTCTCGGTGGGCGGAATCAGGCAGTTCGGTGCGCTACCGCAGTCGGCGTCGTCGCAGTCGACCAGTCCGTCGCTGTCATCGTCAATGCCATTGTCGCAGTCGGTCTCGGTGACCGGGCCGCCGCAGGTGCCGCCGCAGACATTGACGTAGTAGTCGGCGCAGATGGCATCCCAGTTGCCTTCGCAGCAATAGGGGTCGAAGTCGCAGACGCAGTCCTCGCCGAGGTTGTTCTCGCAGCCGGGGCTGCCGTTGTCCGTGCAGCAGTCGCCGCCACCGTAGTCGCAGGTGGGGAATGTGTTGCAGTCGATGATGTCGTCGCAGTCAGCGTCGCCATCCTGGTCGTTGTCGAGTCCGTCGTTGCAGATTTCGGGGCCGCCGGCGACGCACACCGGGTCTGGCCAGCAGTCGGGGTCGTCGCAATCGACA
This sequence comes from uncultured Rickettsiales bacterium, assembly GCA_964490445.1. Taxonomy (GTDB): domain Bacteria; phylum Myxococcota_A; class UBA796; order UBA9615; family UBA9615; genus UBA6601. The sequence continues at coordinate 46,746 of CAZBDA010000026.1, read as the reverse complement.
GCCGCGTCGCCGTCGTTGTCGATGCCGTCCTCGCAGTCCTGTTCCGTGGTCGGCCCGCCCTCGCAGGAGACCTCGATGCTGAAGTCGGAGATCGCCCCGTCCCAGCCATCGATGGCGAAAATGTAGGCCGTGCCCTCGAAGGCGGCGAAGTTGAGGGTTTCGGGCTGAGCTCCCGGCCGCCACTCGTTGCCGATGCAGAACTCCGGGTTGCAGGCATCTTCGGAAGGGAGATTCGGATCGGCGATCAGGACGGTAAGGTCCAGGTCGGCGGTCATGTCGTCGATCCGCACGGTGACCTCTCCGCTGGACTCCGGCAGGAAGAAGTAGGCGATCTCCGGCCCTGTCCAGCCGTCAATGCCTTCGTCACACCAGTCGGTCACCCAGTCGGTGCTGCCCGGGTCGTTGTTGGCCCCACTGGTCGTGCTTCCGCATCCCAGAGGGGCGGTCGGAACGCAGCCGCCGCTGCCGCTGCACGCCGGGTCGTCGCTGCAGTCGCTGTCGTCGCAGTCGAGGTCGCCGTCGCCGTCGTTGTCGACTCCATCGTTGCAGTCTGACTCACCCTCGGGATCCAGTCGGCACTGGACTTCGAGCAGGTAGTCGCCTGCGGCTTCGTCCCATCCGTCGATCACGATGAAGTAGAGCTGTCCGGCCTCGGCTTCGAAGCTGGCGACCTCCTGGTCGTCCTGCGGTGGGTTCCAGGATGAAGCCACGCAGTTGGTCGGGGCACAGGCAATCTCCTCGCCATCGAGTTCGCCCTGCAGGATCGTCATGTCGAGATCCCAGTTGGCGCCGGGTCCGCCACCGCCCGGCCCGGGGCCACCGCCACCGGGGAGGCGCTGCGCCAACACGTCGACCTCGCCGGACGACTGCGCGTAGAAGGCCCATATATGCTCGGGGCCGTCCCAGCCCCCGGAGTCTGAATCGCAGTCGCTCGACCAGTTGTTTTCTGCGCTCACGGTGCTCTCGGCGACGTTTTCTCCGCAGGAGATCTGTCCTGTAGGCGTGCAGCCGCTGATGGTCGTGCAGTCGGGATGGGCGTCGCAGTCACTGTCGTCGCAGTCGACTCTGCTGTCGCCGTCGTTGTCGATGCCGTCGTCGCAGATTTCCGGGCTACCGCCGCAGCCTTCGAATCCGCTGCAGTCGCTGTCGTCGCAGTCGATCAGCCCATCGCCGTCATTGTCGACGCCGTCATCGCAGATCTCGGGGTCGCCGCCGCCGCAGGCGGGGTCGGTGGAGCAGTCTGGGTCGGCGCAGTCGATGAGGCCGTCGCCGTCGTTGTCTGCGCCATCCGTGCAGTCTTCGCTGGCTTCATTGCTGCCCGCGCCGTTGAGAAGGGCGACCACGAAGCTCTCGGAGTTGGTCGGTGCGCTTCTGCCGCAGCCGCTACTGCAACCGCCGCCCCCCACCTCGTACTCGAGCAGCCACAACTGGCCCGTGAGCGTAGCCTGGTACACGGCCTCCTCTTCGGGAGAGAATGTGATTGCCAACTCCAGGCTGCCTCCGCCGGCAATCTCCAACGGCATCAACACGCCCTCGGGCAAGGCCCAGGTGAATCGCTCTGCGACCTGCTGTTCGGGTGCGGTGATCGACAGGTTGGTTAGTTGGTACGTGGACGCGGTGTTGTTTTTCAAGAGGAGGGTGCCGGAACTCGAGAAGCCCGGAACAGCCTCTGGGGCGATCCAACTGTCCGGGTCGAAGTTGACTGGCGGCTCGCCGCCGACATCGGTGCAAGCAGATAGCAGCGGCAGTGTCAGCAGGCAGAGTGTAATGACCAGTCTGGAGAGAGACGGCATGAGTGCTCCTCGAGCGGGGCCAGGGGTCGGGCTGTGCCGGCTTCAGTGCAGCAGGTAGCCGAAAACAGTGCGGGCAATGCTACCCGCGCATGAGCGTGCGCACCAAGCGGACAATGGCAATCATTGCCGCCAAGAGGCGCCTTCGTCTCGGGAATCTTCGCACCCGGCTACGAAATCGCTGGTTTATAGTCGCCGTACTTCAAAAGTAGAGACGAGGCCCGTGTTCGCTCGCATCAATCGCTTTCTCATCAACTGCTATTCGTGGCACGTCGTACTCAACTGCGCCTTCGCGTCGTTCGTGGTGGGAATGAGCGCGGTGCTGCTTATCCCGCGTCGCCTCGATCCGGATCGCCGCATCCCGCACCGCGTCGGTACGTTCTTCTGGGGGCGCCTTGTCTGGGCGCTCAATCCGTACTGGAAGCTCGAGATTGAGGGAGAGGAGCGGCTTCGCCAGGGTGGTCCCTACTTAATCTGCGCCAACCACCAGTCCTTGTTGGACGTGTTGGTGGTCATGGCCCTCGGCAGTGACTTCAAGTGGGTGTCTGGACTGCGATTCTTCAAGATCCCGATGTTCGCTGCCTACATGCGGGCGACGGGCTACATCGCTGCCGACCTGTCGAATCCGTTCACTGGCGGCTCGATCCTCGATGAGTGTGGTCAGTGGTTGGATCGTGGGGTCTCGGTAGGCATGTTCCCCGAGGGCACCCGTTCTTGCGACGGTGCGGTGGGCAATTTTAAGGCCGGTGCCTTCCGAGTGGCCCTGGATCGGCGTGTCGATGTACTGCCGCTTGTGATCGAGGGCAGCCGTGCTGCGTTGCCGCGGGGCTCGTGGACCTGGCTCGGGCCCAGCCCCTACAAGACCGTACGAGTCAAGGTATTGGAGCCTGTGTCCTGCGCCGACCTGGCCGATCCGTCAGCGGCGAGCCTGGGCGCGGCCTGTCGCGAAGCGGTGGCACGGAGCCTCGAGCAGTGGCGCGAAGAGCCGGTCAGTCCGGCGGCGCCTCTGGCGGCGCCTGTAGTGCTCGGGGCGGCCGGAAGATAGGCCAGAATAGCCGCATCAGCATGAGCCTCGTGTAGACGCCGACGATGCGGGCGTTGTCGAAACGTGTGTGGAAGTGGCTGACGCGCTCTTCTGTCGGCGGGTAGTACACCGAGATGGGCAGGGCACGTACCCGAACCTGGTGCCAGAGCGCCTTGACCAGCACCTCCATCTCCAACTCGTAGCGCTTTCCGCGTAGTCCCAGTTCAAGGACCTGGGCTATCGGATAGGCGCGGAAGCCACACTGGCTGTCCGGGCGTTCCCCGTCCAGCTCGTCAGCTGCTGCGGCCCAGAGCATGAAGTCAGAGAAGCGTCGTCCGAAGCGTGCCGATCTGGGCACGTTCTCGCTGTTGTGGGGTCGGGTTCCAGCCCACAGGGTCGCCGGCTCCCGTTCGATAGCGGCGAGGAAGGAGGGCAGATCGCTGGCCAGGTGCTGGCCATCGGCATCCATGGAGATGGCGTGGCTGTAGCCGCGCTCGGCGGCAACGCGCCAGCCACTGAGCAGCGCGATGCCTTTGCCGAGATTGTGGGAGTGGCGAATTACCTCGGCGCCGGCCGATTCTGCGCGCGACGCGCTGTCGTCGGTGCAACCGTCATCGACGAGTAGCACGGGCAGGTCGAGCTTGCGGGCGGCTGACACGACGTCAGCGACGGTAGCTGCGTTGTTGTAGGTCGGGATGAGGACGCAAGGGACCGGCGTGGTCCGCGAAGAAGAGGCGGAATCCCGCACTGGCTCGGATGCTGGGTCGGGCATGCTTGCTCGCTGCTGCGCCGGCGGAGTGTGGAGCAGAACCCCGATGCCGTCAACGCGCAGAGATGCCGTGGTGGTGGTGGGGCGGGGATCAGCGCTGCGGCCGGGGCTTGCCCTCCAATGGCGGCCTCGATACGATGCGGAGCCCCTGCGGACATCGTGAAACCGCCGCCGGAATCGGGAAGGAAGACTCAAGATGAGTGAACCCAGCGAAGTCCTGTTCCAGATCACCCGCGGGCACCTCAACTCCGGGCTTCGCGGCTATCCGGTAGGTACCTGCAGGACCTCCCGCGTCGATCCGAACGAGGGCGTCTCCTACGTCGGGTACCCGGTCGCTGAGTTGGCCTACCTGGATCCGGAGGCAGTGATTCACCTGCTGTATCGGAAGCGACTCCCCAGCGACGACGAGTTGGTGGCCTTCAAAGCTGAGATCGCCTCGCGGTCGACGGTCGATCCGAAGGTCCTCGAGTTGCTGGCAGCTCTGCCACGGGACGGTCACCCCATGGAGTGGCTCGGTGCAGGGCTCCTCTACCTGGGCATGACTGGTAGAACCGGCGACTACCACGAAGATGCGCTCAATCTTGTGGCTCGAAGTGCCGAGTTGGTCGCCGCGATCTTCCGCATCCGCAGTGGCTGGGGTGAGCCTATCGCCAGTCGTCCTGAACTGGGACTGGTCGAGAATTTTGTGCACATGATGGGGGTTCCTGGTGCCGATCCCGAGCGCCTTACGCGCTTGCTGCGCACCTTCTACGTCCTGCACATGGACCACGGCGGTGGCAACCTGTCCACTTTCACCGGCAAAGCCGTCGCCTCGGGCCTTGCTGACATGTATTCCTCGATGTCGGCGGCAATGGCTGGCCTGTCCGGCCCTCGTCACGGTCGTGCCAACCAGGACTGTCTCAACTTTGTCCGCAAGGTCGGCTCATCGGCGGCCTCTGACGTTGAACGGTTTCTGCGCCAGTCTTTGGCGAACCATGAACTGATTTATGGCTTTGGCCATGCGGTGCTGCGTGCCGAGGATCCACGCGCCACGATCCAATACGCTCTCGGCGAGCGGCTCTTTCCTGACGATCCCCTGTTCCGTACTGCTGCCACGATGCGTGAGGTGGCAGTTCGTGTACTCGGCGAGAATCCGAAGATCTCCAACCCCTATCCAAACGTGGATGCGGTGTCGGGCACCCTTCTCAATGCCTCTGGCCTGACTGACAGCGACTACTACACAGTGCTGTTCGGCCTGTCCCGGGTGGTTGGCATCAGTGCCCAGATCATCGATGAGCGCCATACCCTCCGCGCTGGTAAGGGTACGCCAATCTATCGCTGCTCCTACAAGGCAGAAGACCAGGAACGACGCGGCTGAGCTTCTCTCGACGCCTGCTCTACCTGCTGCCCACTCTGTGCCTGATGGTGACGTCGGCCTGGGCCGACTCTCCCCATCCCGATCCGGATCGTCCAGAGCCTTCGGTCGCGCTTCCTGACGCCCCTTTGCCGGAGCCGGTGGTCCTCATCTATGGCTTCGACAGCAGCCCCGAGTTATGGCGCGGCACGCGCGCGATGCTGGCGGTCGAGGGCTACGCACCGCTGGTGCTCAACTGGCAGCCGGAGCCCGGCCAGGGCGGGGCGGAGACAGCGAACTCTGTGATCCTGCCGCGCGTCGAACAGGCGCTGCGAGAGGCCCACTATCCCCCGGGCTCGCCCTTCCACCTGGTGACACACTCCCTGGGTGGCCTGCTGGCGCGCTTCCTCCTCGAGCAGCCCGCCGCCGATACGGCAGGCTGGCGCGATCGAGTGCGCTCGCTGGTGATGTTGAGTACTCCCCACCACGGCGCTCGTACCGGCCTGGCCGCGCTGGCCTGTCGGCACTACAGCAAGCGTGCCTGGCGGGAGCTGGGCTGTGACATGCGGCCGCAGTCGACCTTCCTGCAGTCGCTCGGCACCAGCAAACCTGCTGGCCTGACGGTACCCTACCTGTCGGTCGGAGTGGAGAGCCCTGCGCCCTTCCTACTGGTGCCGCTGTTTGACGGCGACGGTGACGGCTGCCCGCGTGGTCACGACAATACCGTCATGGCGGAGTCGGCCTACCTGGATGGTGCCGGCTATGCCCTGTGGCGTGGCTGGGACCGCAGCGATCATTTCACGGCAAGTTGCTCGCGGGTCGTCAACCTCTGGATTGTCGAGTTCCTGCGTGATCACAAGGTGCCCGTGGCCAGCGCGAAGCGTGTCCGCGGTGGGGACGCCTGCCGCGGGTTGTCCGGTGACAACGGCGCCGCAGATGCTCGCTGAGGCGGAGTCCTGAGCACCGTGACAGAGACCATTCAGGTTGCTGCCGGAGACGGCTGGCAATTGGACATGCTCTACCGCCCGGCCGAGGGTGAGTCCCGCGGGGCGGTGCTTGCGGGGCACGCAATGATGGTCGACCGTCGCTCCCTGGATCGGCCTGTGGGTGGGGGACTGTTGTCGTTGCTCGTGCAGCAGGGTTGGGACGTGTTCGCGCCAGATCTTCGTGGTCGTGGCAACTCGGGCCCGGCCGTCTCACAGGGTGGCGCCTGGTCGTACGATGACCTCGTCCGACATGACCTGCCCGCCTGCCTCGAGGCGGTGCGGGAGCGGGTTCCCAACCTGCCCGTCGTTGTGCTCGGACACTCGCTGTGCGGCCATGTCTCGGTAGCGGCTGCCGGCTCGGGTGCCTACGCGGTTCCCCCGGATGCACACGTGTTGCTGTCGGCGAACATGTGGGCGCCGAGTCTTGAACCTTCGCGTCTACGGCGTGGGTTGAAGCACTTCGCCTGTCTCGGACTGGCCGTTCTTCGGCTGGTGTTCCGACGAATGCCGGCGCGCCTGCTGCGAATCGGTCCGGTGGACGAGGCCTTCGACTATGTCGGCGACCTGGTGCGCTTCTGGCGCGAGGAGCGCTGGGGCTCTGCGGACGGAAGTGTCGACTATCTTGCCGGCTTGGCGAGGGTCGAGGGGCCCATTCTCGCCCTGGTTGGGCGGGCGGACCGTCTGCTTGCGCATCCCGAGGCTGCGCGTTTGTGGACTGAGCAGATGGCAGTCGCCGAGGTAGATTTTCGGGTCCTGGGCCGGGGCGACCTCGGGCTTACCTTTGACCCTGATCACATGACGCTCGTGACCGATCCAAGGGCACAACCTGTTTGGTTGGAGATCTCTGGCTGGCTTGCTGAACGGCTTGCCGCAAGATGATCGTCGGGAACTACTTCCACCGAGCAGCTTGTAGGTGTATTCACAGGGTGCGATGAGTATCCGTCCAAACCGCCAGAACTCCATTCGCGTCGGACGACCGAAGTCTCGGCCCACGGGCCTGTACGTCGTGTTGATGCTATCCCTTCTCGCCAACATCTACTTCGTTCTTCGGTGGCAGCCGCCGGAGAGTGAGTCCGAGGATGCGCCCGAAGGGGCCGGTGGCCTCACCGCTGCCGCGATCGCTGTCGCTGAGGCGGTCGCAGAGAAAGAGGTCGCTACGGGTGCAAAGGATGCAGTGCCTGGCGAGCCTGCTGAAAAAGCTCCGGCCAACGAGAAGGTCCAGGGTGCCGCAGAGGAGGTCCCAGCCGGCGTTGCTGGGGACGCCGCTGCAGCGCCCGTCGCTCAGGGAAAGCAGGTCAGTGAAGCTACGGTCGCGGCAGTCGCCCCGGCAGTTGCCCAGCCTGTCGAGTTGCCACCGGGCAGTCGGCATCTCCAGGTCGTCGTCCAGGGGACTGTGTCCAGAGCTTTCGAGAAGGCTCTGGGGGCTCAGGGTGCGCGGCTCGCGATTGTTGCCAGCAGACTTCTGGTCTGGAATCTCGACCTTACCCGCGACCCGCGCAAGGGCGACACAGTCGACGTTGTCTACTCTCCGTCCGGCGACTCCGACGGCTTCACGATTCACGCGCTGCGTTATCGCAGCGCGAAGTTCAACCGTACCTTTGATGCGTACCGGTTCGAGGCCAAAGGCCGTGCTTTTGCCAGTTACTACGATGCCGATGGCCGTGAGGTGCCCGCCCGGCTCAAGAGCAGTCCAATCGAGCGATACGAATCGATCACCTCGCTCATTGGTGATGGTCGCGACCACCTGGGCATGGACTTCAAGGCGCCAGTGGGAAGCGCGGTCGTCGCGCCCTGGGAGGGCCACGTGTTGCGCACCAACTGGAACCATAAATTCAACGGCAACAGCATCGAACTCCGTTCCTTGGATGGCCGGCGTGTGGCTCGCTTCCTACACCTCGACAAGCTATCGGCCCAGGTCAAGGTTGGCGCCCGGCTCAAAAAAGGGCAGAGACTTGCTTCCAGTGGCAATACTGGCCGTTCCTTCGCCCCGCACCTGCACTACGAGTTGAGCGACGGCAGTGGCCGGGTGCTGGATCCTCTCGAGGTCCACGATACGCATCACCCACGGCTCCAGGGCCAGGATCTTGCGGTCTTCAAGAGGGCCATAGGAAACCTCGGTGCGGGACTCTCCGGTGAACGAGCCACAGGCGGCCAGCCCGGCTGACCAGGGAGGGGTTGCCGGTCGCCGCACGACGCAGGTCCTGCTGGCAGCGCTGGCCGTTGCGGTGGTGCTGCGAGTCCTGCTGAACCTCGCAGCCTCTGCCCAACTCCACCACCCCGAAGAGTTCGTCAACCTGCGTCTCGCTGCGGCAGTTCTCGGCAGTTGGCCGTCCGAAGTCGCCCTGTTGCCTGAGTTCCCGCCGCTGCCTCCGGGCAGTGAAGGACTGGAGCGGAGCTTCTTCGACTACCAGTACCAGGAGTGGGATGGCGGCACGCTGGCGGTGTCCATGGTGCTGGTGCCTCTGGCGATGCTGTTCGGCCTGAGTACGGTCTCGGTGAAGATGGGCGCGCTGCTGTGGTGCCTGGCGGGCCTGGCCTTGTGGACCGCTCTGCTCGGCCGCTTGTACGGAGGTCGAGGACTGCGCCTGTCGGCTGTCTGCTTCGCAGCCATGCCCGTGCCGTACCTGCTGCAGAGTTGTATCCACTGGGGCAACCACGTCGAGTCGGCGCTATTTCCGCCCCTGGGACTGCTGGCTCTGCTGTGGGCATCTGTTGGCGCCGATCGGACTGTGAAGGCCCGGCGAGCTGTTGTAGCGGGCCTGGTGTTTGGCTTTGGAACCTGGTTTTCGTTGCTGAACCTCGCCCCGACTCTGCTGGCAGGCGCCTTGCTTTTCCTGCTGTTTCGCCGCGACACGCTCGTGGTTCTGCCGGCCTTTGTGCTTGGTTGCGTGTGTGGCGTTTTGCCCTGGCTGGGTCGCAATGACCTCAGCGCCCTGGGAGGGGGGCTGGCGCACGGACAGTCGCTGACCCAGGTTGTGGGTGCCGCGCTCAGTTACGGCTGGGACCCAGCGGCCCTGTGGGAGTTGTTCAGCCGCTACCCGAAGTTTGCGGTTTGGAACATTCACGGGCTCTGGTCAGTGCCTGAGCCCCTGGTTCTGCCGCTGGAGGTCCTGGCGCGCCTGGCGGTTGCTGCAGGGGCTGTGGCCGCGTTGGCGGCTGCGGTTGTTGCGCTCCGACGAGGCGAGCAGAGCCAGGGGACTCGCCGCCTGTTTGTCCTGTTGGTGGTGCTGGGCTCCGCCGTGGCGCTACCCGTCCTGCTCGCCTCGCAGGGCGAGCACAGCGACCGTCGCCTGGGGCCTGTCTACCCACTGCTCTGGACCCTGCTCGCCGCCGGGCTGGTGGTTGTCGCGAGCTGGAGCCGGCTGCGCTGGTGTGCCTGGCCGCTGCTGGCCATGTTGCTGGGATCCAACCTGGTCGCTTCGATGGCCGTCATCTCGTCCTGGGACCGACCGAACGCCGAACTCAGTCCCTGGTTGCACTTCGCCCTGCCCACCGCTGAGCCACGTGAGCGTACCCAGGTCTGCGTCCCACACGTGGCAGCCGACCAGGTCGCTGCCCTCAACTCGGGCCTGGATGAGCTTTTTTTGTCGAGCACGACCGGTGGCTACGACGAGGTGCGTGGTGTGTGCCGCGCATTTGCGGCTCGTGGGACCTTCCTGGAACGCAGCTATCCGGGCTGCCCGGACCGCTGGGACGTCGACATCATGGAACTATGGCTGGTCCACTCCGAGGCAGAGGCCAGGGCTGTGGGCATGGGCCTGGGGATTCGCTGTGCCGCGCGGGTGGAAGAGAGCACTGCGATTTGCGACCAGATCACCAGCCGATCGATGCCCGAGTTGCAGTCGAAATTCAGGGCCGTCTGTACGAGGGCTGCGACGGGGGATTGAAGCCCGCTGCGCGTGTGAGCACCGGGCGGTGGCTCAGTACTCGAAGCGCAGGTCTGTAACCCTCAGGCCAGCCTTCTGAGCCCAGTTCGCGGGGATGTCGCCGGTGGTCCAGCGGAAGGCCCGGCCATCGCCCGGTGCCAGGGGCGGCTTCATGGCCTCGGGGGTCGGGAAGGCGCCGAGGTTGGGGCTGACAGCCCACCACTTGTTCTCGGGCCCCGCCGCGTTGCCTTCAGCATCCAGCAGGTCGATGTGTAGCTCAATTACCTTGAGGGTGCGCCGGCCTTCGTTGACGACGTTGGCGAGCACCGCCCAGCCGTCCAGGGGGCCCTCTGGGTTGTTGGCCAGGTTGACCTGCTGAACGCGCAGCTCGTGGATGCCGACGCGTTCGCGATAAAGCAGACGGTCGAGCAACTCCCTGGCTTCGTCCAGGGAGGCGCCTTCGGGATGGGAGTCCAGGTAGGCCTGCAGGGACTCGGCGCTGCCAGTGGCGGATGCCTCGCTGAAGGACAGTTGGTCTTCGGCTCGCAGCGCCGCAGGGTGGTCCGCACCCTCGGGATGAAGCTTCAGGTATTCCTGGAAGGCGGCCGCGGTAGCGGTCTCAGAAGCATCGGCAAAGCGCAGTTCAGCGACCCGGGCCTTGAAGGCGTCGCCCTCGGCGGAGTCAGGATACTTCTCCAGGAAGGCCTCGTAGCTTTCGATCTTGTCCTTGATGCGAGTGTTGCGCAGGGCCAGTCCTTCGCAACTGCACAGCGTCAAAGAGAAGCCCGTGAGCAGGGTGAGGACGAGGGTTTTTTGGTTCATTTTCCGAGAGGGGTAGTGCGGCTGGATTGGCGAGCCTGTCTTGCAGAGGACGCTAGAGATTACACGAAGGTCCTGGGCGGCGTGCGATTGTTGTCCTGCCCTCGAATCGCTGCCGAGAATCCGTGCCTTGTGCTACCAGATGCTGTTTGTCAGTTGACCACGCTGGAGGTGGCCAGTACCATCCGGCGCCACCAGTCCCCGGGAGACCCTCAAGATCATGAAACACGCGGGAAAAATCGCTCTCGTCACAGGAGGTTCGCGCGGCATCGGAAAAGCGATTTCGATGCGCCTCGCCGAAAATGGCGCGGACATCATTCTCAACTACAAGAGTGATTCCGATACCGCTGAAGAAACTGCTGCCGAGATCCGTGCCCTGGGTCGTCGAGCCTGGGTCTACCAGGCAGACATGAAGGATGACAAAGCCATCCGTGGGATGGCGAAGCAGATCACCGACGAGGTAGGTCAGCTGGACATCCTGGTCCACAACGCTGCCTTTGGAACGATGGGCAGCATCCTGCGCATGGGCCTGTTCTCGTGGCGTGCTGCACTGGACATCAACGTTACAGCGCTGTTGCTCCTGTCGCAGCGACTGGCGCCGCTCCTCGAGAAGAGTGGTGGTCACATCATCGGCCTGTCTTCGATCGGCGCCGACATGACCTTCTCCGAGTACGCCTGCATCGGTGTCAGCAAGGCGGCCATGGAATCTCTGGTTCGCTACCTGGCCTATGAGCTGGCGCCGCTGGGGATTCACTGCAACGGCGTCTCGGCGGGTCCCGTCGAAACCCGCGCCCTCGACTGGTTCAAGTGGCCTGACGCCGTGCACCGATACGCGAGCACCAAGTCGCCGTGGAGCCGAATCGGGCAGCCTTCCGACCTCGCCGGGATCGTCTCGTTCCTATGCACTGCGGACGCCGATTGGATTACCGGGCAGATCATCCGAGCCGATGGCGGCATCTCCATGGGTGAGAATTTCCATGACTGGCTTACCGACGAACAGAAGGCAGAGGCCAACAAGGGCCGCTGAGCCCGATGGCTCGACGCTACCCTGGGAGAACATGACATGAAGGCAATGCTCTTGACCGGCGCGACCGGATTTGTGGGTGGCGAGGTGATCACCCGCTACCTCGAGAGAGCGCCCGACCTGCACATCGTCGCCATGATCCGTGCCGTGGACGAGGAGCGGCTGCACAAGCGCGTCGACAAGCTGCTCAAGGTCCAGTTCGGCGAGCGCGCTGAGTCGCTCCGCGATCGGTTTACCTTCGTTCGCGGTGACCTCCTCAAAGAGGGGCTTGCCCTTAGCGAATCCGACCGACAGATGATCCTCTCCGAGTGCGATTCTGTGCTGCACTGCGCTGCCTCGGTTGATTTCGGCGCGACGCTCGAGTTCAGCCGGGAGTACAACCTCGACGGTACCCGTCGCATCCTCGAGTTGTGCGAGCAGATGGACCTGCGTCGGCTCGACTACATTTCGACGGCCTACGTCTCTGGCAACCGAAGCGACATCTGCAAAGAGGACGAGCTCAGTTGCCGGGGTCTCGGTTGGGCCAACTTCTACGAGCAGAGCAAGTTCGAGTCGGAGGCCCTGGTCCGCTCGTTCCGCGAGCAGGGCAACCCGGTCTCGATTTATCGCCCGAGTACGGTGGTCGGCGACTCTCGTACCGGCGAGACCCCGAACTTCAACGTCCTGTACTGGCCGCTGCGGGTGTTTGCTCGCGGCTGGTGGAACCTGATGATCGGTTACGAGTCGACGCCGGTCGATGTCGTCCCGGTCAACTACGTGGCCGACTGCATCGTTAACCTCAGCCTCAAGGGCGACAGCACGATCGGTCGGAATTACCACCTTGCGGCGGGGCCGGACAAGATCTGCCACATCCGTGATCTTGCGACCCATGCGTCGAAGTGGTTCGAGCAGCCGTATCCGACCTTCGTCACACCCGAGGACTTCGAGAAGAACATCCGACCGAAGTTGGACGCCGAAGCGACGCCTGCGCTGCGGATGCTGATCAGCCAGGGCAAGGTCTACATGCCCTACTTTGTCCGGTCGCCGCTGTTTGATTGCAGCAACGTACTCGCCGACCTCGAGGGGACCGGGACGGAGCCGTGCATGCCGATCGCTGACTACTTCGACACCCTTTTTGCTTACTGCGTCGAGACCGACTGGGGTCGCAAGGGGCGCGCCAAGCAGGCGGCCGGTGGTGAGGGCGCCGAGAGCGACGAGCTCCAGGAACTGATGTCCTGAGAGAGTTGGTCCTGCTCTGCTGAGCTCGAAAAATTGGTTTGACCATCCTACCTCTTCTTTACATTCGCTCCCCGCTCGTGATATCTAGGCACACGTGGCTTGCGGGACCCCTTCGCATTCGACGTAAGTAACTGATTTCACAGGCATTGTTTTTCAGAGCCCATGTCGGAACGCATCCTCATCACAGGTGCCGGAATGGTTACCGCTGCGGGCATCGGCCTCGATGCCTGCTGGGAGACCCTCAATTCGGGCCGTAGCTGCGTCTCGAAGGTGAGCCTGTGGGACGCCTCGGGAATGGCCAGCCGTATTGCCGGCGAGGTCCCCGGCGAGCCCGAGGTGCCCAGCCACCTGGGCAACTACCAGATCACCGGTCGTCCGCTGTCCTATGCGGTTTCTGCTTCCATCGAGGCGCTCCGCCAGGCCGGCCTGCACCGTGAGGCTCCTGTCCCACCGGGCCGCAGGGCCGTAGTGGCTGCCGGTGGCTTCGATGACCAGATGCTCCGGATGATGGCGCGCGGGGCAGACCGCATCGTCCCCGAGGGTGAGTATTCCTTCGAGAGCATCGAGGCTGACGAACTGGCCGTGGCCATGTCGCAGGACGAAGTACTCGACGAGATGCCTCGCTACTCGCAGGTGCAGCTCGCACAGGCGCTCGCGCACTACTTCTCGGCTCGCCAGGTGCTGACCGTGTCGACGGCCTGCGCCGGCGGCAGCACAGCAATCGGTGATGCCATGGGTCTGATTCGCCGCGGCGAGGCCGATATTGTCCTGTGCGTTGGTGTCGACACGCTGATCACCCGTGAAATGATGGGCGGCTTCTGCAACCTCACCGCACTCTCGACCCGTAACGACGAGCCGGAGCAGGCATCCCGTCCCTTCGACAAGAATCGTGACGGCTTCGTCATGGGCGAGGGCGCCGGTGCCATCGTCCTGGAGCGCGAAGGTGTGGCACTGGCTCGCGGTGCCACGGTGCTCGCTGAGATGGCCGGTGTCGGCTACTCGGCCGACGCCTACCGGCTCACTGCGCCACATCCCGAGGGCACCGGCATGGCCCTGGCCATGGAGCGTGCCATCAGCGATGCGGGCATGGAGCCTACGGAGATCGACTACGTCAACGCTCATGGCACTTCGACTGCTGCCAACGACAGCGCCGAGACCCGTGCCATCCACATGGTCTTCGCCGACCATGCTTCGAAGCTTGCGGTTTCGGGCACCAAGTCGGTCATTGGTCACCTGATTCACGGTGCCGGTGCGGTTGGCGCTGCGGTGGCGGTCAAGACTCTGCTCGAGCAGGTTGTGCACCCCACTGCAAACTACGAGACCCCTGATCCCGAGTGCTACCTGGATGTCGTCGGTGGGGCCCCTCGCGCCATGGATGTGGGTGGGGTAATCGTCAATGCCTTTGGCTTTGGTGGCCAGAATGCATCTCTGGTCTTCAAGCGCTATGCGGCGCAGGCCTGAGGAGTAGCGAGAGTTTTTTCGGACAAGTTGAACCAACCCCGCGCCGTCGCACCTTGCACGCAGCGGAACCATAGAGGAGTAGAGAGACCAATGGCTGATCGGATTGAAATCCTGGGCGAACTCAAGACCATCATCGTCGAGACCCGCGGTGTCGACGAGGACGAGGTCGTTGAGAACGCCACCCTGTTCGAGGATCTGGGACTGGAGTCCATCGACTTCCTGGAGATCTCCTTCCGCATGGAAGAGAGCTTCGGCTTCCCGTTCCCTACGGACGATCTCGGCAACATCATGAACTCGGTCAACGAGAACAGTACGACCGACGACGTGACCACCGCGCTCGACACGCTCGCCAACGACTTCCACATGAAGTTCGACCGCACCAACATCGACGGTGTGGATCCCTTTGACGCCGACAAGCTGCGCGACTCCGTCCTGCAACTCTTCACGGTCGGCGCTCTGGTCGACTTTGTTGGAGCGCAGGCTGCTTAGTTGAGCAGTGGATAGGCGGTCGGACATGGCGGGGTCGAGTCCTCGGGTCGTCGTCACCGGACTCGGTGTCGCTTCGCCCTTAGGTGTAGGTCGTCAGGCCTTCAGTGAAGGCATCAGTGCGGGCCGTTCTGTTCTCGAAGAGCTGGACGGGCGCCTCTCGCTGGTAGCACCGCGGGCGGGCGCCCGTGTGGATCTTCCACGCAAGGAATTCCGAAACTACTTCGACACTCGCTTGCTGCGGCTGTCGACGATGACCCGGCAGACGACGCTGGGCTGCATCGCGTGTGGGACGCTGCTGGAGGACGCGGACTGTCCGCCGAACGGAAGCTCCTACCCGGAGCGCGGTGCCTATCTCGGCTCCTTCATCGTTCCGCCGGACTTCGCCAAGCAGGCCAAGGCCGCTTCCATCCTGACTCATCGTCCCGAGAACGAGCCCCGGGGCTACGTGTTGGACGATGCTCGCCTCGGCGAAGCAATGAAGATGGCCTCGGCCTTTGATTTTCTGCGCGCCCTGCCCAACATGCCCTCTGCCCACCTGAGCATCCAGGCGGGCTACCAGGGGCCTGCCTGCACCTACCTGGGCAGCGACAGTTCGGGCCTTCAGTCCATGGGCATGGCGGTCGGAGCGATTCAGTCCGGCTTGGCGACTCAGATGATTGCCGGCGGCGCATTCTGTCCCTTCCAGGAAGTGCACCTCGCATGGCAGGACCAGCGGGGTCTCTGGGCCGCCGAGGGTGGTGAACCGGGCGCTCGAGTTCAGCCTTATGCCGAGGGTCGCACCGGTACGCTCCCGGGTGAGGCCGGCGCGCTGTTCATGTTCGAGAGTCGGGAGCATGCGCTGGCTCGTGGTGCGACCATCCTCGCCGAGGTCACGGGCTTCAGCCAGCGCTTCGTGTCGCCGGGTGAAGACGACGAAATCGAGGTTCGCGCAGAAGCTCTGGCGGCCGCGGTGCCCGATGCTTCAGTGGACTGGTTGGCGCCCTCGGGATTGGGGCACCCGGAACTGGATCGTCTCGAGTCGCAGGCCTATGGGCAGGCACTCGGCTCGCGCATGGATCACGCCGGTGTCGTCAACGTGGTTCCGCAGCTGGGTTTCTCTGGTCCCGCCGCCGCGCCGCTGCAACTTGCGGCCGCGCTGCTGGTTGCTCGCGGCGAGGCCGAAGTCGCCCACGCCGCCATCGCCGCCGACTCCGACTGCGAAGTGCTGGCACGAGCCAGCGCTCGCCGAGGCAAGGTGGGAGCCGACAGCGTCATCCTCGGCTCTTCTTTCTCCCTCGACGGTGTTCACGCAGCGTTCTCGATGCGTGTAGAGGCCTGAGCCTTGCCCCCTACGGGTCGTTCCCCCAGCGGCTACCTGTCCCCCACGCCGCGCGTGGTGGTGACGGGCCTGGGCATGGTCTCGGCTGCCGGTTCCGGTGTCGACCGCGCCTGGAAGCTTCTTCGCGAGGGGCGCTCAGCGCTGGCGCCGGTTGCCCTGTTCGATTCGGTGCCGTACGGCGGAGCCCTGTCTGGCGAGGCGGTTCACCTCGAGCGTGACGCGGGTGAGGACCGCAGCCTGCAGCTGCTACGCCTGGCTGGCACTGAACTTCTCGAAGATGCCGGCTGGGGTGAGCAGCAGCAGGGCTCCGACACGGCCGTGGTGCTCGGCACCTGCCAGGGTGCGATTGAAAATGCCCGTGAAATCCACCGCAGTTTTGCCGAGCGTCCCCATCCGTCGCCGAGCCCGGCGGACGTCCAGACCTTTACCGAGTATCGACCGGGCTATGGCACGGAGTTCCTGGCGCAGCTTGTCCACGCCGAGGGTCCCCGCGCGACCGTCGGTATGGTTTGTGTGTCGTCATCGGTGGCGATCATCCACGCCCTGGACCTGCTGCGTCGCGGCGCTGCCAGGCGCGTGGTTGCGGGAGGCTTTGAAGGTTTCTCCCAGTTCGTGTTCAGCGGCTTCCACTGCATCGGCGCCCTTGCCGCCGGTCCTCTCAAGCCTTTCGACGAAAGTCGCGACGGCACGGTTCTCGGCGAGGCTGCTGTGCTGCTTACCCTCGAGCCCCTCGAGGACGCCGAGGCCCGTGGAGCCCACATTTACGCCGAAGTCCTGGGTGGCGGGTATGCAGCCGATGCCTTCCACATGACGGCGCCTGATCCCGAGGGGGGCGGACTCGAGCGGGCGGTTCAGCAGGCTCTCGATGATGCCGGTATGCAGACAGCCGACATCGACTACATCTGTGCTCACGGTACCGGCACGGTCTTCAACGACGGCATGGAGCACGCGACCTTCAAGCGCCTCTTCCTCGACTCGAGTGCCGGCAGGATGCCTGCGATTTCTTCGACCAAGTCTGTCTTCGGTCACACCCTGGGCGCTGCCGGCGCCCTCGATGCCGTAGCGTCGGTGTTGGCTCTCGACGAGGGGCTGCTGCCCCCATCTGTCGGACTCGACAACCCCATCGCTGACTGGGACTTCGTGCAGGGCGAGGGCCGTGAGGTCAATGGCCAGCTGAAGGTCGCTCTGAGTACGAACTCGGCGTTCGGCGGCAACAACTCGGCGCTGGTGTTGCGCCGTCACAAGGTGGTGGGGCAGGCATGAACGGGGAACGCCTGCTGCTGTCGGGACTTGGTGCCGTTACCTGGGACGGTACGGGCATCGAAGCCGTCGGTCGCGCCCTGAGGGGGACGGCCGCCCCATTCGCCGTGGAAGAGCCCCTCGAGGGGCACAGCGTCGAGGTGGGGCGCGTCGGTCGCATCAAGGACCCCGATTCCGCCGAGAGCTACAAGCGCTGGGGTCAACTCGATACCTACTCTCGTTACGGATTCGTCGCTGCGCGCCTGGCCCTCGAAGATGCCGGTATCGTCTTCGACAGTCCCGGTCGCGAGCAGATGGGCGTGATGCTGGGCACGAGCTTTGGCTGCATGGAAGAGAACCAGCGCTTCGATCGCTACGAGGTGGTGGACGGTACCGTCAAGGGTGCTTCGCCCCTGGTGTTCAAGGGCACGGTCGACAACGCGCCTGCCGGTTGGATCGCTGTGGCGTGGAAGCTCAAGGGCCCCAACGCCACTTTTGTTTCGGGTTCGGGCTCAGCCATGGAAGCTCTCTGGTCAGCCGAGGGGCTGTTGCGTCGCAGCTGCGCCAGTGCCCTGCTGGTGGGTGGGGTCGAGCGCTTCGCAGACCTGCACCTGCTGCTCGCCGATCGCGACACTGAGCGCCATGGCGACCGATTGGCCGAGGGAGCGGGCATCGTCGTGCTGGAGCGCGAAGACTGTATGAAGACGCGCGGACGCAGTCCTGAAGATGCTCATGCCGAACTGGTTGGGGTGGCTCGCTGCAGCGGTTCACTGGATCGGGCGCTGGCCGAGGCAATGCAACAACTGGAGGTGGTCGCTTCGGATGTTGGCCTGGTCTCCCTGGCGGTGCCGACTTCCGAGCAGATACCCAGTGACCTGAGGGGCTTGTTCAACGGCAGCACCGAGGTGGTGGCTGACAAGGAAGTACTCGGCGAGGCTCATGGTGCCTGGGGCGGATTGGCGCTAAGTGCTGCCGTCTGCCGGCTTGGCAAGTCGGGTTCGGGCTGGCAGGGTCAGCCGCTGGCGATCATTCACGTGTTCGGCGAGGGCCGGGAGAATTTCTTCGCGGTTCTACGTGCGACGAACAGGAGTTGAGATGAGTGGACCACGGGTAGTGATCACTGGCATGGGTGTCGTAGTGCCCCACGGTGACGATGTCGACACCGTCTATCAGCGAGTCATCCGCGGCGAAAATGAGTGCGGGCGGATCACCAAGTTCGACGCTTCTACGTACCCCTGCCAGATTGGCTCGGAGGTGCGCTACCCGGTGTCGGCTCCCGAGAAGATCGGCCCCTATACGATCCACAACGAGGCTCTGCAGTTCGTTGCTGGTGCTACGGATCGAGCCATGTCGTCTGCCGGTCTCGTGCCTGCCGAAGGCGAGGCCATGGACCGCCGCTCCGTCGTCCTCTCGACGGGGGTCGGGCCAGCCAACATCGATTTCCTCGGCCCCATCGCACTGCGGGTTCATGGCCTCGATCAGGACCCCTACAAGGCGGACTTGGAGGCTTTCTACGGAAAGGCGCCAGGGGAACCCGAAGCTCAGGGCCTCGATGAGTTCCACCTCGATACGGCGGCTCCTGCCTGTGCGGTCCAGCTAGGCGCTGTGCACGTCTACAATACTGCTTCTGCCTGTGCTTCTGGTTCGCACGCGATTGCCGATGCTGCTGCTCTCATCCGCCGCGGCGAGGCCGATGTCGTGCTCGCCGGTGGTGTCTGCACCCCGGTCACCCGGGTGCTGGTGCCTGGCTTTGCCATGCTCCAGGCACTGTCGACTCGCAACGATGACCCTGAGCACGCTTCCCGTCCCTTCGACAAGGATCGGGACGGCTTTGTCATGGGTGAAGGCGCCGCCGTCATGGTGCTCGAGTCCGAGGAACACGCCCGCGCCCGTGGTGCCAACATCCTCGCTGAGCTCGCCGGCTGGGGGTACTCCTGCGACTCCTACCGGCTCACGGACCCCCACCCCGAGGGGGTAGGCATGGCGCTGTGCATGAGCCGCGCGCTCGAATCCGCTGGCCTCTCGGCTGCCGCAGTCGACCACGTCAATGCCCACGGTACCTCCACTGCCTACAACGACGCGGCGGAGACGCTCGCGATCAAGAAGGCCCTCGGCGAGCACGCCTACAAGATCCCGGTGTCGTCGAACAAGTCGATGTTCGGTCACCTGATCCACGCGGCCGGCTCACTCGAGGGCTGCCTGGCGGTGAAGACCATCCTCGAGGGCGTTGTGCCGCCGACTATCAACTACGACACGCCCGATCCGAACTGCGATCTCGACTACGTGCCCAACACGGCGCGAGAGATGCCGGTGGACGTGATCCTGAAGAATTCCTTCGGCTTCGGTGGAATGAACGTCTCGGTGGTCTACCGCCGCTATGACAACTAACTCGATGGATGCTCCGGGAGATACGATGACTGCGGACAGGGTTGTAGTGACTGGTTTTGGTGTTGCCAGCCCCTTCGGGCTTGGGATTGACGCCCTCTACGACGGGATGCTCGCGGGCGAGTCCATGGTGGATGAGTTGCCTTCGCCTCGCTGTGCCCTGTCGCCGGGCTACGGCGGCCTCGTCACCCTCAAGGCCAGCGCTGTTCGCGGTTTGCCCAACAGCCGGGACATGCGACCCGGCACGATGACCCGCTACACCTTCCTCTCGACCCTTGCTCTGGGCAATGCCATGGAGCACGCCGATAGCCCCTGGGACGATGGCGATGGAGCCCTTCGGCGCGGTTTCTACGTGGCTTCCTATACCAATTCCGATCGTTTCGATAAGTACGTGCGCTTCGCCCATCACGTCATCGATCAGAAGGACGGTACGCCTTACATCAACGATGGCGAGGTCGCCCAGGCCATTCGAAAGTTCAGTGGTTTCGAGTTCCTCAAGCTGATGAACAACATGCCCACCGCCCACGGTGGCATCCAGGGCCGCTGCCAGGGCCCTTGCAATACCTTCCTGGGGACCCCGTCCGGCGGCACTCAGGCCATTGGTCGCTCCCTGGCTGCGATCCAGGATGGACTCGCCGATACGATGTACGCCGGCGGTGTCGGCTCTTCGGCCCATGACCACATGATGATGGTGCGAGCGACCCGGGGCCTCAGTTCGTCGCCTGAGGCCGAGCCGGCCAAGGCAGGACGGCCCTTTGACCGAGGCGCCACCGGCATCGTGCCGGGCGAGGGGAGCGCTGTGCTGGTGCTTGAACGCGAGTCGACGGCCCGCGCACGCGGCGCCACGGTTTACGCAGAGCTGGCCGGCTATGGTGAGTGGTTCGTACCGCCGCAGACTCGCGAGAGCGTGCAGGCCAGTCCCGAGGCGACCGTCAAGGCGGTCCGCCGGGCTTTGACCATGGCCTCGGCGTCGGCAGACGAAGTGGACGTGGTCGCGGTTCATGGTGAGAGCCGGGGTGACCTGGATGCCATCGAGGCCCGCGGGCTGAGCGAGTGTCTGGGCGACCGCGCCTCCGAGGTTCCGGTCCTTGCCCTTGCTGCTCACACGGGCAGTGTCGAGGCCGCAGTCGGGCCGATGGGGGCCGCTCTGGTATTGCAGTCTCTCAGTACCGGCAAGGCTCCCGGGGCCCTGAATCGCCAGGACCCGCTTCCCGAGTACCAGGGACCAACAGGCTCCAACCCCGTGGATATGGATGCCCGCCTCGGACTTGTCAGCCTGACCACCCGCGAGGGTGTCAGCAGCGCATTGGTGTTCCGCCGGTTGGACAATTGACTGGCGACGAGCAGCTTGCCGGCGACAATCCGCCGGAGGAGATCACACCCGTCGAGTCTGACGCCGAGTCGCTCAGCCACGCCGACTATTTTTCCGATTCCAGGCCACCTGCTCCGCGCCGTCGCCGTCCGTTGCTGGTTGCGG
This sequence comes from uncultured Rickettsiales bacterium, assembly GCA_964490445.1. GTDB lineage: Bacteria > Myxococcota_A > UBA796 > UBA9615 > UBA9615 > UBA6601. Next base: position 25,548 of record CAZBDA010000026.1, on the reverse strand, counting down.
CGGTCATGCTGCTCAGCGCGCTGGCATTCTGGCAGTGCCGCGGACCGAGCGAGGCGGCTGTCGCCGTCGAGCCAATGCCCTCTTCGGAGTCAGAGCGGCCCTGAACCGGCGACTCATCGTCCGCTGGCGGTGGGTCAGAGCTTCGCGTCTTTGCCGTAGATTTCGTGCACCCACTCCTCGAAGTCGATGCCGAGCGTCATGCCACCATCCGCGACCACGCTGTGGCCGACGATGTAGCGACTCTCGTGCGCTGCCAGGAAAGCGACAATCGGTGAGACGTTGTCCGGCGTGGCGATACCCAGCCCGGTGGTCTTCTTCTCCACGAACGAGCGCACCTTCGGGCCGATCTCCCAGCGTTCCAGAATTCCCGTGTCGACGGTGCCGCAGGAAACTGCGTTGACTCGCACGCCGGTGCGGATCCACTCGGACGCCATGTACTGCATCAGGGACTCCAATCCGGCCTTGGCGGCGCCTACCGCGGCAAAGCCGGTGAAGGCAGCCTGGGCGCCGACGGTAGACAGCAGTACTACGCGGCCTCCGCTTTCCTTCAACAGTGGGTAGGACGCCTGGCAGGTCTCCAGTACAGCGTCCAGGTGGATGGCAAACGAGCGCTGCCAGGTGTCGATGGTCATGTCTTCCAGCGGCAGGATTTCGGCGTGTCCGGCGCAGGGCACCAAGACGTCAAGACGATCGAAGTGCTCCTGGAAGGCATCGAGGAGCATCTTCGGGCCCCGGTTCTGGGTCAGTTCACCCTGCAACGCGACCGCCTTGCCACCGGCAGCTTCGATCTCGGCGACGAGCTGTGCCGCTGCCTCAGTTCCCGTGTTGTAGGCGATGCCTACTGCGGCGCCCTCAGCCGCCAGTCGGCGGGCGACTTCGGCGCCGATTCCGCGACTAGCACCCGTGACCAGGGCAACCTGTCCATCAAAACGTCTGCAGTCGACGCTCATGCCACACCCCCAGTTTGCTCCGCTGGCGAGCCTGGCTCGCTAGCCGCAGAGGGGGTCTCGGGCGTCGTCTTCCACTCTTCGTAGTCGACTCCTGTGAGGATCCCGCCCTCGGCGATGATGCTCTGGCCCCAGATCCAGCGACTCTCGTCAGTGCACAGCCAGACAGCAACCTCGGCGATGTCGGAGGGTAGGCCCATGCGACCCGCGAGGCCCTTCTTGGCGGTGAAGATCCGGACAGCCTCGGGATATCGGAACCAATCGATGGCGCGTGTTTCGACAGGGCCGGCGGCAACGGAGTTAGCGCGGATCCCGTACTTCGCCCACTCGAAGGCCATGTACTTGACCAGCGTTTCCATCGCTGCCTTGCTGCTGCCGATGGCGACGTAGGTTGGGTATGCGGTGTGCGCACCCAGGGTAGAGGTCGCTGTGATCACGCCGCCCTTGCGCTTGAGCCAGGGCAGGGCGGCCTTCGCGGTGAGCATCGGCGAGAGCACGTTGGTGTCGTAGGAGGCCCGCCACGAAAAGCGGCCCATCCGTTCTACTTCGCCCATGGTGCCGAACGCGGCGTTGAGCACCAGGATGTCGATCTGGTCGAGGCCGGTCGCGATCTGCTCGAACATTGCGTCGACCCCCTCGGGCTTGCGCAGATCGCCCTGGATCAACTGCACCCGCCTGCCTTTGGCTTCGAGGGCTTCTTTGGCCGCGGTGGCGTTGTCGAGGTCCTTCTTGTAGGCGAGGATCAGATCTGCGCCCCGGTCAGCCAAACGGTGGCTGATCTCGAGGCCGATGCCGCGTGTGCCACCCGTAACCAGGGCGACTTTTCCTTCGAGCTGCATGGGGGCTCCAACGAATGCAGGTACGTCTGCCACCAGGCCGTTCTGCCCGGGAGCCGGCGGATTGTACGCAATCAGGGGTACTGCGTCGATGCGATTCCGGCCCGTTTACTGGGTGGGCGAGTGGCTACTCGTTGGCACCCGTGGTCCTGGCCTTTTGAGCAGTGGAAGGCTTGAGCACCTTTGTGCTCGGTGCTGAATGGATGCGTACCTTGTTCAGAGGGGGGCCCGCGGGTAGGATTCGCGCGCTCTCGTCAGGCTGGCCTGCGAACGGCGGCCTGGGAGGAGCAGGAGACGAGGAAGGAGCGACGGATGACCCGACGGGTGGTAGTTACCGGAATGGGGACGGTCACGCCTCATGCCGATGAAGTCGACGTGCTGTTTGCCAAGCTCTGCGCGGGTGAGTCAGCTGTTCGTCGGATCAGCCTGTTCGACCCTTCTTCAGTTCCCTGCCAGGTGGCTGCTGAGGTCCGTTACCCGGTTTCTGGTCCCGACTCCATCGGCCCTTACGATCTTCGCCCGCGTGCCATGCGCTTTGCCTATGGCGCAGCGACGCGGGCACTGCGCGATGCGGGTCTCACTGCACCAGACGAAGATGACCTGGTAGCCCGCTCTCGGCGGGCTGTGCAGTTGGCTGTCGGTGTTGGCTCCACCGCGATGGAGGCGCTCGGCCCGATTACGCTGAGTACCTGGGGCTCTCCCGATTCGGTCGAAAAGCGCGACTTGCCCGCATTCCGTCGTGCGGCCGCCCAGGACCGGCAGACCACCGCGCTGCTCGACGAGTGGTTCATCGACCAGGCGGCTCCCGCCCTGGGCATGTTGTTCGGTGCCGACCGTGTCTGTACTGCGGCCTCGGCCTGTGCTTCCGGTTCCCACTCCATTCTCGATGCCACCCACCAATTGCGCCTGGGCCACGCCGACATCGTCCTGTGTGGCGGAGTCTGTACTCCGATTACCCGATCGATGATGCCCGGCTTCGCCATGCTTTCGGCGCTGACGTCCCGGAACGACGACCCGGCGGCTGCATCGCGGCCCTTCGACCTGGAGCGCGACGGCTTCATCATGGCCGAGGGTTCGTCAATGCTGGTGCTCGAGGACCTCGAACATGCCCGGGCGCGGGACGCGCACATCTATGCAGAAGTGCTGGGCGTCGGCATTGCTACCGATTCGTATCGACTGACGGACCCGGAACCCACCGGCCGTGGAATGGCTGCTTCGATGCGTAGTGCGCTCGCAGATGCTGGACTGAACAGGGATGCGGTCGACTACGTGAATGCCCACGGAACCTCTACCAAGCTCAACGACGCCGCGGAGACCGAGGCGCTCAAGGCGGTATTCGCCGAGCGCGCCTACGCCGTGCCGGTGTCGTCGTCGAAGTCGATGTTCGGTCACCTCATTCACGCTGCCGGGGTCACCGAGGCCATTGTCTGCATCAAGAGCATCAACTCGGGCGTCGTCGCGCCGACCATCAACCAGCACAGTTCGGATCCTGATTGCGATCTCGACTATGTCCCCAACACGGCGCGAGATCACAAGGTGGGGGTGGCCTTGAACAACTCGTTCGGCTTCGGAGGCCAGAACGTCTCCGTGCTCCTAGGAGATCTCAACGGAGGGCGGGCATGACTGCTTCGGCTGAACTCTGGATTACTGCCTATGGCGCGGTGACCGGCGCTGGCGACGAGACCGAGTTCCGTGCTGCCTGGATGAATGGCTCCAGCGCCGTGCGCCCCTTCGAGGACGGTCACGAGGGCCTCCCGCCGGGCTACGGTGCTGCGATGCCCTGGACTCATAAGCAAGTACGTGCGCTGCCGGGCGGCAGGGGGATGCGTCCGGGTACGATGACGGCTTCGACCTTCCTGGCTGTTGCTGGCATCGGTCGTGCGCTCGCCAACGCCGGACTCGATGATCCCGCTGCTGATTCGCCTGACGTTGCCGATCGACGCGGTGTCTACCTGGGCGCGTACACGAATTTTCCTGCCCTCAAGAAGCATCTCAAGCTGGTGCACACGATGGGCTCGCCAGGCGCCGCAGAGAGCGGGCAGTACCAGATGGATGACAGCCGCATCATGGATGGCATGAAGGGCTTCACGGGCTTTGATTTTCTCAAGCTGATGAACAACATGCCCACGGCCCACGGAGCGATCCAGGCCCATGGTCGTGGGCCGGCGAACACCCTGCTCGGTTACTCCTCGGTAGGCCTGCAGACCATCAGCCGGGCCTGTGACGGTTTGCAGCTAGGTCTTGCCGATCAGTTCGTCGCCGGTGCCTGCGGTCCGGGCACAATGGAGGGGCTCACCCTCGTGCACCGCGCTCATGGTTTGCTCGCGGACGAAGGTCTCGATCCCGCACGAGCAGCGCGGCCTCTGGACATGGCGGCCACCGGAATGGTTCCCGGTGATGGGGGTGCTGCCGTGGTGATCGAGACCACGGAGTCTGCCTCGAAGCGCGGCGCCGCGCCCATCGCCCGCATCGCCGCGTGCCGGGACCTGTTCGTGGTGCCCACGGCGCCGCGGGGCCCGTTGGCAGATTCGTTGGGAATTCAGCGCCTCGTCCGCACTACCCTCGACGAGGCGGGTTGGGCTCCCGGCGACGTCGACTATCTCTCGGCCACGGGACTTGGCCTTGCCGCCCTCGATCGTCTCGAGGCCGAAGCCTACGGTGCTGTGTTCGGGGAGCACCTCGCGACGCTCTACCTGGCTGTGCACACCGGAGTGGTAGGTTTTTCCGAGGCGGCCCATGGACCTGTTGGCATGGTCGCAGCCCTGCAGGCGATCCAGGACGGCATGCTCCCGCCGCAAGTGAACATGGAAGAGTGCTGGCCGGGCCTGGCAGGCCTTCGCCGGGTCACGCAGCCCGAAGCAGCTGAGATCAACAAGGTACTGGTGGTGTCTCTGGCGCCCGAAGGTACTCTCGCTGCGGTCGCCCTGGAGCGTGCCTGAGCGCCCCCCTGGGGGCGTAGCGGTGCACGGTGGCGAACTGTGCCAGTCGTGACCGAAGCGCTGGTCGAGGCTGTCCCGAACTTCTCTGAGGGCCGCGACGTCCAGGTGATCGAGCGGATCGCTGCTTCACTCGATGGTGATGGCGCTCGTGTCTTACACGTCGACGCGAACGCCGACGCCAATCGTACCGTCGTAACTGTGGCCGGACCGCTGTCGGCAGTCACCGCTGCTTTGCACCGGGGGGTCGGTACGGCCCTCTCGCTCATCGATATGCGCCAGCAGCAAGGCGCGCACATTCGGATCGGCGCCGCCGATGTCCTGCCGATTGTCCTTCTCGAGCCAGGCCAGGAACGACGGCGCGAGTGCCTCGAGGCAGTAGCTCAACTGGGAGACCGCCTCGCCGAGGATTTCGGCTTGCCTATCTTTCTGTATGAAGACTCGGCGGCGCGATCCGAATTCAGATCGCTACCGCGTTGCCGTAGAGGTGGATACGAGCGGCTCGAGTCTCGCTTTGCCTCGGGTGCTGCGAGCGGCGTGGACGGCCCGGACCTGGGCCCGAAGGACTGGTCGCCGAACGTAGCCCGTACCGGCGCAAGTGTTCTCGGTCTGCGCCGGCTGCTGGTAGCGATGAACTTCACCCTGGATAGTTCTGACGAGGACATGGCCTCGGCAGTCGCTGCCGCAATCCGCTTCTCAGGCCCAGCGGGCCGGCCCCATGCGTTGCCCGCCGTGCGCGCCGTGGGCTGGAGCATGCCGGGCTACGGAGGCCGTGTGCAGGTGTCCGTGAACCTGCTCGACATCAATGAGTGCTCGGCACACCGGGTACTGGCTTCGATTCAAGAGCTGTCGGTCGCCCGGGTTTTGGGAGGCGAACTTATCGGCCTCGCCCCGGCGCAGGTCTTCCATCATGCGGGGCTGGCAAAGCGGGGTGAGCAGCCGGCTCCCGTGGCGGCGGACGGGATCCTCAATCCCGTCGCCGTCGCCGACTGGGAACTCCTTCGGTCCGGTTCTGAGTTGCTCGGCTTCGGCCACCTGGACGCATGGCGACCGAAGCACGATCTCAAGGCTCGAATCCTCGAACTCCGCCTGGCTGCCGTCGGAATGCTGCCTGAATGCTCGGACTGAAATGGGGCCGGTAGGGTAGGTGGTGATGGGGTTGGGCCTGTAGGGCCGCCTCGAGCCTTCGTCGCCGTCGTTCCCGTAGCTCAGGTACTTGTGTGCGGTCCCAGGCCCGGACTCGTGCGCCCTGCATCAGGCTGCCACGGCGCGAGGAGTGGGCAGGGACAGTTGCACCGCCGGATCTCGTAGTGCGAACCGGGTGGCAACAATGCGTTGCTGAACGGCTGCCCGCAGCCGGGCGAGACCCGCCTCGCAGGTGGCGAGCTCCCGAGCAAGACCTCTCTGCCGTTCCTGCAGGTCCAGTAGTTGCTGGTAATCAAGCTGGAGACCGAAGTGGAGGTCTGGAATACGGGTCGCGAGATCCGGCCGCATCGACAAGGTGGTGAGGAGTTGGGCGGCGTTTCTGAATGAGCTTTCTGTGGACATCGGCTTGGGTCTCCCGAGGGGTTGTTCCTGTTCTTGTGTTCAGTGTCACCCATCACCGGGACAGAAACTGTCCTGGGTTACCCACAAATCCAAGGCACGACTGCTAGCCTCGGTTCACAGGAGCCACTTCGGGTGCTCCTGGGAAGGAGCCTATGGACGTTCAGAAGGACCCTGTTCCGCCGATCCGGCAGGTACTTCGCTGTAGCCGACTGCTGCGCGAGGGCTGGCACAGCAAGTCCGAGCTGGCTCGTCGCCTGGACATGAGCGAGCGAACCGTGAAGCGCTATCTCCGGGCGATTGCTGCCGAGGAAGAAGGGTTCGAAGTACGGGAGGTGGATGAGCGTGGTCTACGCAAGTATCGCCTGCATCCTCCGCGGGTAGTCGATCGTCGGCGTGGTTCCCCTTTCGAGGTGATGGCGCTTGCCATGGCGCAGCGTTTTTTCGAGGCCTTTGACCCGGGTGGGGTCGCCGACCTGCTCGACCAGGTGCTGTTCGAAGTGACCGGCGAGGAAGAGGAGGGCGAGGAGGACGCCGTCGACCGCAGCCGCCGGAGCATGTCTCGGCGTTTCGTGCTGACCCGGTCGATGCAGGCGCTACCGGGTCGGGTCCGGCGCGTCTTCGACCAGATCCTGCGTGCCCTCGTACAGCGTCGGGTCGTCGAGCTGAGGTACCGGGCAAGACACGGCAAGGAGAAGGTCTACCTGTTGCGGCCCTACACCCTGCTGCTCGGAGAGCGGGAGCTTGCCATCACCGGCCCCGTGGGGGAGCCCCCCGAGGACGGCATGGCAAGCGACAACGACAAGATGCGCACCTTTGCGCTGCATCGCATCATCGACATCGACCTGCGCATGACCCGCTTCCGCATGCCCAGCCTCAGTCAGTGGGACCCGGAGCGCCTGTACTCGGGTGCATGGGGCCTGTACTCGGGCGATCCTGAGCGAGTGCGGGTCGAGGTCCACCCAGATTTTGCCGAGGTGATCGCCGAGCGGCGCTGGCACGAGAGCCAGACAGTTGGCGAAGCCGCGCCAGATGGCTGGCTCTCGATGCAATTCGATGTCTTTACCGGCGGTGAATTTCGAACCTGGCTGTTGGGCTGGGGGCCCTGGCTCCGAGTCAGCGAGCCTGCTCACCTCGCGGAGTGGCTTGCAGGTCTCAACGCGCTGTCACCGGGCGCGGGAGACCCGGGCGAAGACGAGGTGTTTCGGATCGTCTAGAGTCGGCGTCGCCGGCGAGCCACCCCGAAGGCAGGCGCCAGGATCACCAGCAGTACGGCGGCTCCACCCGCAAGACCACTGCCCGCAGAGGCGCAGCCGCAGCCGGTGTCCCAGGACTGGCCGCCGCCGTCGTCACCGAAACCGCTGCCGTCGTTGCCAGTGTCATCGTCGCCGTCGTCGTCATCGCCGAAGCCGCCGGTGTCGTCGTCGTCGCCGGTGTCGTCATCACCGCTACCACCGCAGTCACTGTCCGCAGCATCGATATCACCGTCGCAATCGTCGTCCCGGCCGTTCAGGCAGTCCTCGTCGGCGCCCGGGTACACATCCGGGTTCTGGTCATCACAATCGACGCCGTCGGGAAACGAGTCACCATCGTCATCGACAGCGGCGCTCTGGTCTCGGTAGAGGTTCTTCCAGAAGGGCGAATGCAAGCCGGAGTCGAGGCAGACGCCCGAGGCGGTCCAGAATCCCTCGACGTCGCCGAATACGATTACTTCGCCGCCGCTCGGAATGCGTGCTGCTGCCGCCAGCGTGTGGGTGGAGCCACCGCCCTGGAAGCGAATCAGGGCGTCTCCTCCAGTCACGCTGTTCGCCTGTGCGTACTTCCAGCCGGTCAGGCCGTCAGTTAGCGGATCGCCGAGGATTTCGTTGGTCTGTTCACAGGTGGTGCCGATGTTGTCGCTTCCGATCTCGATATCGTGATCGGGGATCGACGCCAGGATCTCTCGCAGTGCACTGTTCTTCGCGGCTTCGCCCGGGCTCTCGTTGTCGGCCAGCAAGATGATCTTGCCGCCCAGGCTCAGGAAGTGAGGGAGCAGCATGGTCAGATGTTCCTGCTCACACCATGGCGACGGCCAGTTGTTGTACGTGTGGCAGCACTCCTGCGCACCGACGACGCAGGGGTTCGGCTGGGCAATGATCAACAAGCGATAATCGCCGCTGGTCAGGGAGTTGTAGTCCAACTCCGTGGTGATGTGGACTACGCTGCCGGTGGGTGCCTGCGTGCCGTTCGCCAGGGCCTCGGCTGCGGCCTCGGCGTCCCATACCAGGCGAGCGTCGGCGAAGGCCGATTCGCACGTTCCGAAGTCGTTCGTGCCATGCTTGCAGTCGATCCACACGCCGCTACCGAGCGCCATAGCGCTGGCTGGGAGGATGCAGGTAAGGAGAAGCACGAGGTAGAAGCGTAGGATCCTGGCTGCCATAAGATCTATCCTGTTCTCGGCGGCGTGACCCGTCGCGAGGAAGAGAGAAACGGAACGATGAGCCCTGCTGTCGAGTCTAGCATCGAGCACATGCGCGGGCCGCTGTTTGCCTGCCTGGGTCTGGTTGTGCTGCTGGCCACCCCGGTAGTGTCGCAGGCGGCTCCTCCGGTTGTGGGCACGATCGGCTTCAGCCCGAGCCAGCCCGAAGAAAGTGAAACGATCGTCTTCACAGTCGTGGCGAGTGATCCCGAGGGCGACACAATCTCCTACCTGTGGGACTTCGGTGATGGCGCTTCGTCCAGCGGCCCGTCTCCGAGTCACTTCTTCGACGACGACGGCAACTTCCAGGTAACCGTAACTGTCACCGATTTCAACGGGGAGTTCGCCACAGCGACCACGACCGTGCCCGTGGTGAATGCCGCTCCGGTCATTCAGAGTCTCACCGGCGACCTCGTTGGCGAACCGGGTGCCACGTTGAGCTACCTGGCGGTGGTTAGCGATCCTGGCAACGATCCACTCGTGTACAGCTGGAATTGGGGTGACGGCAGTCCACCGGAGTCCGGCTCCTCCCTGGATTCGGTCACTCACATCTTCCCCAGTACGGGCAACTACCCGGTGACCCTGCAGGTGAACGATGACTCGGGTGGTTCGACGCAGACCAGCATCCTGGTGGTCATCAATGCGCTGCCCGTGATTCACTCGGCCACTGCAGCCGTCGCCAGCTCGATCGAGGGCGATGTTGTTTCCTTCGAGGTCATCGCTACTGATGCCGACCTGCATACCCTCAGCTACAGCTGGGATTTCGGCGATGGCACGCCCAACATCTCCAGTGACACGCCATCCCACGTGTTCACCGACGATGGCAATTACACGGTCACTGTGGTCGTCACTGATTCGCTGGGTGGTGCGACCAGTAGTGTCCTGCCCTTCGTCGTAGCGAACGGTCCGCCGGAGTTGATCGCCCTGGTGGGTGCCACGAGCGGTGTGCTGGGACAGAGCCTCAGCTTCAACGCGACCGTGACCGACCCCGCCGGGTCTGACGACACCCTGACCTGGACCTGGGACTGGGGCGAGGGGACGGCGCCTACTGTGGGGGTCAACCAGAGCTCTCCGAGCCATAGCTGGTCGAATGCCGGTAGCTTTACGATGGTCTTGACCGTCGACGATGAGGACGGTGGCAGCCTTTCCCAGTCGCTCGGGGTGCAGATCAGCAACCCCGGGCCGACCTTGAGCGCTATCTCCGGCGTGTCCAGCCTGGACGAGGGGCAGGCGGGTCAGTGGACGGTGTCGGCGGCCGATGCGGCCAACAATCCGGTGACACTGACCTGGAGTTGGGGTGACGGCTCGGCAGACAGTTCGGGGCTCGCCCTGCTCAGTCCCAGCCACAGCTATGCGGATGACGGGGTACGGACGATTACCGTGACTGCTGCAGATGCCTTCGGCGGGACGGCCACGGACAGCCTGGTGGTCACCGTGCACAACGCCCCACCGACCTTTACGGCCAGCCCGGGCACTACCGCGGAGGAGGGCACCGCATACATCGCCCTGCTGTCTTCCCAGGATCCGGGCGCCGACCCCCCCACCTACATCCCCCTGCAGATCCCATCGGGCACTCTCTATGACGCTGGTACTGCGTCCCTGGTCTGGCAGCCGACGCTGTCTCAGGTTCTCGCCGGTCCGGCGGCGTTCGAGGTGGAAGTGGACGACGGAGATGGCGGTACGGATCTCCTCAGTTGGTTCGTCACAGCGACCTGGCTCGATGCTGATCTGGACGGGATGGCTGATTCCTGGGAGCTGAGTCATGGGCTGGATCCCTCGCTTGATGACTCGCTGGGCGACCTCGACGGCGACGGTGTCAGCAACCTGCAGGAGTGGCTCGACCTCAGTGACCCCACGGTGTCCAATGGGCCTGGCAAGCCGGAGCCGGTGTCTCCGGTGCTGGGAGCGTCGGCCACCCAGGAGCCGGTGGAGCTTGTCGTAGCCAACGCTGCAGATCCCGATGGCGACACCCTGACCTACGAGTTCGAGGTCTACCAGGACGAGACGCTGTCGCTGCTTCTGTACGCGGGAGCCGAGCCTGAGGGCAGCGACGGCACCACGGAGCACAGCACCGCGACCGGTCTGCCCGAGAACACGGTGCTGTACTGGCGCGCCCGGGCACTTGACCCTGGCGTTGCCGGGCCCTGGAGCAAGCTGGGCGAGTTTTTCATGGATGCCGTCAACAACGCACCTGACACACCACAGTTGTTGTACCCGGTGGCGACGACAGTGCCCGGTCCATTGCCGGTCCTGCAGGTCGCTGCGGTGTCGGATCCCGAGGGTGATGCAGTCGAGGTGGAGGTGGCTCTTTACGCCGACGGAGTCGGCCTGATCGCTGCAGTGCAGGGCAGCCTCTCGGGCGCTGATGACGGCAGTTGGGTATTTCTGCTTCCGGCCCCCCTCGAGGAGGACCTGCGCTACGAGTGGAGCGCCATCGCAACCGACTCGCGCGGTGCCAGTTCGTCGGCATCCGAGTTGGCCTGGTTTGAAGTGGATGCGACCAACCAGAGTCCCGCAGCACCGGAAATCCTGGCTCCCGCTGCGGAGATCGATACCCAGTTGCCGACGCTGCGGGCGAGCGCCGGCGCTGATCCCGACGGCGAGGAGGTTCGGGTCCGCTTCGAGGTGGATATCCAGGAGGACTTTGCCTCGGTGCATGGCCAGCGCCTGGGTTCCTTCGCGGTCGATGCCGAGGGAGTCGCTGCGGTCACCGTGCCGCAGAGCCTGCCCGAGAACGCATTCGTCTGGGTTCGTGCCCGCAGTGAGGATCAGCGAGGAGCGGCATCACAGTGGGTGCAGCAGGTGTTCTTCGTCAACAGTGTCGAGGAGGCTCCCCAGGCCGTACAGGTCATCGCTCCCGGTGATGGCGAGGCGATCGATCCGGATGAGCTCGAACTGCGGTGGGCGCCCTCCGCCGATCCCGATGGCGATGAGCTCACGTACACGATCAGGATCACCCGCGCAGGCGACACCGGGCAGGAAACCGTCTGGGAACAAGCGGGCCTGCTGGTAGCCGATGACGGCAGCGGTGTCAGCGAGGGTACAGAGTTCGTCGAACTCGAACTCGAGGCTGGCGGCTATGCAGTTGAGGCGCTCGCAGTGGATGACACGGGACTGGTGGGACCCTGGGGGCCCGCCAACAGTTTTGTTGTCCTGGCCGCGCCGGGGACAACCGTAGACCTGGCTGACTTCGGCAGTGGTTGCGCATGCAGCCAGCAGAGTTCCGTGGATTCAGCGGGCGGCCTGGCGCTGCTTGCGCTGTGGCTCGTGCTGTTGCCGCGGCGGCGACGCAACAGCACCTGAACGAGTCGCTCAGAGGTTCAGACCCACCCCGCCCCAGACGCGGGCGTTGAAGTGGGCGCCGAGAAAGCCAGCTTCGGCCTGAACTCTGACGATCAGGGGCAGCGCCGGTTTGGGCACGAAGTCGAGGCCACCCTGAATCATGACTCCACCGAGGTGCTCTTTTTCCGACAGGCCGTCGCGGTTGTGGGAGTACTGCCCGACGATGCGGGCATAGGGCGAGAAACGGCCGGGTTTCTGGACTCCGATGCCGAGCCCAAAGGGCACAAACGATAGGGGGCCACTGACTGGCGGAGCACCTTCGGCTACCGGAAAGTCGGCAATTTCGCCCAGTGATGGGCGCATGAAAAATGCCGCATGTAGAGGTCCGAAGAACTGGTAGGAAACGTCGAGTGCGATCAGTGCATAGCTGAACGGGTCCGCGTAGTGGTAGCCGCCGCCGAGGGCGACACGGAAGCGGCGCTTCTCGTAGGGCTTGCTCAGCACAGCTGCGTTTGTCTTGGTGCTGGCCCCGGCGCGGGCGCCCGTAGCCGTACCGTCGGGCTGGGGCGTGCCTGTCTGTTGCGGCGCGGCTGCCGCAGCCTTGGGCCCTGTCGCCGCCTTGGGCTCTGTCGCCGCCTTGGGCTCTGTCGCCGATCGACCTGCTGCTGCGGCTTCGGCTTCGGCGTCCGGCGCGGTTGTGGAGGCTGTCTTTTCGGCAGCAGCCTGAGGCGTACTGGTACTTGCTACGACCTCCGTCTCCGGCTTGTCGGCCTTGTCTTTTCGCCTCTTCTTGCGCCGGTTGACGTCGTGCCCCTTGAGTTCCCAGTTGGTGGGACTACCACCGAAGGCAGGCCAGGTGGATGCTGCAATGAGTCGGCCTCGGTAGCGGAGGATATGAATGTCCCCCTGCTGGCCGCGGAACTCTGCCGCGAGCATCACCGACATGGCCTGTTCACCGCCGGGTGAGCGCCCGCCATCGGCCCAGACTGCTCGGCCCGCTCCGGGGAAGACGACTGCCGAGAAGCGACTTCGGATCCGTACCCACATGCCTTTCAAGATGCCGTCCTTGATCACCTGGATGAGATGTAGGCCAGGCCGCACTGCGACGCCCGCGCTGTCTTCCTGGTAGCGCAGGTTGCCGTCAACGAAGACTCCGCCGCCACCAGGACCTGCCCAGATGAAGAGGCGTCCGTCGGGCAGAGTTTCCATGCGTCGCCGAGCGGTGTCGAGCATCTCCTTGTGCGCCCGGGGGAAGCCCCGCTCTCCCCTGTAGGTCGGGACAAAGGCCAGTGACTCAGCCATGGCCTTCTCAGCCAGGGGGTCGCCCATGTCCAGGAGGGTGGCGCCACGCAGGAAGGACATGCGTGCCAGTGCTGCGGCAGAAATCGGACTGTCGGCACAGGGCAGCAGGGTGATGAGGATGTCCAGAGACCGGAGAGCGGTTTCGAGCTCGTACGAGAACACGTCGTCCTCGATCGAGTTGAGCTTCTTGTCGATGGCGAGGGTGATCGGCGCACCTTCGCACTGTTCCACCGTTGCGTTGCTGCTCAGTACGCGGGTCGGCCCGGACAGTACATCGCTGGACAGGACCAGCGCGGGAGCAGCCCCGGTGTGTACCTTGACGCGCTCTCCCGCGTCTCGGTCTTTGTTGACACCGCCATCGTGCAGGACGATGTCGGCGCGGGCCGGGCCAACCGCCAGGCACGTCACCAAGCCAACCAGCAGGAGTTGGGTGGCCAGCAGCGGCAAACGTGCTGATTCACCAATGAGACCTATCAACGGCTCACCCCATTGGCTAGGTACATGTCCACGAAGACGCGCTTGTTGTCCTTGCCGGGCTTGATGGTGACTGTCTTTACGCCCGTCTTGTGTTCCCAGCCCTCGACACACTCCTCTGGGTCGTCGCAGATGAAGCGGATCCGGTGTTCGCCGACAGGGAGCCAGATCCCCTTTCGAGTCTCGTCGGTCGTGCCCAGTCGGTGGCCGCCCGTTTTGGGCGCATTGGTCTTGGGCCAGGAACAGGGGCACGTGAATGCCTCAACCCGGCAGCGGGGCTTGGCGATGACCCTGACGAAGCCCTTGTCGGCCGTGCCCTGCTCGACCTTCGGCTCGCTCGTCTTCGGCTCGCTCTTGGCCTTTGCATCGACGGCAGTTGCCGTGCTGACTACGGCGGGTCGCTCCCTGGGGACCGGTGCATCGGCGCTTGCCGCCTTTTGCTGCTGTTCGAGTTCCAGTTTGCTCTTGCGGGCCTGTTCGCGCTCACGCTCCTCGCGCCGCTTGCGACTCGAACTACTGTCTTCTGCTGTGTCCTTCGCCTTCGCTCTGGCTTCGCTGCTGCCATTGTCATGCGAAGCCTCCGTGGCGGCGGTGGGGGATGGCGCGTCCACTGCCTCGGCCGGGGGGGTGCCAGTCGCCATCGGCTTTTCGTTCTCAGTCAGCAGCTGCTCTCCGTCGCCGACGGGCTCTGCTTCCGCTTCAATCTGGATCTCTGAGCTGTTGGTCGCTATGGCTACGGCCGACTCTTCGACGATCTCTTCAGGCGCCGAGCGGGTGAACCAGCTGACCAGAGCGACGCCGCCGGCTATCAGCAGTGCTGCGGCGAGAATGCCACCGAGCCTGGCGCTGGAGGCTGCGTCCTGTGGGCTGCCGGCTGCGCCCGTTCGCCGCCGCCTGCCTGTCTTGTGGGTTCCACTACGTGTCACGACGCTGGTGTCGGTGACCGTTTCCTCGAAGTCTGAGATCTCATCCTCAGCGAGGGGAGCCATCGCAGGAGAGGTATCGGCATCGCTCGGGTCGTAGTCGGCTGGCTTGGAGTCGCCGACTGTATCTACGTTGCTGTCGGTTCCGTCGTGGGCCGGCATGTCCATCGTCTGCGGATCTTTGCCTGGGCTGTAGGGCTCTGTGACTTCCTCGAGGGGCTTTTTCGGCTTCGTGATGACGGCCTGGGTCTGGCTCACCGGGCCCAGCCTCTGGACGATGTCGGAGCCGAACGAGCGCACGGTTCCCGTGACCACGGCCATGCCGCGGGTCAGTGGAACCGTTTCGGGAGGAGGTCTGGCAGCCGCTGGCTCATCATCCGCCAGCGCGCCGGTCTCCATGCCGAAGAACTCGTGTGTGCCGCTGCCGCCGGCTATCGCGTCATCGGGTAGCGCTTCGGCCGGCCGGGCCCCGGCCAGGTGCTCGCTGTCATAGGTGACCTGTTGATCGGCCGCGGCAGACTCGACCTCGTGCGCCCAGAAGTCGCGATTCTCGGCAGGGGGATGCAGTGCTCGCAGCTTCTCGAGCTGCTGGCTGAAGGCGGCTGCCGAGTCCTGCCGGTAGTTGCGGTCCTTCTGTAGAGAAGCGCGCAGCAGACCGAGCCAGCCCTCGATGGCCTCGTTCGACAGATCACCGTTCGCGCCCTCGTGGAGGTGTGCCTTGAGGAGCGTGAGCCGCTCCTCGATGTCCATCTCGAATGCGGTGTGCATTGCCCGCACCAACTCGGCGGCGGTGCTTACCTCGACGTCCAGCAGTCGCGTCCCGAGCAGCAACTCGTAGAGGATGGTCCCGAGGGAGTAGATGTCGGACCGTCCGTCGAGTGGATCTCCCGAGAGTTGCTCGGGGCTCATGTAGAACACCGTGCCCTTGGTCTGCCCCTCCTGGGTGCGCGCTGCGAGTCGGTCGTCCGCCGTGGCCTTGGCGATGCCGAAGTCGAGCACCTTGACCTGGCCTCGGAAGTTGACCATCAGGTTTTGTGGCTTGAGGTCGCGATGGACGATGCACAACTGGGTTCCGTCGCGGCTTTGCAGTGTGTGGGCGTGGGCCAGGGCGTCCGAGATCATCAGCCCCATGTGCAGGACTGCCGTGGCAGGGATGGCGCGATCCTGTGGCCGCACTCGTCGCAGAATGGTGGCGACGTCAGTGCCTCGCACACACTCCATCACCATAAAGTAGACGTTGCCCAGGACGTGGTGCTCGATGTGTTTGAAATCGACGACCTTGACGATGTTGGGGTGGTCCAACTGGCTGAGAATGCGTGCCTCGTCGCCGAGTTGTCGGGCGACGTTGGGATTGTCGGCGACGACATTGGAGTCGAGCACCTTGACGGCGAAGTCCGAGACGAAGCCCATGTCCCCGCGCACCTCGGCGCGATACACCTGCCCGAAGGCGCCCACACCGATGCGGTGAACCAGGGTGTAGCGATCGAGCTGGAAGGGCAGCTTCATGCCAGCCTCTGGCTCCGTCGCCGCAGGAGCCCTGCGATCAATACGAGCAGCAGGGCCAGGTGAGTCTGCCTCTTGGAAGCCTGCCCAGCTCCCTCCTCGGCCAGGTTGCAACTGAGGATGCAGCCATACGGGATGTCGTGTCCCGGCACGACGCCGTCGCCGCACTCGGGATTCTCGTCGGTGCGGCCATCACAGTCGTTGTCATAGCCGTCGCAGAGTTCCGCAAAGCCGGGCGCGATTTCGTCGACGGTGTCGTTGCAGTCGCCGTTGCAGGAGGTGATGCCATCCTGGTCGCTGTCATTGGGATTGAGGGTGGAGTCGGAGTCATCGCAGTCGGCCGGCGTGCCGCAGGGGCTCGCTCCGTCGCCATCTTCGTCGCCATCCTCATCGGTGTCGGGATCGCAATCGTTATCGAGGCCGTCGCACAACTCGGGAGCGCCGGGGTAGATGTCGATGTTCAGATCGTTGCAGTCGTCGCTGTTTTCGGCGTATCCATCGGGCTGCTCGCAGGCGGACAGAGGGACCGACGCGCCGGCCGCCCCGAAGTTGTCGCCGTCCTGGTCGGGATACCAGGTGCGCTCTCCGGTGGCGGGGTGTTCATCGATCTGCCCGTCACAGTTGTCGTCGATCCCGTTGCACGCTTCGGTGGCACCTGGAAACACCGAGGAATTGCTGTTGTCGCAGTCTTCCCACTCGCAGGCACCGTCGAGGTCCGTGTCGTTGCAGACCTGCGGGTAGAAGCCGACTGCAGAGTTGTTGTTGATGACTGCCTGGCCGCAGGACACCAGCAGTTCGTGGTCGCTGCCTCCGGTGCCGATGGCGGCCACCTTGCCATTGCCCAGGGTTGGACCGCCGGCGAGCACCGCATAGTGCACTTCGATGTGGCCGTCCTCCTCGAACAGCTTTACCTCGAACTGGTTCTTGCCCAGGTTGTTGTTGTTCGGGTTATTGAGGTCGTAGTGGGGTATCTGGTACCAGGCGATGATGAGTCGGCGGGACGGTGCAACGCCCTCGAGCACGGCGTAGATCCCAGCGTTGCCGGCCAGTGTCGAGGGTCGCGGATCCAGGTCGGTCCAATAGGCTGCGATTATGGGAGCCGGCCAGGTCAGGTCTTCGCAGTCGAAGGCATAGGAGCCGCCGGTGGTCGGCGTTCCATCGTAGAAGAAGCGGGCCTCCAGGGGAGTCTGGTTCGGGCCGAAGCTCAGGCCGCCGTTCGAGTGCACCCACAGCCGGTCGTATTCTTCCCCGTAGAAGGAGAACAAAAAGCCGATAGTGATCGCGATTGCGCCCTCGTCGGCCTGTAGACCGGTCCCCATGTTCAATGGCTGGAGGCCCGGGGTAGGCGAGAATTCGGGTGCGAATGCGGGTCCGGCGGGCTCGCTACTGTCGAGCCAGACATGGCCGTACTCGTCGGGACCGCCCTGGCCGGCTTCAGCAGGTACACCGACGCAGACCAGGAGCGCGATCAGCGCTCCCAACAGTCGTCGTTGTTGCTGCCGTCCCACAGGGTCAGCGTCCTCGTCTGCGCTTCTCATTCAGCTTATCCGGTCCCACCGTCCGCAGTCACACGAACGCCCGGGTTCGAACGGTAGATACAGTCCAAACCCGCGACGGTCAACCCATTATGCGTCCCATTATCGCTTTGTCGCGCGGGCGCGTTGGCGCACGCACGAGGTGAACCGCGCGTGAGAGCCCCTGCAAATCCCCTGGATTGGTTAGTACAGCGGGCCGAGTACCAGCAGGGGATCAGGGTAGTCCAGCAAGGCCTGGTCCAGGTCGCTGTTGCTGACCACGCCGGGCAGGTCGGGTCCGCGGGGACGCTGCCAGGCCAACTGAAAATGGACATGTGGGGGCCAACCACCGTTCTCGTGCAGGTCGCCTATTCGTCCGATCACCATTCCTGCGCGGATTTCCTGCCCGGGCATTTTGCCCAGGATGGAGGCTTCGTCCAGGTGCCCATACAGTGCGAACAACTCGACACCGTCGATGCGATGCCCGCTGACCACGGTATGACCGTAGTTGCCCGCGCCGGCGTTGTAGCCGAAGCACTCGATCCAGCCATCGCCGAAGGAGTGTACAGGCGTGCCGACAGGTGCGCCGATATCCACGCCGATGTGGATGTCCCGACCTTCCTCGAACAGTGCAGTGGTGTAGGTGCCCGGCCGTTGCTCGTTGTAGCGTCCGACGCTGAACTCCGAGCGTCTCGGCGGGCTCTGTTCGGGGGAACCGCTCATATCCAGTACGTCGTAGTCGTCGGGCAGCAACACTACGGGGTGAAACTCATGGGCTGAAAAATCGATCATCGTCCTGCCAGGGAACCTGCCATCGTGTTCTTAGCGCGCGCCGCTGATGGGCTCCTCGAAGATCGGATTGGTGACGCCATGCGCACCGCGGATTGCGCCGGGTGGAAGCAGCCAATAGCGGTGACTGCCGGCACGCGTACGCTCGGACATCTCCCGCAACTTGTCGGTATCCCGTGAGCCGATCGTAAAGGTCGCCTCCCGGTCGTCATCGACCTGGCCACCGCGCTCGAGCTTGTCGAGCACAGCGCCTCCCTTGAGGTCGAGGCCGTAGACAAAGGAGTTCTCGGGACAGGTGTGATAGGGCACGTGTGGTTCGACGATCTGCAGGGCGCCGAAGCGGGTGTGGATGCGCAGCGCGAAGTTGTCGAACTGGGCGACCCCGAGGCACGAGCGGCAGCCGTATGCCTTCAGCGACAGGACCTTGCTGGCGAAGCCGAGCTTCTTACCGGGCAGCACCGTCGACATCGAGTAGCTCATCCAGCGGCCGGGCTGGGCGGTGGGAATAGAGATCGCCTCGGAGATCGGCACCAGTCCCCGGTACGAGCCGATATCGAGTCTCCACTTGAGTTTCTCTGGCAACTGTTCGGCCGGCACGGCGAAGCCCATGAACGCCGAGGGCAAGATGCCACAGTCGATCTGGACCCAGGCGGGCATGCCCATGTCCTTGCCACCGTAGGCCAGCCCATTGAGTCGGTTGATGAAGTCGTGGAAGCGCAGGTGCTCGGGGTCGTCCGCCGGCAGCATCAACAGGTTTTCGCCAAAGGGCGCAGGATGCAGCAGATCGAGGTTGGCTCGACTGCCGAAAGCGAAGGGAACAAAGCCCTGTTTCACCAATGAGGCAATGATGTGCATGGCCGTGGGACTTTAGCAGTCCGTTGGCTATAGTGACCGCTCCCCCGCCCGGGAGCACAGTCAATAGGGGAGTTTCCGGGCGACGGTACCGTCGACGACGCGGTTGCGTCGCATTCAGGGAGGTCGCATGTTTCGCTTTGTTCGCTTCATTGGCTTGGTAGTGCTTTCGGCAGCCTTTGTGCTGCTACCCGCCGAGTCGGTACAGGCTGACACCATCACGTTCAGCAACATTACTTCGGGCAGCCTGAGTTCGGAGGTAATGACCCTCTCTGGTGGCTGGCGCTGGCGGTCCATGTATGGCAACGGGCACATGCACCAGGGTACCGGCAACCCCTCTCCGGGCCTCTACATTCACACCAGTTGCTGCTCAACGCCGTACCGGATGGACCGCACCGACGGGCAGCCATTCAGCCTGAACTCGATGTGGGGTTCGGGCGGCGCCTCGGGAACCATTACCTCCAGCGGCGGCGGTTCGCAGAGCCTGCACAGCGGTACCAACACCTTCAGTGGCTCGCAGTGGACCAACGTCACCTGGATCGAGTGGATTGCGGGTGGCGGCGATATCGACAACGTGGTGGTCAACAGTTGCGGCGGTGCCCCCAGCGTCTCTGCGGGTGGCCCCTACAGTGTCAATGAGGGAGGCAGCGTCTCGGTGTCTGCCAGCGGCAGCTCGATTTCGTCGTGGGCCTGGGACCTGGATGGCAATGGCTCCTACGAGACCGGCGGACAGAGTGTGACCTTCAACTCGGGCTCCTACGACGGCCCGGGCTCTCGTAGCATCGCCGTCCAGGGAACCAACAACTGCGGTTCAGGGACTTCTTCGGCGACGGTGAATATCAGCAATGTCGCGCCGACCATCAACAGTGTCAGCGCGCCGAACGGCCTCGAAGGAAGTGTGGTCTCGTTCAGTGCCAGCGCCAGCGATCCTGGCCCCGATACGCTCAGCTACCTCTGGAACTTCGGAGACGGCAACAACGGCAGTGGAGCCAACACCCAGCACTCCTACTCCGGTGATGGCACCTACACCGTCACACTGACGGTGTCTGACGGAGACGGCGGCACAGCCACCCAGAGCCAGACGGTGTCGGTGAGCAACGGAGATCCTATTATCAGCAACCTGGTGGGGGATGCGAGTGGTTCGGAGGGCTCGACGCTTTCGTGGACCGTGCTCGCCTCGGATCCTGGTGGCGACCCCCTTACCTACAGTTGGGACTTCGGTGACGGGAGCGCTCCCGTCGTCAATGGCTCCCTGCCGGTGGTGAACCATGCCTACGTCAACGAGGGCAGCTACACCCTGCAGGTGACGGTGAGTGATGGCCAGGGCGGTTCGGCCTCTTCGCTGATGACGGTGACCGTTGGCAACAGTGCACCTTTGCTGTCCGCCCTGACGGGGGATACGTCGGGCAATGAAGGAGACACCTACAGCTTCAGCGTGTCTGCCAGCGACCCCGGTTCCGGCGATGTGCTCTCGTATAGTTGGAACTTCGGCGATGGCTCTGCGGTGGTGACCACCTCGCACGGCAGTGTCAGCCACGTGTTTGCTGACAACGGTACGTTCGGCGTGACCGTGACCGTGAGTGACAATGCTTCGCCGCCGGCAAGCGACAGCACGACCCTGCTCGTGAGTGTCTCGAACGTGGCGCCGAACCTGACCTCTGTGAATGCGCCCAGTGGCGATGAGGGAACAGCACTGTCCTACTCGGCGAGTGCTTCTGATCCTGGCGCTGACACCCTGGTCTACACCTGGGCGATGGGCGACGGCACGACCCTGACTGGCGCGAGTGTCACGCACAGCTACGGCGATGAAGGTACCTATTCCCTCAGCCTGACGGTCAACGACGGCGACGGGGGCACTGATACGGCTTCGGCGACCATCCAGATCGCGAACGTATCTCCGACCATCTCTTCGGCGGTGATGCCGAGCGGCGACGAAGGCCAGAACCTCATCTTTTCTGCCATCGCGACGGATCCGGGCAACGACACCCTGGTCTACAGCTGGGACTTCGGTGACGGCACCACGGACACCGGGGCGCTGGTCACTCATGTCTTTGCGGACAACGGCAACTTCAGCGTGCTGTTGACGGTCAGCGATGGTGACGGCGGCAGCGACACCAACACGGGCAACGTGACCATCACGAACGTGGCCCCGTCAATCGACACGCTGGTGGGTCCGAGTAACGCGGACGAAGGCGAGGCGGTGACGTTCAGCGCGACAACGACGGATCCGAGCAGCACGGACACAGCCAACATGTCCTACACCTGGAGTTGGGGAGACGGCACCAGTGACAGCAGTGGCGCTTCGCCGATTCACGCCTTCCCCGACGATGGAAACTTCACCGTGGTGCTGAGCGTGAACGACGGCACTGATACGGTGACCCAGAGCCACTCGGTCGTGGTGGCGAATGTTGCGCCGGAGTTCATCTCGACACCGCCGGCGACGGCGCAGGAAGGCGTGGTCTACTCCTACCTGCCTGTGATCGACGATCCGGGTGACGAGGTGTTCACGTGGAGCCTGGCCTCTTCGGCGCCGCCGAGCATGACGATGGATCCGGCCAGCGGCGAGCTCAGTTGGACTCCCGACTACGCCGACAGCCTGACGGGTACGTTCGCGGTGACGCTGACCGTCGATGATGGCGACGGCGCCAGCGACGTACAGACCTGGACCATCGAGGTGACCTTCCTCGACGCCGATGGCGACGGCCTCTCGGATAGCTGGGAAGTGGACAACGGCCTCGATCCGAACGATCCAGGCGACTCCGGGGCCGATCCCGACGGTGATGGCCTGAGCAACTCCCAGGAGTATGCGGCGGGTCAGAACCCCAACAGCTTTGACGGTCCCGATGCGCCCGTTCCGCTGACCCCGCTGACAGGCGAGGAGGCCGTCGAGGTGACGCCGGACCTCATCACCAGCAACGCCGTGGATCCACAGGGCGATGTTCTGCTCTACGAGTTTGAGGTTTGGGCCGACGCGAACCTGACGGTCGTGGTGAGTTCGTCCGGCTGGATCGCCGAGGACGCAGTCGAGACTTTCTGGAAGGTGGATACTCCGCTGGCCGAGAACGGCGTCTACTGGTGGCGCACGCGTGCAGCAGACCCCAACGTCGAGGGTCCGTGGAGCGACGTCCAGGAGTTCATGGTCAATATCAGTAACGAGGCGCCCGGTGCTCCTGTTGCGGTCTATCCGGTGGAGGGCCAGGTGGTCGCTGATGTGACGCCTGCAATGCAGTGGGCCGCTGCGGTGGATGTCGACCAGGACGAGTTGAGCTACACCGTGCACATCTACGACTCCGACGGCGAAACAATCGTTGCCGAGGCTTCCGAATTGGCCATCGCCGAGGGCGAGGTCAACGGTAGTTGGGACGTGGACGTCGCTCTGGACGAGGACACCGTGTACTCCTGGAGCGTGATGGCTACCGATGAGCATGGCCTCGAGGGTCCATGGAGCGAGCTCGAGTCGTTCCTCTACACGCTGGACAACGGTGCGCCGGAAGGGGTCGCCCTGATCAGCCCCGAAGATGGCTCAAGCACCCCGGAGCGCTCGCCGGTCCTGGTGGCTTCCGAGGGGGCCGACCCCGAAGGTGGTGCCCTGGAGTACATCTTTGAGGTCGACTCGGTCGACAGCTTCGATGGTAGCGACTATGCGACTGCGACGGTTACGGGTAGTGGCACGGGCACGGTGGAGTGGGACCTCGGTGAGGACGGGGTCGAGCTGCCCCAGAATGCAGTGGCCTATGCGCGGGTCTCGGCTGTGGACGAAGTCGGGATCGCTTCGGTGCCGCACACGATCAGCTTCGAGGTGCGGGGCGAAAATGACCCGCCGCCGGTGCCCGAGTTGCTGTCACCTGTAGATGGCGCCACCGAGGAGTCGGTGACGCCGGTGCTCGAGGCGGGCAACGTGATCGACCCCGAAGGCGACCTGGTGTTCTATGACTTCATCGTTGCTACGGACCCGGAACTGAGTGACGTGGTGGCCGGCGGTGAGGGCCTCGGTCTGCTCGGCGGCACCGGTCCTGCGGCCACCGATGGAGCGACTTCCTGGCAGGTAGACAGCAACCTCAACGGCGACCTCTACTGGTCGGCGCGGGCGGTCGACGAGTTCGGCGAGGCCTCGGAATGGGCTGCACCCTTCGCGCTGAAGGTCGAAGGTGGTGAACCGAATGTCGAGGTTCCCGAGGACGTCCTGGGTGGCGGTGCACTGGAGGGCTGTGATTGCTCGATGGGCTCTGCCGATGGCGGCTTGCCTGTCCGGGCTTTGGCCCTGCTGGCCCTGTTCATGGTGCCGATCACACTGCGTCGACGCAGACGCTGAGTTGACCTGACAGAACTCGCTCCGAGCCCGATCGGAGCGAGCGCAGGCTTGTTCTCACGGCCCTGCAGTTGCCAGCGGTATGATGGAGGACGTGAAAGACCGTCTGCTGCGCGCCATCACCGCCGATGGCTGTTATCGCATCGTCGCTGCTCGGACTGACCAGTTGGTGGCCGACGCTGCCCGTCGCCATGACTGCAGCCCTGTCGCGGCCTGTGCCCTGGCCCGGGCACTGACTGCTACGGCGCTGTTTGCCACCACGGACAAGGACTACTACCGGATTGGCGTGCAGTGGATGGGGCGGGGGCCGTTGCGTTCCATTCACACCGATGCGCGACCCGGTGGGATCCTGCGCGGCTACGTGGGCGATCCCAGCAGTGCTGGCGACGTGATCCCCGCGGCCCTGGGTGGTGGCCTTATCGCGGTCATTCGCCAGGACCATGGCGGCCACTTCACCCAGGGAACGCTGCCGCTGAGCAGTGGCCATGTCGATGAAGACCTCGAGGTCTATCTCAACCGCAGCGAACAAATCCCCAGTCGTCTTCGTGTCGTGATGGAGCGCGACCCAGAGGGCCGGCCGTTGCAGGTGGTCGGCGTGTTGGTTCAGCCCCTTCCCGGGGGTGTCGCCGAGGCGCTGCTCGGAGACAGCGGGGCGGTAAGCCTGGAACTGCTCGACCGAAGACTCGCTGCCGGACAGAAGCTCGAGGCCATCCTCGAGCAGTCGCTGCCTGATGAGCAGGTGCGGGTTCTCAGCGAGGAGTCGCTCGCGTTCTCCTGTGCCTGCAACCAGGACCGGGTCGAGCGGGGCGTCGCGATGCTCGGCCGCGCCGAACTGCTGGAGATGATCTCCGATGGCCAGTCCGCAGAGGTGCGCTGCGACTTCTGCGGCGAGGACTACGTGGTAACCGTCGAGGGTCTGTGCCGGCTGGTCGACGAGCTGGACCAGAGCCGGGGCAACTAGGCCCTCGTTCTCGGACTACAGGCTCTTGCAGCAGCGGTAGTGGTTGCCACTGCCCCAACTGTCGTGGTCGGAGTTGCCGCAGTCGTGCATGCGGTGAGCGTATTCATAGGGGCCACGGGTCACGTTGGCCGTCCACTCCCAGTTGCCCGTCATCTGGTTGAGGCTGGTGCCACTGGTATTGCGGCAGGCCATCATCCACTCCATCGTCGAGCACAATCTTCGTCCGACGTTGAAGCAACTGTTGATGGCGTCGTACCAGCTCGCGTGCCCCCGCTCGTTGTTCTCGATACAGAAGTCGGCTCGCTGCGTCATGTCGCTGGGACAACTGCCCGAGGCGCCGGTAATGAGGCCGGTCTCACCGTCGATCCGGAAGGTCTCGTTGCCATCCACGTTCTTGAAGATCAGGTCCGAGCCCTGGATGACCTCGATGTTGCCGGTGGTGGTGATGTCGCCGTCTGAGGTGATGCTGTTGCCGACAAACAGGTCGCCGGACCAGGTCTCGTTGATGTTCAGTCCCCAGGAGTTGAGGGTGCCGGTGTTGGCCGAGGCGTCGTCGATGACCTCGAGCCGCCAGGTGCCGTCGGCGGCCTCTCCGTATAGCGCATAGATGGTGCCGCCGGAGATGGCGAAGTCGCGGGAGATGTTGCCCACCATGTTGGCCGCGCCTGCCAATTCGCCGTCGTAGAGCACGACCGACGAGCCACTGGGTGCGAACAGGGTGATCTTGAGGTCGCCCATCTCGGTGTGGCTGATGTTGATGTCGACGCTGAAGTTGTTGATCGTCGCGCCGCCCGTGACAAAGCGCAGCGAGCTGAAGCCGAAGGCATTGTCGTCGGGGATGACTCCGGGCGTGTCGGTGCTCGGGTAGACGTCGCCGGGCACGACGGCGCCGATGGTGACATTCGAGCCGAGGTTGG
>CAZBDA010000025.1:24802-48484 GCA_964490445.1 uncultured Rickettsiales bacterium | reverse complement strand
CCCCCCCGGCCCGCCCCCCCGGGCGGCGGGGGGGGCGCGCCCCGCCCCCCCCCCCACCCCCACCGCCCCGCGCCACCACATGCCTCGGGCCTTTCCCGTTCTCGGGGAAGAACTCTCCCGACTGCCGGGCTGCTTTGTTGCCCGGCGGGGTGAAACCAGCAGGCAGGGGAGCTATGTTGACTACGCTCGAACCGACCGAGGAGAGACGAGGATGATTCGCGACCGCCTCAGACGCTGGGCGCACGATGCACGAAGCGTCCTGCTCGAAGAACAGGATGCTTCTCAGGTGCGCGTCTACTCCGCACCCTGGGTGATCCCCGGTGCAGGCGCACCGCTCCGTGACGGCGCCGTTGCCTTCGACACCATGGGTAGGGTCGTGGCCTGCGGCAGCCGAGGCGACCTCCTGGCTGACTTCGGCTGGGCACAGCAGGCTGAACTGGAGGGGATCCTGCTGCCCGGACTGGTCAACGCTCACAGTCAATTCGAGTTGGGCCCCATCCCCCAGGACCACAGCGGCATCGGCCTGACGCGCTGGCTGCGCAAGTTGCGCGAAGTGCGTCGCGAAACCGAGCGGCTCGACCCCGACTCCCGAGAGGCTCTCGTGAGGGCGGGCGTGCAGCGCTCGGTGACGGCCGGCACAGCAGCGGTCGGCGATGTCACCAATACCCTCCGGGCCGTCCCCGCCATGGCTCGAGAGGGCTTGTACGGAGTCGTCTTCCACGAGATCACGGGCTTCTCTCCCCGACGAGCGGCAAAAGCGCTGGCGGCGGCGGCGGTCGCAAAGGCGCGGATCGTTCCGTGGCCCGACGGGATCCGTTACCTGCTCTCTCCCCACTCGCTCTACTCCACTTCGGGTTCGGTCATCCGCGAGCTCTGTCTCAAAGCCATGGAAAAGGGAGCGGTGACCAGCATCCGCCTGGCTGAGGGAGAAGAGGAGTGGGACCTGCTGGAAACCGGCAAAGGTGCCGCGAAGACTTTGGTGGAGACCATCGAGACATGGTGGGATGAGTACAATCCTCCGGTCACCGATCCGGTCACCTACATGGAAGACCTCGGCGCCCTCCATGAACAGGTGATGCTGGTGCACATGACGACCGCTACCCGCGCCATGGCGCAGCGGGCCAGCGCAGCAAACTCACCGCTGGTTCTGTGTCCACGCACCAACCAGCAGGTCAGCGGCCGCTTGCCGCCGCTGGTCTCCTTCCTCGAGGAAGGCTGCCGAGTCGCCCTGGGAACGGCTGCCGCCTCGGATACTCCCGATCAGTCCATCCTGATGGAGGCCGCCGAGCTCCACGCTGCCTTCCCGGAGGTGCCATCCCTTGTGCTCATGCGCGCTGCCACTGAAGGTGGCGCTGATGCGCTCGGTCTCGAAAGCATGGGGGCGCTGGCGCCCGGCCGATCGCCGGGGCTGCTGCATGTGCCGACCCACGGCCAGGCACACGAAGACCCCTGTGGCTGGCTGCTGCGGGCTGGCAATCCCGACCTGTCCTGGTTAGAGCGAGCGGGCCCTCCCGGCATGTCGTTCTCGGCCTGATTCCGGCCTCTGCCCGCGTCCGGCGGCTACCAGTCCATGTCGAGCAGAGCCACCTCCCGCCTTCTGCACAAGCGCTTGTCCCGCCTGGAGGTCGCCGAGCGAGTGCTCCGTCTGCACCCAAGGGCCAGCTTCTTTCCCGCGCCCGGACTGTTGTTCGACCTATGGAACGAAGGCTCTCCCTGGGCGGCCAAGGTCCGTCACGAGACCTGCACCTGTCCCCACCCTGGCAAGGTCCATGTTCACCGCTACATCGAGTCTGGCGAGCTGCACGCTGGGATCTGCTGGCAACAGGGAGCAAGGCTCCATTTCGACCTGGACGAACACGACCGAATCCAGGTGAGCGGCGACCTGGAGCCATGACAGAACCCTGGCCGGGATTCAGCCCTTTCTCGCAGCCATCCTGACTCGCGAGCAACAGCGCTCCCGCAACGCCTCGCACAGTTCCTGTTGTTGCACCGGGTCGAGGCCGAGCAGGACAGCCACCTCGGCGTCGAGACGCTCCTGTGCTGCCTGCCAGCCAGCTGCATCCGAATTCCCGTCGCCGCCGGAAGTCAGCCCCGGGACCGGACCGTGCGGGAGCGCATGGAAGGCGGCCTCCAGCCGCCCAAGAGCCGCCGCTCCAGCAACCCGGAGGTCGGGGACATGGATCTTGTTTCGAACGTCCCCCAAGGACAGCCAAAGGACTCCATCACCGAAGTTGACGCGACCGGCCATCTCCATGCTCAGCTTGCACCAACTGCTGTTGAGCAGAGCCCCGATGGCAGCTTCGGAAATCGCGGTTGATACCGGCGACACGCTGTACAACTGCTGGTCGGCATAGACCGGGACATCGAACAGAGGCTGACGAAAGCGATCGGCCACCCCCTTGACCACGAACAGGCGAGACGGCCTCTGCTGCGGTAACGACCAGGACGAGGGGCCGGCGCCAGGGCGATGGCGATCAATCCAGGCCACAGTTCCGCTGTGGCCACGGTCAAGGAGTTCCTGCCGCGACCGTCTACAAAGAAACACTCGATCCGGGAGTTCTGCAGCACATCCGCGAACTCCCGCGACACGCTTCGGGCTCTTGAGCAGGGGCTGCAGGTACTCGGGCTCGATGCCCGCATCGACGGGAGGATAGAAGAAACCATTGTCATTGGTCGTAAAGCCACGCTGCAATCGGACGAGAGCCTCGAGTGGGACGAGGGGCAGGGGAGTCGCGCCGCGCAGCAGCTCAAAGTACAGGTCAGGAGCACGCAGCAAGGGGCCCCAGCAAGAGTCTGCAGCCAACTCACCCTGGCGGAGCTCGCGGACCAGCCGAGGCGCGGCAGGCAGCGGCTGGTCCACTTGGGCAAACCTCACCCCCTCGGCAGCACGTCGGTCGGGGTCGAGGCAGCGCCGGGCGATCAGCACCATCGTGTTGATCCGGGCTCCAGGAAACCATCGCTCGGCAGACGACTCAACCAGGCACTCAAGCGCACAGTGATCCAATAGGTACTGCCGCAATGCCACGCCGTAGCCGACATCCAACCAGGCGTTGGACAGCACCAGGGCGATGCGCCCGCCCGGGCGAAGATGGGCAACAGAGGCCTCGATAAAATCCACGTACAGGTCGCGCTTGTGGCCGCGATTGCGGATGTAGGGCGGGTTTCCGATCACGAGGTCAACGTCGCCCATCGCCTCGGTGGAGAGAAAGTCCTGGCCGATGAGCGACGCTCCGGGCAACTGCTCACGAGCGGCCTGGAGCGCCGCGCCGTCCGTCTCGAAGCCGCGCATGTCAGCCCGATCCAGGGACCAGAACGCTTCGGCAGCTAGCAGGAAGCGGCCCGAGCCACAGGCGGGATCCAGGACCACGGAGCCCACTTCCGGTGCCCAGTCCAGCAGGTTGAGAACCATGTCGATCAGTGCATCGGGGGTGAAGTACTGGCCACGGGTGTGCCGTTCCGAGGCGTCAACCTGCCGCTCAAGAGCCTCGCCGAGTGGATCGCGGACGACAGCCCCTGGCCGCTGTCCCGAATGCAATGAACTCATCCCTTGATCCTAGCTAGAACCGATCGGGCAGCAACTCCCGCGGATCGGGGACGCTGAAGTCAATCTCCTGCGGAGCCGTTGCCGCGGGCAACTCTGCCAGTAGTTGCCGTGCCTCGTCCTGCGCACACCTCTCGAAGCCGTAGGCAATATCGGCATCGTCACGGTCGGAGCCCGCAACGAGGGCTTGCCGAAGGGGCCCCGACTGCGACGGGAAGGAGGCTGCACCGCAACCGATGCCGATCTGAAGAGCTCGCCAGGACTGCGGAGGCAGCTCATCGCGAATGAGCTGCCAGGTCGGCTGCGGCAGGTCACCTCGCGTGCTGCTCACCGCGGCATCCGCCCCGAGGGCAAGGCCATATCCCTCACTTAGATAGCGGTCCACAGCCTCAGGCGCGTGTTTTCGCAGGTGAATGAAGGCGTAGTGGCGTTGCCGTCCCTGCCGGGGCGCCATCCCGTGAGCACCGGTACCTACCACGGCGACAGCCAGCGACGACGAGGGGGCAACAATGGAACGACCGAGGGTCGGAAGAGGCAGCAGAGATGTCACCAACAGGGCAACGAAAAGGCTTCGTTTCAGCCGGACAGTAGCCGGCGCTGGCGCAACCACGAAGGCAGCCAGCAGCATCAAAGCCACAGCCAGGGGCAATCCCCAGTAACGATAGGCAAGGGGATAGAAGCCTCGATCCAGCGGTAGGAAGCTAAGCGGCAGGACCCAGGACAGGCTGATCGCGGCCAGGGCTCGGAATGCTCGTTGCTGCTGGCTACGAGCCTTCAGCAAAGTCCACAGAAGCGACGCTCCAGCAGCCCATGCGAGCACACCGAGCGAATACGCTCGCACGGACAGTTGCTCGTTGTGTGCTCCGCCCTCAAAGGCTCCCCATAACCGGGCCAACAGGTACAGGGGGCCTGGCCGTTGTACCCCGCTCAGGTCACCACCCTCGCGAACCAATCCAGACGCAACCCCGAGGCCATCGAATCCCAGGTTCTGGACGAAGAACAGCTTCAGCCCCCACCATCCCTCGGGCAGGAGCAGTCCCAGCACGACAAACGGCAGGGCGAGGCCGACCAGCACCAGCGCAGCGAACCGACCGCGACCGAAGCTTGGAGCGCCGTACAGCGGCGCTGGTACGAACAGCAGGAGCCCCACGAGCAGCAGGGTCCAAAGGGCCACGGGGCTGAACAGCCAGGCCAGCCCCAACGAAGTCCCACACAGCAGAGCAGCCAGCCGGGGCCGGGTCGATCGCCCCGAGATAAGAAGGGCCACCGCAAGCAACTGGAACAGCAGGGACTCTGGGCTGCGGCCGCTCATTCCCGCATGCTCGAAGTGCAGGCCGGGCCAGGAAACTGCGAACGCCACGGCAACCAGCAGCGCGGCAGCGTGGGCAGTACGGCTACCGTGTGCTGACCGCACGAGAACAGCAGTCCAGCCGGCACACACAGCGGCTGTAGCAGAGCCAAACAGCAGCGCAACCAGCTTGCCCGCCAGTACCGGCCCCAGGCCCAGGGCCAGCAGTGGTGCCGCGCACAGGGCGGACAGGTACGAGCCGGGTTCGACACCATGGATCGCGCCAGCCGGAAGCGGCGGCAGGTCGCCCGCTGCAACGGACAACGCAACCAACAAGATCTCCCACTCCCCGCGTACAGGGAAGGGCCAGCCGCGGGGGACATGGATGAGGAGGTGACAGACTGTCCACAAGGCGGCAGCGACAAGGCCCCAGGCCAGGGGAGATAACAAGCGACGGTTCACCGCCGCAATCCTACCCGAGCGGAACAGCGGGAAGGTGCCGGCTGACGTAGGATGCTCCGCGATGCCGTTTACAGCCTTTGCCCTGCCGTTCTTTCACCCCCGGCGGTGGGACATCGTGGCATGGCTGGTTCTGCTGCCAGTGATCGCTGCACTACAGGCGACAGGCAGCGACGAGCTCGTGGTAGCCGGCCAACTTCGCGCCGACATCGCCAGCAGCGAACCCTGGCGCTTGATCACCTACATCTTCCTGCATCCGAGCCTACCCGTTTCCGTCGGCAATGCGGCCGGACTGGTGATCGGCATGACCATGGCTGCTCGCACGGTGGGGCCTGCATTGGCCTGGCTGGGGATCCTCGGCGGCGCAGTGTTGCCCGGGATCTGGTTGAGCCTGGGCCTGGAGGGGTCAGAGAGCATGATCGGTGCGTCGCCGGTGCTCTACGGTTGCCTTTCAATGGGGGGCATCTCCTGGCTGCGGATGCGCCATGAGCTCACCTACTCCGAGCGCAGCGACCGGATTGCCGGCTTTGCTACCTGGGGACTGGTGGCCTTCGCACTCTCAGTGCCCCTGCTTCTCAACAGCCCGGTGCGTGGAGTGCACACAATTGGCTTTCTCTGGGGCGGGCTGATCGCGTCCTTGGGTCCCCGGCACTGGCTGCCGGCCAACAGGCCTAGGGAAACAGGTTTCCCGGCGCCAGCAGACCATCAGGATCGAACAGATCCTTAATCGCTCGCATCGAGGCCAACTCGAGCAAGCTGAAGCGATGGTGGAGATAAGGCTTCTTGACCTTGCCGACACCATGCTCGGCGGTGATGGTGCCACCCAGAGCACAGGCCTCTGCGCACATGCGGTCCACCACAGCCTCTGCACGCTCCACCTCGGCGCCGTTACGCAACAGCAGGTTGTAATGCGGGTGTCCGTTGCCGACGTGTCCGAACCTCGCGACCCGTTCGATGCCCGCCTCGGCGAGCCAGAGATCGGAACGCGCCATGAAGCCTGCCAACTGGTCGATGGGCACAGCCCAGTCCGTAGACATCTTCTTGCCACCGTCCGCCATGTAACGAGCCCCCTCCTCGTTAAGCGTGGCGGGAACTGCATGGCGAAGCATGCGGAGTTCCTCCTGGCGCGTCCTGTCGGTTGCCACCACGGTGTCGGCAGCCAGTGCGCCGGGGCTACGCTCCAAGAGCGACCACCACCGCTCCACCACCTCAGACTCGCCACCGTCCCGGTGCTCTTCCTCGAAAAACACGACCGCATTGGCAGCTTCGGGAAGTAACAGCCCGGTCTCCTGAGCTCTCATGATGTCCATGCAGGCAGCGTCCAACAACTCCAGGCAGCGTGGCCGCACCCCGCTGCCAGTGCGATCCTCTGAACGAGCAGCCAGGACAAAGGCGAGCGCCGACTCCAGGTCGGTAAAAAAGGCAAAGCCACCGAGAAAGGCCTCGGGCCTGGCGATGAGTTCCACTTCGATTCGGGTAAGGAAGCCTAGGGTTCCCTCGGAACCGCAAAACACGCTGACCAGGTCTCGAAGACCTGCATAGCCCGCAGCATCCTTGTCCACCCTTCGCCTGTGGAACCAGCGGACCGTGCCGTCCAACATCGCCACCTCGACACCACGCAACCAGCGATGGGTCGGTCCGTAGCGATACGTGCGAGCGCCGCTGGCGTCGCAAGCCACGGTGCCCGCCATGGTGCACTCGCGCTCCGAAGTGGGATCAGGCGGATAGAAATAGCCCCGAGCCTCCACCTCATCCTTGAAGTCTCGCAGCACCGTCCCAGCCCCAACTACGGCGCTGCTGCTTCGCTCGTCGATCTCGATCGCCGGGGTCAATCGCTCGCAGGACATGGCCCAGCCCCGAGCCGCCAGCCCTGAACCAGTCGTCGAACTGCGCAGTCCGCACGCAGTAACGAAGTTGCCAGTTCGCGCGGCCTCTGCCAGCCACCAGGCCGCTTCGGTCGCATCGCTGGGACGAAGCAGTCCATCGGGAGCGCCGGTAAACGGAGAGGCGTCATGACGGTAAGCCTCCAGCACCGCAGGGTCGGTCACGAGCGCTGACTGGACAGGATTGGCTGTTTCTATGACCATGTTCTTCCGGTCGTCTCGGCGGGGTGGAACAGATTTCCTTCGAGATGCATGCCGGGTCAGTTTAGATTCCAGGCGGATCCAGTCCAACGTGTCCAAACGATTGCTTCACTTCAGCCCTTCGGAAACGGAAAAGTCGATCTCCCTACCCGGACTCCGGCCGGGCGTGCTGCTGATCACCAGTGGCGACGAAGCCGAGTTGCGCGATAACTCCCTCGGACAGGTAATCAAGCTGGGAGAGGCTGCAGCGGTCATCGTCGGCCTCCTCGATGGCGAACACGACGCCGCGAGCGTCCTGCAGCAGGCTGGCGAGAGCCTGGGTGGCCAACTCGATCCAATGGGGCTGGTGGACCTCCTCCAGGCCCTCGATCAGCGCGCTCTGCTGGACACCCCCAGGGCGAGGGCCATCGTCAGCCAGGGCCTGATCCGCGCTGACGTCGCCTGCCTGCGCCGACTCAGCCAAAGAAGCCGCGCCATACACCGCTACGATAGTGGCGGCGACTCCGAACCTGCCCAGGCGCGCATGGTTCCCGGAAGCCGCTTCACCTGCAATTCCTGCACCCGCTGCTGCACGGACAAACACCTGCTCGGACCAGTCAGCGCCGAGGAGGTAGAGAAGATCACCGAAGGCTTCAAGGCCATCGGCAAGGGCCACTCCAGGGGAGGAGTCGACTTCCTGCCGCTGCCGAACGAGGGCGACGACCCGGTTTCGTTCCTGCTCCGTACCCACAACGGCCGCTGCACCTTCCTGCAAGAAGACGGCCTGTGCGGCATCCACGAGGAGTTGGGCATCGAGTTCAAGCCGAGCGTGTGCCGATTGTTCCCATTTCGCCCGGTGCGCAGGCCCGGTGGCTGGGACGTCGGCCTGAGCCTTGCCTGCCCCACCGTCGCCAACGGCACGGGCGCCGACGCTCTCCCCGAAGCACTGGAGATCATCAAGGCCCTGGCGCCATCCTCGCCTCTACTGCAGGTGGTCTCGGAGACCGTGCAACTCGAAGCCGGCTGCCAGGTGTCCTTCAAGGTCTACAACGCCTGGGAAGAGGAAGCGCTGGCTACTCTCAAGGACAGCCCGTCGCAACCTGCGCAGGCCTGGCTCAAGGTCGTTGCGTCGTTCGAGACAATGGTCAGCGAGCACCGTGATCCGCAGTACCGAGACCTCTGGCTGGAAGCCGAGGACGGAGTGGACACCGAAACCGTCAAGCTGAGCGAAACCGCAGACGATGATGGGATGGTCAGCGGCCGGGGAATGGGCGAGTTGAACCCAGACGTCGGCCGGGCGGCAGATGTCCTGCTACGCGACCTCGCGACATGGCTGGAGCTGCTCGTCGGCCTGGAGGCAGCCGATCCCATGGCACTTCGCCGGGTTCGAAACGGGCTGGTGAGGCTGCGCAGCGAGCTGGCCGTCACCCCCAATGCACCGGCGGTGCTGGCAGATCGAAGCCGTGTCGCCCGGGTCACGGCAAGTGCTCTCTCCACCCTGAAGCACAGCGACGCCGACACCAGCAAGATGACGGTCGCCAGCACGACCCGCCCCTCGATTCAGCCGATCAAGCTACCCAGCGAGAACAGCGATGCTCTGCAACAGCTCTTCCTGACCCAGGCGCTCATGGAAAAGAGCCTGTTGCGATTCAGCGCCGTCCGCCAGGGGCTACTCAGCTTGACCTTACACCTGGGCCTGTTGCGCCTGGAGTACAGCAAGCTCGATCCCCTCGCTCCGGACGTCGCAGACATCACCTACATGTTCCAGCACGCCCAGTTCACAGACGTGACCGACTCACGCGCTGTCGTTCGGCACCATCGCGACGACGGCTACCTGCACAAGACTCTGCTGGGGATGAGCATCACAGACTAGCGCCGCGCTTATCCGGAACCCTGGCTGCCCCCCGACGAGCCATCATCCTTCGATCTCTCCTTCACGCCAGCCGGTGGTCTCGTCTGACCGGGGCGTAAGCTGCCCGGATTCCTGCTCTTGCCACGCCGCCTCTTGCGAGCAGACGAGCGTCGACGTGAGGACGCCGACCGGGCCGGTGGTTCACGATCAGCCGAACGCTCTCGTGCCGCTGTCCCGTCCTCGGAGACCTCCTTCGCCTTGCTGCGAGCCGCCCCCCCGGTCGGGCCCTTGCGGCGCCCCTTGCGAGCCCTGGACGAGGCGCTGCCGCGTACCCGCCGTAGTTCCTCCTGCTTCTCCATCTGCTCGCGTTTGCGAATGATCGAGTAGGGGATGTAGCGACTCTTGGGCTTCTCCGCAGTGTCCACCTCCACGACCTCCACCACCACGTCGCCATAGACTTTCGACTGACAGGAAAGCCGCTCATGGGTCAGGTAGAAGCAATTGCCCATGTGCTCTGCCTCTTCCCACTGAATCGGCGAGATGTTGTCGGCACCTTGAAGGATTCGAACCCGGCACAGCGCACACGCACAACGTCCACCGCACTGACTGGGAATTGCGACCTCGGCAGCCATTGCCGCCGCGAATACGGTGGTGCCGTCTCGCACCTCGACAGACACTCCTGAGGGCTTGAACAACACAGTTGCCATCGTGCGATTGTAGCCCGGCTCAGTCGCCGGGCGACGACTCACTTTCGGCATCGAGGGTCGCGTAGGGAATCGAGCCGATGGCTGCACGAAGCGAGGTTGGAATCAACCTCGCGTCGAGAGCAAGATAGGCCCGCCCGCCAACAATTCCCCAGCGCGCCTCTGGGAGCCCTGCAGAACTCGGCAGCCAACTGGGCTCCCTGGTCTCATCGACAAAGGCGCTGGCGTTGCCCCGGCTTAACAGGCTGTCCCCGAGAGTTGCGACTGCCCGAGCTCCCCAGGCCTGGTGCAAGCGGCCCAGCGCGTCGACCGACAGCAGGCGTCCGCGGCGATCAACAACCAACCGAAGACCCGACGGAAGGTCGATGTTCCAACTCTCTGCCGACTGGTCTGGCGCCAAGACCAGTTGGGGAAGCGGGGGGGCCGAAGCCACCGAGCGCAGGAACAACAACAGGGAGTCCGACTCAACCTGCGCCCGAAGTCCTGCCCCAGGCGAGAAGGGGTCATCGGACAGGGACTCAACAGCCCCCGCGCGGCCGTGGACAGGAAGAGACGCCGAACCCAGGGGGCTGGGGGCCGTGCGACCCGGCAGCACGTCGGCTACCCCAGCGGGGAGACCCGAGACAGCGGGACGCAACTCGTAGGCTGGCGCCGCCGCACGCCGCCGTCCCTCAGCCGTAACAAAGCCTGCCAGGTGTGCGGAGGCTCCGCTCAGCTCGCCCCGCTGCCAGGCAGCCGGCACCGAGGGCCAGGCTCTGCGTTCGGCCAGGCTCTGAAGAACTGCCGCACCGGGAACTTCCAGTGACCAGGCCTCGGCCGGCATCGGCAACCAGGCTTCGTGTTCTGCGGCCTGCGGCGGCAGATCTCCCGACAGCACCAGAGCTACCAGCGGCGAAACCAGCAGGCTGTCCGCCGGACCGGGCACCAGTCGCGAGGAACCCGGTACAGGCGGGAGGCCAGCCCCGGGGCCGGCAACGGGCTGACCGGCCGGGAGCAGAGCCGCGCGAGCAAACAACTCCTGGCGCGGGCGCCGCCATGCTCGGCTGGCCGCAGCGACCCCATCGGGCAGGCGCGCCAGGCCCTGAGTTGGGAAGTCGAGTAGCCGCCACCAGTGGCGCACTCCCTGAGCGCTTCCGCGCAGGTTTCCATGGGTCTCACCACCCGTCGCCACGCCGCGCTCCCACAGCAGTTCAGGCGAGCCCCACCCCGCCGGGGAGACCGGTTCACCGTCCCGAATCGGCACCTGAAAGCCATCGAGGGTGGCGCCTGAGCCGAGCCACGAGATGGTCACCCCATCTCCAGAGTGCAGCCGCAACTGGCCGGCGCCACTCAGCCCGGCGCCGCTGCCATCTACGGACGGAAATAGAGGCTGCCCCTCCAACACCAAAGGCGCTTCACCCCAGATGAGATCAGCAGCGTGCGAACTCACGGAATCGGAGTCCAACTGCACGCCGATTGGATCATCACCGCCGGCAGAGTCGGGCTCCCAGGAGCCCAGGGTTGTCTCCCAGACATCAGTCACCGCCTGCAAAGTGCCGCGGGAGCCACGAACTTCGTCGAAACGAAGCACCTCGAGCGCGCCGGGCAGCTCAACCCGCACCCGACGAGACCCCGGTGCCTTGCTCGATGAACCCCGATCGGCCTCTTCGATGCCAAGACTCGCGGCAAGGGTTCTGTCACTGCCAGAGAAGGTCCCGTCCAATGGTAGGAACTCCACCAGGAAAGGCTCGGCAACCCCTTCCAGTTGCCATCGGCGTACGCGACCCAGCGGATCTCTGAGGATGCGCCAGGCCGCTTGACCCGGCTGCGTCACACCCACCACCCGCGCAGACGAATCCCGCACCAACCGCCACGAGAGGCCTTTGCCGTCCGGCTGCCGCAGGTTCAACTCGCGGACGTCACCGAGGGCATCTCGCAGGATCAGGGCGCTGTGTCCACTGCCGTTAGAAAATCGCTTCACCCGACCAATGGAGTCCCGCTCGGCCTGCGCAAGCACTGCCCCCGAGTCCTGGTCCGACACCTTGGCCAATCCACCGACCTGCCAATCCAGGCTCCAGGCTCCAATGCGCAAGATGCGACCACTGCCGTCTCGAACCAGCTGCCGGTTTGCCAGTTCCGTGACCCGGCTGCCAGCCTGGAGGTCTTCGAGAACCACCGCCGACACCATGCCCGCAGCCCCACGCTCCAGGCGCCAACGGCGCTTGCTGTGCCCCTCCCCCCAGCTGAGCAATTGACCGTACTCGCCGTAGGAGCGGCGGAACTCACCCACACGGGTGGGGCCGAGCGCACCATAGGCAGCCTGGAGCACCTCGGTGGCGCCATCCAGCACGCTGCGCCAGCGGCCAGCAGAGTCCCACTCGACCCGCAGCTCATGACCTCGGGAGTCAGCAAAGATTTCCGGTAGGCCGGAAGGGCCGTAGCGAAGCGTCCAGATCAAGTTCCCGTCGCGTAACTCCGTGAGCCTGCCCAGGCCGTCGTACTTGAGCCTCCAGGTCAACTGCTCTGGAGCTGCAAGCACCTGTACCCGACCACTCGCGTCCAGGGTGAAGCGACTCTCTGCACCCACAGGATCACGCATCGAAGTAGCTCTACCGCTGGCGTCGCGCGCCAGTTGCCAGAGCCCGCTGCCCCGCTGGACTTCCGAGACCCGGCCCCACCGATCCAGGGACAGGGCAGCGTCTCCCAGCAGTTCATCAGTCCACGCCGCCACACGCCCTTGTTCATCGCGCTGGAGCTCGACTCTCCCACCTCCAGAATGCTGCCAACTGCTGGGCACACCGTCGCCGTCGAACTTCAGTTCTCGCTCAACTCCATCGGCAAGCACTGCACCGAGGATCTGGGCGGATGAACCCCTACGCAGGGTCCAACGGCTGCGCCCTCCCCGGCTCAGACCCGCGACTCGACCTTCATCGTCACGCTCGATCGACACCGGGCCCCAAGCACCATTCCAACGGACGAGATTGCCGTCGGAGCGGTAGCCCAGGCTCGACGAGGAATAGCCGTCACTGAACTGTACGAGACGCCCGTCGACGCCATAGCTGAGTTCCAACTTCAGCCCTCCGGACGACTCGAAGTCCGTGACCCTGCCCAAGTGATCGCGCTGCAGCGTGGCGGAAGATCCCCCGGACGAGTTCAACGTCCGAACCATCCCGCGGCTATCCCGCCGCAAGGTGAGACTTCCGTGCCCCGCTGCCTCCACCTGCCGCAACAGCCCCCCTCGCGACCGCCGCACCTGGACCAACGCACCGCGCGCCGCTTCGATCTTTTCCGGCAGGAGGAAGGCATCCAGGCTGAGCCGAGTGCGCCGGCCGGCCGGGTCGAGCCAACCGATCAGCGCTCCACCTTCTCCGCGAACCATCTGGACCTCGGAACCGCCGATGTCTTGCACTGCGCCGAGCAATCCGCCGTCGGAACGCTGCCACCGGACCTGCTCGGCGCCACGCCGTACAGACAACAACCTGCCGTCTTCCGACCACTCGAAGAACATTCGCCCTCTGGGAGAAGACATTTCAATCGGCAAGGGCCGGTCCGGCTCATAGCGACTCAAGTACGAGCCGGCCGCAGACGACAGACGGCGCTCTCGTCGTGACTCAGACCAACTACAGGTCCAGCTTCCCGAGGCACTACCACTCACTGCGACCTCGAGCCTGTCACCCTGCTTGGCAAGGTCTCCGAGTTTCAGGTCTCCGAGGGGACCACTCGCCGTCGCGACACGCCCGGAGCGCTCGTCGTAAGAGACCTCGACGGTACCGTCGGGGGCCTCAACTCGAACCAGCCGTCCCTGGTTGTCGTAGCTCATCTCCACGCTGCCTTCGGGCAACTTGATTCGATGCAGGTAGCGATCTGCGTATTGCAGCTCCGCGCTGCTGCCGTCGGTAGACCGAATTCGAGTCATTCGGCCGTAGCTGTCGTGGTCGAGGTAGTACTGACTGACACCGCCCACCTCCACCGAGGCCAGGTGGCGGCCCTCGCGCACCAACTTCACCGCAGGGCCGTGGGCGGCTTCAACCTGCTGCAGTTGCCCCTGCTTGCTGTACAACTCGCGGCCACCGTCGTGGCGGCTCAAGACGACAAGCCCCAGGCTCTGGTCCAGTTGCAGTGAGCGTGTTCCGCGTCGCTGCGAACGGTAGATCGCCTGCGCCGGCTGCTTCGGCGGCCCGAGATAGCGCAACCTCATTTCACCGAAGAACAGGGGGTCGGAAGAGATCATCTGGCGGAAGGTGCTCTCCCCACCACTGGCACGCCGATCGGCCAGCGGGGTCCGGCGCCGCCACTCGCGGACCAGGTCGTCAGCCAGTTTCAACAACTCCCGGCGGGTCGGCGGGGAACCGGACAGGAAGGAGTCCTGGAATCCGTCGGCATCGATGAGAACCCGATCGCCCCAGGCACCGCTAACCCAGCGCCTGCCCAGGTCATAGCTCCAACCTACCGCCAGAGAGGGCGAGCCCTCTGCGTCGAGGTGGTTGTAGGTGAGCGCCATCTGACTGTCTGGAACCGCATCCCCGCGCACCAGTGACCTGGCCTGGAAGAGCAGGTTTCCCGAGAACACAGACACCGACCCGCCGGCGCCCAAATCCACCAATAGGTCCTCGTGACTGCCCCGGCCCAGGTGGTCAATGGGCCCGCGATCGACACGAAAGCTGCTTTGTCCGGCATTGGCTGTACGTGGGCTTGCACCGACGCCACCGGTCTGCGCAAGGGCGGCGGGTGCCGGAGGGACCAGCAGCAAGAAGAAGAGCGGCAGAAACTGCCGGAAACGAACGAGCCGCGAAGTCACGGCGCTGATTCTATCCCGATCGAGCTAGCAACTCGCTGCAGCATCCCAGCGGCGCGGATAGGCGACCGTGCCCAAAGTACGCATCTTGAAGGGGCGTGGACCGCGTTTAGGGACCCGAGTCGTGTATCCACTGAGCGTACGACTCCGGTCGTCAAACTCGATGAACAGGTAGCTATCGTCGGGGAGATGACTCTCGTAATCGAGCAGGATGTTGCGGAAGCCCTTGAGAAAGACCCCATCGACTCCGGCCTGGAATGGGTACAGCCAGGTGCTGTAGACCATCACCTTGGTACTGGAGCGTGCATCAAGCAGCTTGTAGAAATCTCGAAAGACCTCTTCCAGGTTCTGCCGAAACACCTGGGTGTGCGGCCGCTGACCCTGACGACCCCATTCCACCTCAGCGGTAAGAATCAGCTTCCGGTACGCCCCAACCGGGAAGTTCAGTCCCTCGATGCCCGCACCGGTAGGGGGCTGTCCACGCTTGAGCTTGTCCTCGACGCACCAGGCCACGTCCCAAAGATACGCAGCGCTCTTGCGACGATCGTCTGTGGCAAAGGGGGAGTAGCCGCGCCTCTTGCCGAGACGAACGAGCCGAGACTTCACGGCGTTGGTCCAACTGCTAAGCCGCTCGTCGGTCTGCAGGGTTCGCTCACGCACGATGCTTGCGGCGAACTCATCGAAGAGCAGTTTCAAGTCCAAAGAACCAAGCCTCCTCAACCCATGAAGCGGGGCCGCGAAAGCTACAACGCCGGTCCCTGCAGGGCAATCCCTGTTCTGAACAAGCTGCAACCGGATGCTCCTGAACCGACTGCTGCTCGGGGATCCCGTGTTTCAGCAAGCTGCCCGGGCATGGTCTACGATCCCCAGCAATGAAGCGATTACTGCTCACAGCCGGCATCACAGCAGCCCTTGTCACCGGCACCTCGGGCGGCACCCGGGCAGACGTCACCGCCTGGGGACCAGGCCAGGTCGTAGTCGACGATTCGCAGCCGGGCAGGCTGGTGGGAAGAGCCTCCGATGAAAAAACGGGTGAGGCCATCTCTGAGCTCGTCTTGGAGCTACTGCATCCCGCCCTCGCCGACGGGCGGAGTTTCCCCGAGCCCTGGGTCGCCCAGGGAAATGCCGCACGTGCCCACGCAGTTGCCCAGGTGATCACGGCCAACGACGGTAGCTTCCGCTTCGAGGGGCTGAGCGTCGGGCGCTACCTGGTTCGTCCGAAGTCCCCTCACCTGAATAGCTTCGCCCAGGCCGCGAGCATCTCTCTGCAGGACCCGGTAGCTACGATCCTGATGTCTGTGGACCTGGGACGTAGCATCAGCGGGACCGTGGTCGATGCCAACGGGCAGGCACTGGCGGGATTTTTCGTGTTTCTCTCCGGCGTGGATCCGGGGGACGGAAGCAACGCGCAGAACCCGAACGAAACGGCACCCTGGACCCAGTCGGGACAGGATGGTCACTTCACCCTGGTACGACTTCCCGACGGAATCCTCCACGTCCAGGCAGCGCGGCAGGAGTTCGGCTTCTCCGCCCCCCTGCAGGTCAAGCCTGGTAGCGAACAACAAGCCCTCAAGGCCACCGTGCCAGACGAACGGAGACTCCTGGACCCGAACGCACAGACGGCAGGAATCGGAGTGTCACTGCACTTCTCGCCGCTGGGCCCGAAGTTGGCTCGCCTCGGTGCCTCGATGCCGGCCGCCGAAGCGGGGCTGCTGCCCGGCGACCTAGTGCACACCGTCGATGGCCGCCCGACCCGCTTCATGACACCCGTCGAATTCGTGAGTCGGTGCCGGGGAGTAGCCGGGAGCACCGTGACCCTGGGAGTCGAACGGGACGGCCAGAATCACGAATTCCAGATCCGAAGAATCCCCCTCGAGAATCCGCCGCGATAGGCGCTGACCAGCTGGCAATGCGGGCCCAAACGAGCAGATGAACATCCAGGGCGCTATCATGGGCCGCTCATGACGCCGCCACGAGCGAGTCACATCGGACTCCTGTTGTTGGGTGCCGCGGTCCTGCTGGTACCGCTCAATGGGCTCGACAGCCCGAGGTCGCCGCCACACTCCGTCTCCTTCCTCGCCTGGATGCGACTGATCGTTGGTCTGCCCGTGGTGCTGTTCGTGCCGTCGTTCTTCATCGTTCCGTTCCTGTTTCGGAGGGATGTTCGATCGGACTGGCAAACGCAGGCCCTGGACACGGGTTGGTTCGTGCTTGCCGCCGCTGGTCTCAACCTGCTTTGTCATTTCATCAATTTCAACGCTCTACGTTTCGCAGGCCTGACAATCGACTGGCAGAGCCTGTCAGCGCTGCTGGTTGCGGAGGCCTTGGTTGGGTTGGTCGTGCTTCATCGCTCGAACTCGGACCTTCCCTTCGCAATCTCGGCGACGACAACTCGGGTTGCCGTCGTCACTGCGGTTCTCGGGCTCGCGAGCCTTGCTGCCTGGTTGGGCCCGCACCTGGCGCGCGACTCGTCATGGTATTTCGACAACGACCGGCTCAACGGGGAACTACAACCGTCCCATCACCCGGGCGCCATCCACATCAGTCTGAGTCCGGACCGGGCCTTCCTCCAAGCGACTCAGTTCCAGCCCATGAGCGCCGTGGAGACGTTCATCATCAGCAACGAGGCGGAGAGCGCTCAGATTGTGCCCCTGTACCTACTCGTTCATTCGAGGGTGGGGGCCGGCGCCCAGTTGATCGTCCACGACAAGTCGGGCCAGACTCCGGGGATCTCGCCCCCCAGCAGCATTGGCGAGACACGACACATCCAGCAGGCGGCGAGGTGGGGAAGTGACCCGGTCGAGCGCTACTGGCGCTGGGGCGCGGTTCTACTG
Source organism: uncultured Rickettsiales bacterium (assembly GCA_964490445.1). GTDB lineage: Bacteria > Myxococcota_A > UBA796 > UBA9615 > UBA9615 > UBA6601. Next base: position 30,969 of record CAZBDA010000025.1, on the reverse strand, counting down.
ACGGCCTCGGTGCGCGTGCCAGCAAACGGCAATGCCGCCCTGGACCTGCGTCTTCTTCCCGCCCCCGGCGGCAACGAGACCCCCGAGCTCGGCGACTTTCAGATCATCGGCATGGCGAACCTGACCGGCCCGGAAGTCCGCGGCGAACTCGAACTGCTGGGCATCCACTCGATGCACCCATTCCAGATGCTCAATGTCACCGAGAACGTGCGCTGGGCCGCCGAAGTCGCGAGCAGCCACATCCTGCCCGGGCACTCACCACCGTGGGTCTCGCCACCGAGCACACTCCACCAGCCGCCTGCCTGGACCTACCTGTATGCCCCGGCACGCGAGTTGCTCACACCGCAACTCGTCTCGGCCTCCGCCCTGCTGGTACTCACCTTGTTCGCGATGCTCCTGGGAGCCATCAAGGGACTCGAGGGGACCCCTGGAATGACCGACTATCGAGTCGCCGGGCTGCTCGCAGCGGCGCTGTCATTCAACGCCGCTCAGCACGGCCGCCTGATGGTCTCGGACGGCTCTATGAACTTCCCCGACAACCTGTTTGCCTGCGCCCTGGTGCTGGCGGTGGTGAGCCTCTGTCGTGGAAAATCTCACATCTTCGTGTTGTGGGCACTGCTCGCCGCCGTGCTCCGCTACCCGGGCGCAGTGGTGATACTACTCAGTGGGCTCGCCCTACTCGCTGTCGACCGCAAGCGGAGAGTCCAGGTGACCGAAGGGTTGATGAAATTCGGACTGGCAATCGCCCTGTTCTGTGCGGCCATGCTGGTCACTGGCATGGCCACCGGGGTGCTTCCCTCGTGGCTCTACTCGCTGTACTTCGAGACGATCCCCGAGCACTTCCGAAACTCAGGTGGTGAGGCCCTGCCGATGCTACTTCGACCTGTGCATTTCGCGCGCATCTGGATGCTCGTGGGCGGCGGACTGCTCCTACTCGCAGCGCCCTTTCGAGGCACGCTCTCCCGAGTGGCAGCGATCACGGCGCTGCTGTATTTCCCATTCCTCGGCTTCATCGACCATCACAGCCACCATTACTTCCTGCCGCTGATCGGATTTGCCGGGGTCTCGGCCTGCTCGTCGATCGCCCAGGACACACAGCCTGGCCGCAGGCTGCTGCTCTCGGGGCTGCTGACGGCGTTGGCGGCCGGCCTGTTCGCCTACGCCAAGACCCACTCGCTCTAGTAAGCGAGCTTGAGACCTACGTGCAGAGACCAGCCGGAAAAGGTCAAGCCGTCGCTGAGCCACTCGCCGTCGCGTCGCTGAGCTTCTACCTTCGAATAGCGGCCCTCGACGGTCAGGTAGGCGTCATTGATGCCAGACTTCGCATCGATGCGAGCGGCTCGCTTCGGTTCGAGGCGATCCAATAGCAGGCCCACACCAAAAAACACGTTGCCGCCGACACGATCGCCGGTCCACTCTTCACCGTCGCCGGTCTCGTGTTCACGCCACAGCGTCCAGACAAGGCCGACCCCCCCATACGGAACGACCGGCTGCTCTTCGACAATGTCGACGCCCACCAGCAGGTCCAGGGACAATGGAAACATGGTCAGCATCACGCTGTCGGCAGAATCGCCGCCGCTGCTGATGAACTGCGCTTTGCCCGGGAACTGCAAGAAGCCCATCCCCAGGCTTACCTCGGTGTGGACGTAGCGACTCCACGGCACGAAACCGACGTTGAGCCGGGTCATGAACTTGCCGCTGTCCGTGTAGCTGGCCTGGATGTTGGAGTCGTTGATCCAGAATGCGCCAAACGACAGACTGGTGGTGAACCACTTGGGGGACTCGGTCGGGTGCTCAGTGGCAACTTCGGCGTGGGCAACAACAGGAGTTGCGGCAAGGCCGAGGAAGCCGATGAGCAAGGCATAGGCAAGGGGGCGATATGGGCGGTTGCTTCGCATAGTCATTCCCGTTTCAATGTTCGCCGCCGACGCTGCAGCGGAACGAGCGCCAGCAGAACAAGGAGGCCCAGGGCGGTCCTCGACCTGCTGATTACCAGTGAACTCTCGCAGGTACAGCCGCCGCTGTCACCAGAGAGAGCCGCGGCTCCACCGGTGACCGAAGGGGTCGCTGAGAGGACGGCGGTCCGAGGACCCACGTTGCCCAGAGCATCCACAGCGGCGACAGCAAAGTACCAGGCCTCGCCGTTGACCAGCTGGTCGATGACGGTGGAGTAGGGCAGGCCGATGGGAACTGCGCTGTCGTCATCATCGCCCCCGCCCGGAGCGTCATCATCATCTCCTGCGGAGTCATCGTCACCGGTGCCGAGATCTCCGTCGGGCTGCTCAACCATCACCGGCGAGCAGAGCGAGAGGTCTTCATTACAGGCAGTGGGAATATCGGCGGCTGTAAAGCTCTGGGAGTCGAAGTACACAAGATAGTGGTCGACATCACTGCTGTTGATGGTGTTCCAGCGCGTCAGCACCTGGGCGTCCCCGGGGGTCACGGTGAAGTTGGTGGGCGCAGCCAGGTAGCCCTTGTAGTAGGTGAACGACGCGCGGCCGGCATCGCCATCGACGTCACGACAGAACAAGAACACGCGGTGGTTGCCAGGTGGCAGGTCCGCGCCAGCCAGGACTTCTGAACCGGTGTCGCCGACATTGATGTTCCCGCTAGCGCCCGAAATCGTCGCTCCGTCGCCGGTGATCCCACCGCCGAGCAGGAATCTGTACTCGCAACTGCCCGCCAGTTCACTGCCGAAGGAGGCCGAGAAGGTCACCGCAATCGAGTCGAGGTCCGAGGCAATGGCGCTCGGAGACACCGAGTCAATCTCCATCCAGGGCCCGGGGCTGAGCACCGCCAATGAACTACTGGCCGACAGGCTTGCGAAGGCAAAGCCGTCGGCACCACTCGCAGCGGCGAGGCCCGAACCCTGGCCAGACATGATGAGCGAGTCGGCCTGTGCACCACCGGTCGTGTAGACGCTCACCAGGTTGCTGCCGAGGATGTACAGGTAGCCCGCTGTCAGTTCTTCGTCACCGCCCGCGTCGTCATCGTCATCGTCATCGTCACCGCCCGCGTCGTCATCGTCACCACTGCCGACCACCGGCACGGCTCGGAACACAAGTTCGGTCGAAGGCGAAGGCGCCGTGGTGATCAGAAGTTCCAGGGTCCAGGCATCCGGCAACACCTCGCGCGCGAAGTCGCGACTGGCCGAGCCTGCGGCGGAATCATCATCGTCGCCGGCGGAGTCATCGTCGCCAGCGGAGTCATCGTCGCCGGCGGAATCATCGTCGCCAGCGGAGTCATCGTCGCCGGCGGAGTCATCGTCGCCGGCGGAGTCATCGTCGCCGCTGGTGTCGTCGTCGCCCGCGGTGTCGTCATCGTCATCCCCCGATTCCTCGGCGGCCTCCAGAGCCCACACCTGGCCGTTCTCGAGCAGGATCCAGGCACTCCCGTCACCATCCGAATCGACCGACACCGCGGCTGCGGACAGCGGGGCTAGCAGCTCGCCGGCCAGGGGCACCAGTTGGGGCTGAATGATCGTATCCAGATCGACCAGGGCTACCTGCGCCGTGCTCCCGACAGCGCCAACGACGATGGCGGTACTTTCGTCGAGCAGGGCCACATCAGCAGGAGTAAACCCGAGGACAACCGGCCAATCACCGCCGATGAAGTCTGCTGCGACCCCACTTCCGTCCAGGTTGATGTGCCGCAAAGTGCCGTTTACCGCATCGGCGCCGTACGCAGCGACACCGTTCGGATCGACAGCCAGGGACACGATGTCGCCGCCGGCAGCACCCAGGCCGATGGGCGTCGCGGCAGACGGGGGTCCGATCGGCACAATGCTGAAATCGAACGACAGCACGTCAACCTGCGAACCGGCGATTAGCACCGCCGGGCCGGAGGCCAGAGTTGCTGCCTCGAGGGTCGAGACCTTGTCGCCGGCCAGGCTGTAGCCCTGCGGTGCAGCACTGAAGTCGGCGCTGTCGAACCATGAGACCTGCGGCGGCTCACTGTCGAACGCCGCGACCACCAGCCGATCCGCGAGCACCGCAGCATCCACCGGCACATCACCGAGGGGGATCTCGACGGCCAGGTGCTCGGGCACCCCTGCGACGACGACGCCCATGGATGCACACAGGGCAGCAAGGCCGAAGAGGAACCGTCGTGGCAATCGCAGGCGCATTTCCAACAGAGTGTAGAGCAAGAACCCTGCCAGTTATCTGGCCTCAGGCTGGCGGGCGCGGCAGAACCGGCCCGAGGCTGTCCAATCGCAGCACTGAGCGCCTATACCGAGAGATATGCACAGTGCTTGGACTGTGCTCGAGGTACTCGAGAGAGAACATGAACAACACAGGATTCTTGACACTTTGTCACCAGGGCGACGCAGCGAGCCGAAGGCGGGTGACAAACTGTCACAGGGAAAGGTGAAGGTTGGCACCCCCGATTGCTAGCGAACCAGCAACCACCGTCAGGACGCCTCACCCTCGAGGGGTGAGGCTTCGCGGAGCGGCCACGACAGACCTGGACGCTCCCGATTCGTGGCTTCCTCTTCAAGGTCTCACATGCGTAGGCATGTATCGACGACAGTTACCCGCCGCGATGCCTTTCACAGAGTTAGCTGTTGCTCAGGGTCTACACCCACACCGATAGCGAGGTTCTGGTTCCCCGCCCCGACTACGACTTTGACCCTCTCGAGCCAGCCCATGTCGTATTCTCGGTGGGAGCTTTCAGGAAACCAATCGGAATCCAGAGCACTCCCCTCATCAACTTCACCTCTCTCGCGAAGACAGGCACTACACCTGGCCGCCTGGAAGAGCACAGGGAGAAAGGTCCCTGCACTGCCAACCGGCTCCCTTCATGAGGTTTCCTGCCCCTTCAGCGCTTGAAGACCAGCATGTCCACCACTCGCAGGCTTGCCGTACCTGCTTCGTTCCACCTGCGCCGTTTCTCACGACCTTGGCGGCTTGCTCCATGCCAGCCCGTCCCGGGTCTTTCGCCGGGTAACACTCCTGGGGTTTCCTACCCTTCAAGGTCACTCCCGGTCGCCGAGGATCAACCCATTGCTGGGTTCATCTGCCCCTCCTGACGTTTTCTACAGCCTGCGTTCCTTCAACACGGAGACGACGTCTCCGACAGCTGCATGGCGTCTTCAGGGAATTACTCTGACGGACCGACCGTTGCCGCCTGACTCGAGTTTCCTTTCGTCAGGGGACCGACCCCTTCATGGGCTCTTCTTTGGGCTCGACTCTCGCTCCTCGTTGCCTGGCAAACCACGCATCGGGAATACGGTCCGTCGACCCCACCACAAATCCTGATTGTCAGAGAGCACCAACCTTCGAGAGCGAATGTATGTGGGCCGATCCTGCCGTGCAATGGCATCTTTTACCGCATCTGGAACTCGTGAAAAAGCGCCCATGATTCCAGCGAATTGGAGACGTTTTTGATTTCAGAATCTATGCGCTGCCCGAAACGTGGTCCTGGCAGCGGGAGGAACCCGATCGCGGGGCCCGGAGTCTACCCGGATCACAGAGCCCGAGCCGCCCACGCAGCCCGCCAGCAGCGCCAGACAATTCCCCTCAGTTCGTTGAAATCACTGCCGCGCCAGGCGCCCTTCCGGCGCAGCCACCGCCGCCGCAGAAGAGTCGAGGTCTTGTGTCATCAACCCAGAGACAGGACAGACTCGTGCTGGTCTGCTTCCGCCCCCATTTCATCCAGCCCAAGCAGGACGAGCGGGCCGAAGCCCGCTCGTCGCAAGGCGGGGACAGGCCCCGCCAGCAGCTCAGCTTCTGCTACTCCAAGCTGTCAATCCAACTCGAAGCAAACCACTTCAGCGAGGTCAGCGCGCTGGGGCCCACGAATGGACGATCAGCGACTTCTAGAAGGTCTTCGAATGGCCGGCCGTATACCAGCGACTGCGCAGCACGAACATCGATGGCGGCATCAATGTCGAGCACCTCGAGCGGTGCCGAATTGACGAGCTCCAGGGTGTTGTCAATCTCGTCCTGGGTGAACGGGATGCCCTCGAGCTCCAGCACAGGTACCAGGCCCAGGCGTTCTGCAGCCTCTCCCAGCAGCACCATTGTCTGTTCACCAACGAGACCGACATCATCGAGCTCGGTGAGATTGTCGAACATGTCGTCATCTGCAGTGGCGTCGAGACCATCAGGACCCTGGCGGTGAGCAACAATGCGCTCCGCGGCACCCAGGTCAATGAGGCACTCGTG
>CAZBDA010000025.1:0-24792 GCA_964490445.1 uncultured Rickettsiales bacterium | reverse complement strand
TCACCAACGCGAGAACGCCGGCCCCCACGCTGTGACTGACCACAGTGTGGTTGTCAGGCTCATCAAGGTACGAGCCGAGGATGGAGTCGGAGACTTCATCAGAAGAGCCTCCACAACCAATCACAAGGCCCAGGGTCGAAAAGGAAAGTGTCGCCTTCAGCAGAAGACGAGCGAGGGGAACGTAGTAGTTCATCGTTTCAGCCTTCAGCACGATGCGTCACATCCCTCGGTTGAGGGCAAACCCCTTGCTGCAAGAACGCAGCGAGAAGTCTGGGCAACACCGGCGCGCTTAGCAGTGTCGCTGTGGCTTTGCTCGTAGCGGCCCCCGAAGGAACTGCGCAGGCGGGAGAGCGCAACCTCTCTCCACCCACCGAGCGGGCGAACCCTAACCGAACGAGCCGGGAGGTCTACCGTTTCTTTTTACAATCATTTTTGCGGAACCAAGCCGCTGTTATCGTTAGGTTTATCTTGCTTTCAGCGCAACAACCTTCGCTAAACTGAGAGGGCTGTTTCGGCGATTCCGTCGGGGGCGCGCCGAATTGGGATCCGTCTGATGGCGCTAAGATCTCGCTGCTCGACTTTCTCACGCGGATAATCTATACGCGCGCCTCGCCCTTCGCCCCCGGAGTTCCCATGTCTGAGCCCTTGCCTGCCCTGACGTCCCTGAGTGACGAAGAGACCGCATTCGCAGAGGCGCTTAGCTCGTTCTTTGCCGAACAGGTCGGGCCCCACGTCGCACGAATGGACGCAGAACAGTGCATGGACCCCAGTCTTTTGCCGATGTTCTTCGAGATGGGACTGATGGGCATCGAGGTCCCCGAGGCGATGGGCGGCGCCGGGGGCACCTTCTTCCTGTCGATTCTCGTCATTGAAGAGGCCGCTATCGTCGATCCCTCAGTCTCGGTGCTCATCGACGTCCAGAACACCCTGGTCATCAACGCCATACGGCGCTGGGGCAACGACGACCAGCGCGAGCGCTTTCTGCCGCGGCTGGCGAAAGACACCGTCGGTTCCTACGCGCTCAGCGAGTCCTCTTCGGGCTCCGATGCCTTCGCCTTGCGCTGCCGGGCCGAGAAGGACGGCGACGACTGGCTGCTCAATGGCAACAAGCTGTGGATCACCAATGCCAACGAGGCAGGGCTGTTCCTGGTGTTCGCCAACACCGATCCAGAGCAAGGCTACCGCGGCATCACCGCCTTCCTCGTGGATCGAGAGACACAAGGCTTCACCGTCGGCAAGAAAGAAGACAAGCTGGGCATTCGCGCGTCGTCCACGTGCGAGCTCATTCTCGAGAATGTCCGCATCCCTTCGACCCACGTCCTCGGACCGGTAGGAAAGGGCTACAAGGTCGCCATCGAGACACTCAACGAGGGCCGGATCGGCATCGGAGCACAGATGGTCGGACTCGCCCAGGGCGCCCTCAATGCGTCGATCAGTTACTCCAAGCAACGTGAGCAGTTTGGCCAACCGATCGCGAACTTCCAGGCGATCCAGCACCAGATTGCACAGTCAGCCACCGACATCGAAGCGGCCCGACTGATGGTCTACAACGCAGCCCGACTGAAGGACTCCGGCAAGCCGTTCATCCAGCAGGCCGCGATGGCCAAGCTGTTCTCCAGCCAGGTAGCGGAACGAGTCGCCAGTACTGCCGTCGATATCCACGGAGGCAACGGCTTCACCCGCGAGTACCCCGTCGAGAAATTCTACCGGGACAGCAAGATCGGCAAGATCTACGAGGGGACTTCCAACATGCAGTTGAGCACCATTGCCAAGGGCCTGCTCAGGTAGAGTTCATCTGCGTGCGCACCAAAAACACCGGCACCACAGGAAGCAACGGCATGGGGATTGCCCTGCTGTCCGCTGCCGTCTTCGTCGCGCCGGCCTGCCAGGATCAGGCACCACCACCCCTCGCCGAGTTGACCACCAGTCACGCCGCGCTTACCGCCGGAGAAGTACTGCGTCTGGGCTCCCTCGGAATCGAGTTGATGACAGCCCTGCATGCGGATCCCGACGAGTTCGAGTGTCCCAGTATCAGCAGCGCGGACAACGTCCATGTCCTCGACTACGGCGGCGGCTGTCCGCCCAGCTCGGGCTCCACCAGCCAGGGGATCTCGGGACAGGTCGAGTTCACAGTCGCACCGTCCACCGGCTGGTTCGTCGGCAACTTCGACGGGATCGGGTTCTCCGGCCACACGGTAGGTGGTGAACTTAGCGGTAGCTACACGCTCATCGGCGAGCAAATCCTGTTCGATCTGCAATTCACTGGAGTGCAACGTACCGACCGGGACGACCTCTCCCTGAACGCCCTGTTCCAGGTAGAAGGCACCGACGGGACCTTCGTTGTCGACGTCGACGGCGGCTTGTTGATCGGCCCCTCGCTACCGGACACCTCAGTCAGCCTGCTGGAGGTAACCGTGCAAAACGGGTCCCTCGACAGTTGTGTACATCCCACTGCAGGTTCAGTCGAACTACGCCGTGGCACGCAAACAGGCAGCTTCGAATTTTCTTCCGACTCTGCGTCCAGTGGCAATGTCCCGTTTACGCTGGATGGCGCACTGCATTCATCCCTTCCCATCTGTCCCTGAATTGAACAAACCCTAGCGATTCTCCACCGAGGCAAAGACCATGCAAGTGAATCGAACCCAACTCCTCATGTTCCTTCTCGGCGCGGCACTCCTGCTGCTGCCCGCCCTTGCGCAGGCACAGTCGGGCGGACCGAACTCCTTCGGCTACACCTGGGATGTGATCAGCCTAGACTACGTCAACTCTCCCAGCGGTGCCATCCCGCTGCCAATGGGTGACGACAGCGAGGAGCTGGTCTCCTTGCCCGCATCGTGGGTCAACGGCTTCTCCTTCTACGGGGTGGACTACCCTTCGATCAACGTGGGCTCCAACGGAGCGATCCGGTTCACTTCGGGCAGCATCAGCTTCGCCAACGTCTGCCTGCCGGCGAGCAACACGAACAGCCCCGATCTCATGCCGCACTGGGACGACCTGAACCCATCCAACTCGATCAGCGGCGGGGTCTACGCCTGGCATGACACGACCAACGGCGGCGACCGCTTCATCATCTCCTGGGAGGACATCCCCCACTATGGCTTCGGGCTCGCCGACGGAGTCACCTTCCAGGTCCAGCTGTATCCCAACGGCTCGATCGAGTACCACTACGTCGACCTCGACTTTGCCGACCCCGCGACCAACTACATGTTGAGTGCGACGGTCGGTCTCCAGGACGTACAGACCGCTTCAAGCCAGGACCCCCTGGAATTCTCCTGCAACCTCACGCAAGCCACTCTCGAGGGATCGGGCTTGCTGTTCTCGACCTGCGTAGACGCTGATGGCGATGGCTACGGGGATGTCGCGTGCGGCGGTGACGACTGCGATGACAGTGACCCCAGCCTCAATCCCGGCGAGGACGAGATCTGCGACGCGGGCATCGACAATGACTGCGACCCGGCCACAGATGAAGACATCGACGGCGACGGTGACGGACAGACCATCTGCAACCAGGACTGCGACGACGCCGATGCCGCCAACTTCGACGGCAACACGGAGCTCTGTGACGGACAGGACAATGACTGCAACGGTAGCGCCGACGCCGATGTCGGCCTGGAGACCGACACCGATGGCGATGGCTCGCTGAGTTGCATCGACTGCGACGACGCCGACAACCAGAGCTTCCCAGGCAACGCCGAATTCTGTGACGGAGCACAGGCAGACAATGACTGCGACCCGGCAACCCTGGACAGCGCAGACAACGACGGCGACGGCTACGAAGCCTGTAGCCCCATCAATGTGCTGCTCAACGACTGTAATGACAACGCAAACGACCTCGATAGCGACGGTGTTGCCGACGGCTTCAACACCTACCCCTCGGCTCCCGAGCTGTGCGATGGCGAGGACAACGACTGCAACAACCTGATCGACGCTACCAATCCCGTCAACGGCATCGTCGGTGAGGCGGACGGCGACAGCGACGGCTCCCTGTCCTGCGAGGACTGCGACGACGGCGACAGCGACATCTATCCCGCGGCCGATCTCGACGCCGACGGCTACAGTTCCTGCCCGGACAGCAGCACGCCGCCCGAGGTCGACTGCGACGACAACGAGCCGCTGGCCTCCCCGGCCGGCACCGAGACCTGCGATGGCATCGACAACGACTGCAACGTGAGCATCGATGACCTCGATGCCGATGGTGACGGCGAGTTCCCCGTGGCCTGCGGCGGCACCGACTGCGACGACAACGATCCCGCCGTGGGTGGCGGAACTGACGCCGATGGCGACGGCTACGACGCCTGCGTGGACTGTGATGACGGCGATGACACCATCTATCCGGGAGCTGCCGAGATCTGTGATGGAACGGACAGCGACTGCGATGGTGTCGCCGACGAAACCGATGTCGATGTCGGAGCCTCTGCTGCCCTGTCCTCGAGCTTCGACGGCAGCAACGGCGGCCTGATCTCCTCGGCCCCAGTGGGCAGTGTCTCGATCTGGGAACACGGCATCCCGACCTCGGGTCCGGCCACTGCCTTCTCCGGCGACAGCGTCTGGGCGACGGTCCTCGGCGGCCACTACGGCGTATTGAACAACCAGGCGTTCCTCGACACGGCCCCCATCACCCTGCCTGCCGGGCTGCCGGTGCTCAGGTTCGCGTATTGGCAGGACAACGAGAGCTCCTGCTCCTATGACTTCACGGCTGTTCGCATCGATGACGGCAGTGGCGTGTTCGCAGATCTAGCTGACGGCGACAGCTGCTCCGGCGGCCTCGAGGACACCGGTGGCGTCTGGCAGGAGGTCTCCATAGATCTCAGCGCCTATGCCGGCCAGACGGTAACCATTCGCTTCGCCCACACCACCGACGGCAGCGTCTCGACCTACCCGGGAACCTACCTGGATGACCTGTTCATCGGCACCTTCGACGACGCTGATGGGGACGGCTACATCGACAGTTGCGGTGACTGTGACGCAGCAGACGCCGCCATTTATCCCGGAGCACCGGAAGCGTGCGGCGACGGCATCGACCAGGACTGCAACGGTGGCGACGACACCACAGACGGGGACGCGGACGGCTACTACGACGCGTTGACCTGCCTCAACGGCGACGACTGCGACGACACCGATGCAGCCCTCAACCCCGGAATCGATGTTGACGCAGACGGTTCCCACTCCTGCGAAGATTGCGACGACAACAACGCAGACAACTTCCCTGGCAACCTCGAGGTCTGCGGCGACAGCATCGACCAGAACTGTGACGGCGTCGACGCCATCACTGACTCCGACGGCGACGGCTACGACAACATCCTGTGCCTGTTTACTGGTGGCGCCACCGGCGATGACTGTGACGACAACAACGCACTCATCCACCCCGGAGTCGACGTCGACGGTGATGGTTCCAACGTCTGCGACGACTGCAACGACAACCAGGACCTGCAGTTCCCGGGGAATCCCGAGAGTTGCGGCGACTTCATCGACAATGACTGCGACGCCCAGGTAGACAATGTCGACGACGACGGCGACGGACACATCTCCGACGCCTGCAGTGGTGGCGACGACTGCGACGACGCCGATCCCCTGGTGAACCCGCAACTGGACGCCGATGGCGACGGCTCCAATGCCTGCGAGGACTGCGACGACGACGACGCCACGGCAGCACCGGGCCTTACCGAAACCTGCGACGACGGTGTCGACCAGGACTGCGTGGACGGCGATCTTGTCTCCGATGCGGACGGCGACGACAGCACTGCAGCCGCCTGCGGAGGCGACGACTGCGACGACAGCGACCCCTCCTCGCACCCGGGCGCAACAGACCTGTGCGACGGCGTCGACCTGAACTGCGACGGCGAGAGCCACGAGACCGACAGCGACGGAGACGGCTTCTTCGACGCCGCTTGCGGCGGCGACGACTGCGACGATGAACTGCAGGGCGTACACCCGGCAGCTCCCGAGATCTGCGATCTCATCGACAACAACTGCGACGGCATCCAGGAGGACGAGGACGACGTCGACGAAGACGGCCACCCCATCTGTGCCGACGACTGTGACGACAACAACGACCAGATCTTCCCCGGTGCAAGTGAGCTGTGCGACGGCATCGACAACGACTGCGATGACACCATCGATGACGGCGTCATCCGCGACTCCGACCAGGACGACCACGAGCGCCTGGCCTGCAATGGTGACGACTGCGACGACGGCAACCCATCGGTGTTCCCCGGGGCCTCCGAGGACTGTGCCGACGGCCTCGACAACGACTGCGACGAACTCGTCGACAGCGAGGACGAGAGTTGCGCATCTGAGCCCGGTGGCTGCAGCTGCGAGGGCAACCTGGCTGCGGGCAACCCGTCCTCGGCAGCAGGCCTGCTCGCCGTACTCGGGTTCCTGGGTCTGTTCCGACGACGACGCGAGTTCCGAGCCGCCCGATGAGACAGCGTCTCACCGCGCTGCTCGGCATTCTGATCCTGCTGGGCTGCACGGCGACGGAGCTGCAGGCCCAGACCTGCCCGGACGCAGACAGCGACGGTGTCACCACCTGCGGCGCCGACGGCACGCTGGGGACCAGCGATGACGACTGCAACGACAATCCAGCCAGCGGGGGCGCGACCATCTTCCCCGGTGCGACCGAAGCATGTGACACCATTGATAGCGACTGTGACGGCGACCTCGTAGACGAGTTCAGCGACACCGATGGCGACGCTGAACCCGACTGCACCGACTCCGATGACGATGACGACGGCAGCCTGGACTCTGCCGACTGCGCGCCCCTGGACGCGACCATCTACCCCGGAGCTGCCGAAAGCTGCGATGGCATCGACAGCGACTGCGATGGACTCAGCGACGGACAGGACTACGACATCGGCGGTCAGCCCGGCACACCACTGACGCCGATCACCGGTCCACAGTTCCCACCGATCACCGTCAACGAGGCTGGCTTTCCCAACGTCGCCGTAACGACCACCAACTCGCTGGCCGTCGTCGGCCTGCTGGGCAGCATCCACGACCTGGACGTCTCGCTTACGATCGTCAGTGACTTCCGCCAGGACCTCACTGTCGAGCTCACCTCGCCGGAGGGCACGACAATCACCCTGCTCGCCCACGTTGCCCCGGGGCTGAACCTCACCAACACGACTCTGGACGACCAGGCAAGCACCAGCATCTCGACGGCAACCCCGCCACCGGGCATGACCGGCAGCTTTACCCCCCAACAGCCGCTGTCGACCTTTGATGGCGAACACCCCATTGGCGCCTGGACTCTCAGCATCACCGACGACCAGTTCCACGGGCCCGCCAACCAGCTATGGAGTTGGGGCCTGTACTTCACCCTGCTCGAGCCCGACGACGACGACGGCGATGGCTGGATCGGCGACTGCCTGCCCTACGGTGATTGCGACGACACGGTGGCGACCACCAACCCGGTCGCCCCCGACTGTCCGGGCGACGGCATTGACGACGACTGCGACGCAAGCGTGGACGAGGGCGGCGACGAAGATGGCGACGGCTATCTCGATGCCACCTGTCTCGGCGGCGACGACTGCAACGACAACAACTCCTCGCTACACCCAGGCATCGACTTCGACAACGACGGCGCCAACGCATGTGATGACTGCAACGACCTGTTGGCGAGCGTCTATCCGGGCGCTCCAGTCGCCTGCGGTGACGGCATCGACCAGGACTGCGACGGTTTCGACGAGCCGCTGGACTTCGACCAGGACGGTTACTCAGACATCACCTGCCCCGGCGGCGATGACTGCGATGACTCGGACGCTACGGTCAATCCCGGCACCGACTCCGATGGTGACGGATCGCACGCCTGCGACGACTGCAACGACGGCTCCGACCAGCAGTTCCCCGACAATGCCGAGGGCTGGGACCACCCTGGCAGCTGTGACGATTTCCTCGACAACGACTGCGATGGCTACATCGACCAGGACGGCATCGATCTCGACGGCGACGGAGCCAATGCCTGCAATGATTGTGATGATGCGGACCCTGCCCTGGGACCGGCTGCCAGCGAAGTCTGCGACGACGGCATCGACCAGGACTGTGATGGTAGCGACCAGTTGGGCGACGAGGACGGAGACGGGACTGACTCAGAGGCCTGCGGCGGCGAGGACTGCGACGACGCCAACGCCGACAACTTCCCGGGCAACCCCGAGCTCTGCGACAACCTCGACCAGAACTGCAGCGGCACCCCCGACGATGCGCCGGATCTCGACGAGGACGGCCTGGGCCCCTGCCAGGGAGACTGCGACGACACAGACCCTTCCGTCTTCGAGGGCGCCGTCGAATTGTGCGACGAGACCGACAACGACTGTGACGATGTCATCGACGAAGGCTTCGTACGCGACTCCGACCTCGACGGCTTCGAGGATTCCGCCTGCGGGGGTCCTGACTGCGACGACACCGATGTTTCGGTCTCGCCCAACGCCACCGAGGACTGCAGCGACAGCATCGACAACGACTGCGATGGACAACTCGACCAGGACGACAGCCAGTGCCAGCAGGGTTGTACTTGCGACGCCTCGTCGGTGGGGGCAGCCAGTCCCTGGGTTCTGTCCCTGCTGCCGCTGATCGCACTTCGCCGCCGCCGTCTCAGGTCTGCCGCGTGACCAGGGTCCTGTTCGTCTGCCTCGGAAACATCTGCCGGTCGCCATTGGCGCACGGCTTGTTTCGCGATGAGATCCAGCGTCGCGGTCTCGACAGTCGCCTCGCGGTGGACTCCTGCGGCACCTCGGCCTATCACAACGGCCAGGGCGCCGACCCCAACAACGTCCGGGTCGCCAGCAAACACGGCGTCGACCTGCACGACATGGTTTCACGCCGCCTCGAGGACTCCGATTTCTTCGAATTCGACCTGATCGTCGCCATGGACTCCAGCAACGAGAGCGAGATCCGCCACCGGAAGTTGCCCGGCTCCACTCCCGACATCGTTCGCTTTATGGACTTCGTACCCGATGCGCAGAGTAACGACGTACCCGACCCCTACTGGGGCGGGCTGAACGGTTTCGAGCACGTGTTCCAACTGGTTCGGAGCGGCATCGGCCCGCTGCTGGACTACGCCCTGGAACTACCGGAGAAAGACCCGGCGTGATCCCCGAGGCCGCGCTCGTTGCGCTCGGCCACGACCCCGGTGCCTGCCGTGTGCAAGCAGTCGGCGGCGGCGATATCCACCGCGCGTGGCAGGTCGAGAGCGCAGGGCAGGTCTTCTTCCTGAAAGACAACACCCGCCCGCTGCCGAACATCTTCCGCCGCGAAGCCGACGGCCTCGAGGCGCTACGCAAGGCAGCCGCAACAGCAGGGCTGGTGCGAGTGCCGCAAGTACTGGGAGTCGGCGACCAGTTCCTGGCGCTGGAGTGGATCGAGTTCGGTCACAATGACGACCAACGAACCGAGCGTGACCTGGGCGCAGGACTCGCTGCAATCCACCGGCACAGCTCGGACGACTTCGGCTGGAGCGAAGACAACTTCATCGGCACCCTGCCCCAGGAAAACGGACACGTGCCTCAATCTCGGGGCTGCGCGACCTTCTTCGCCCAACGCCGACTGCAGACCCAGGCACGACTCGGCAGCGAGTGCTTCCCGAGCTCCGTTCTGGACCGGCTGGACCGGCTATGTGCTCGCATCGACGAGTTCCTACCTCTGGCCGATGAGCTGCCGGCCTTACTGCACGGCGACCTGTGGGGAGGAAACTGGGCGGCCGATAGCAGGGCTATGCCCTGCATCTACGATCCGGCGGTACACTTCGGCTGCCGCGAAGCGGAACTCGCCTTCACCGAGTTGTTTGGCGGCTTTGGCCGAAGCTTCTACGCGGCATACCAGCACAGCTATCCCCTGGATCCGGGCTACCGGAGCCGCGTCGACCTCTGGAACCTCTACCCATTGCTGGTGCACGCCAACCTGTTCGGTGGCGGCTACATCTCGCGCGTCGATCGAATCCTATCGTCGCTCCTGGGCTGATTCTGCGCAGGGTCAGCGGCAAGCAGGTGTGCCTTCTCTTCGCGAGGCAGAACCTTCAGTCCTCGGACGTCTCGCGTACCGCCCGGTCCACGAGCGATTCGGCTCGTTCGCCCTCCCACTCCACCACAGCTGAACGAACGCGTACATCCACCTGGCCGGAGTACACGCCACAGGTTTCGGACTCGACCGCTTCCACGCAGCGCTCGGCGAAGGCGGGCAGCTCTGCCGGGTCACGGCCGCGCAGGAGCAGCCCGAAAGTGTCGGGGCGCACGCGGCCGATGTCGTCGCCGGGACCTAGCAGGCCATCAAGGCGCTGGGCAACCCACGAGCAGACCTCTGCGCGCCCGTCTTCACCAACGAAGTAACGCAGGCGTTCCCAGTCGAGAATCCGGGTTGCGACGATGGCGAGTTCCTCACTCGGAGCGGGCTCATAGCCCGCCATGGAACGGCGACGGTGAATCTCTTCGACAGTCAGCTTGATCATTTGCACAAAGTGGCTCGAGTCATAGACGCCGCTGGTGGAATCCACTGCCCGGCCGAGGCCCTCTTCAGGGTCGCACTCACCCCAAGTGTCACGCACCAGGTCATCCAACAGCCTGACAAGGCCGTCCCAGCCATCCTGATCTTGCCACTCCGCCGCTGCTGATTCTCGATCTGTCATCACCTTCGATCCAACCTCAGCACCGACAGGATACGGCGCTGGGGACGACCTATTCATCGGCAATAGAGCGACTGATCTTTAGCGCAAGTTCAAGGCATCCGCCCCCCGCCCTCCGCGACCACGGTGAGCTGCGCAAGCGCCAGACTCAGCGCCTCATGGGGCAGAGTAGCGAGGCACCCAGACCGGCGTGTGGTTGCTTCCGGCGGGATCCTGCCCGGGCAACCAGATCGGTGGGAAGCTCGGATCCACCCCCTGGACGGCCAGGTTGAAGTCAATGGCGGACATCCACACCTGGGCATTGCCGTTGGTCACGCTGCCATAGGGCCTCCGGCTCGAGAACGACAGCCAGCCGTACTCACCCTGCCCGGGACCCCAACGGGGCCAACTATTGCAGCGTCCAGGCATGCTTGCCTGCGCAAGCAGGATGGGCGCACCGCCCCATACCGGGACGATCATGACCTCGGCACCGTCATTGTTGTTGCTGTTGTTGTCGTCGTCGTTGCCGGCGTGACGGTTGAAGCTCACCCAGGACGAGTCCGGACTGAAGCTGGGGTAGTAGTAGTTCCAGTCGGAGTCGCTGGGAACCAACGGACTGTCTGCACCGAAGCTGCCATTGGGCAGCACATCAATATGGTGAATGCCGCAATTCCAGACGTTCCAGTCGTTGTTGTTCGAACCGCACGAGGAATAGACGATTCGAGTGCCGTCGGGCGACCAATCCGGGTGGCTCGCGTAGCCGGTAGTCGGCAGGATGCCAATCTCGACGTCGTTGTCGATGTCGTCCAGGTACAGGACCCCATGGTAACTGCGTACCAATCGAGTCCCGTCGGGATTGAGGGTAAAGAAGTTGCCATGACGGGTTTCCGCCGGCAGCACGGGATTGTTCGGCGCATTGACATCCACGACCCCAGCCCAGCGGTTGCCACCACCGAAGTTGACTGCCATCCGGTCGGGGTTGTGCAGGTTCACCGAGTGGCAGCCGACACAGTACGGACCTGTATCGGAGCCGAGCCAGGAGACGGCCTGGCTGGCGCCGATGCCGACGGTCCAGAGTCCCTCGGTCTCGGGGTTCCAGTAGTACACGTTGCCGAGCACTCCTATCGGCGACACTCCGAGGGTGACCTGGGAGGTCGCCTCACAGGGGGTGTCGGTGAATGCGGACAGGCCATTATCCCAGGTGCCGGTCACGATTCGGACCTTGAGGGGCTCGCCCGAATTGGGCTCGGTCAGCGCGAACCACTGGCCACCCTCGGGAGTCCAGCTGGTCTCGTGGGTCACGACCGTCACCCTGACGTACTGTGTGGTCAGCTCCAATACGGACGTGTTGCTCGCGCCCGGAACGGTCCACATGAACCGAGGCGCCGCCAGTTCCGTCGGCAGCACCGCACCGTCCAGTGGATAGGACAGGACAGCCGCGCAACTGTCATCGGTGGTGGTGGAAACACCGTGCAGAGGGTCCACAAGAGCAGGGTCCTCTGTAACGTTGTCGGTGGCCTCCAGGTGCACCTCGATGTAACACTGGGCTACCAGCCCGCTCAGCTGATGCAGAGCTTCCACGGCGACCAGGCCGCCGTGATTTGCCGGCGTGGTGTACAGCCCCGAACTGGTGACGCTGCCACCGAAATCGTCGACGATGCTCCAGTCCACCACCTCGAGGAAGCCGCTGGTGCCGTCTTCGAACTCAGCAACCGCCTGCAACTGGACAGTCTCGGGCTGACCGAGAAGGACCGTTACGTTGCTCATCTCAGCGACACACTGCAGCGAAGTCACCGAAGGTGGGGACGGCGGCGAACCGTCGTCATCGTCGGCTAGAAAATCGTCATCGTCGGACGACGAGTCTCCCGGCGAACCGTAGTAGCTGTAACAACCAGCTACCGCCAACGGGACAACCAGTGCGATGAGATGTGCAAGCTTGCGGGAAACAGCCTTCATGCGCAGACTCCGGGCCCTCAAGCAGGAACTCCTGGTGCCGAATCCTACTAGTGCCTGATCTTGGCCCACCAGCACTCTCCAGAAAAGCGAAAACCAGCCCCTCGGAAAAACTCCACAACACAGCAACATCTACCACTTGAGCAACTCACTAGGCCGCGAGGGCGCGCCTAGCATCGAGGAACCCGCTATTATTCTCAGACCGTGACGCCACCGCCCCCCAGAAAAGACAACTCCGAAATCAACTCCAGTGCCGTGATCAGTGCCCTGGACCAGTTGATCGTGTCGGCGGTCAAGTCGCGCGCCTCGGACATCCACCTCGAGCCTCAACGAGACCGGCTACGAGTTCGCTTTCGTATCGACGGCGTGATGAACGAGCAGAACCACATGACCGCACAAATGGGCGGCAACATGTGCCGGCGCATCAAGGTGCTGGGTCGCATGGACATCTCCGAGACCCGTCAGCCCCAGGACGGAACATTCCAGGTGGATCTGTCCGGCAAGGGAACCACCTCGTTGCGCGCCTCCACCTTCCCCTGCGTCGAAGGAGAAAAGGTGGTGATGCGGCTGTTGCACTCCAACAGCCTGATCTCCCTGGAAAGCCTGGGCATGGGCCGTGGTCAACTCGACACCTTGCGCCTGCTGTTCAATCGTCCCGATGGCCTGCTGCTGGTCACTGGCCCGACCGGATCAGGCAAGACCTCTACCCTGTACGCAATGCTCAGCGAGATGGAGACCACTCGACTGAACATCGTCACGCTCGAAGATCCCATCGAGGTGCAGGTCGATCAGATCACCCAGGGACAGGTTCATCCCCGTGCAGGCTTCACATTTGCCAGTGGTCTGCGTGCCATTCTGCGACAGGACCCCGACGTCATCCTGGTTGGCGAGATGCGCGATCCGGAGACCGCGGCGATTGCAGTCCAGGCGAGCCTGACCGGCCACCTCGTCCTGTCGACCATGCACACCAACTCCAGCATCGACACGATCACGCGCCTCATCGACCTCGGCCTGGAGCCCTACATCATCGGCAACGCACTGCTGGGCATCGTCTCACAGCGCCTCATTCGCCTACTGTGCCCCGATTGCAAGGAGGAGTACGTGCACGAGGGAACTGGCGGTGACGAGGACTTCGGCATTCCCCCAGGTAGCACCCTGTTCCGCCCGAAGGGTTGCAGGAGTTGTCTCAACAGTGGCTTCCAGGGTCGCCGTGGCATCTATGAAGCGGTCGTCATTGACGACGACCTGCGCTCTTTGATCAAGCGCAAGGCAAACCCACAGGACTACAAACTCCTGCTACAGGCTCAGGGAATTCCCACCCTGCGCCAGGTCGGCATGCGCCAAGCCCGCAAGGGGCGCACAACCCCCTCCGAAGTACTACGCGTTACCTGAGCCGATGACTGACTTCTGCACGCCTGGCGTGGCGCCGCACTATGCCCCAGACCTGAGGATCGAACCGACTCACCGGGATATCTCCTTTCACTTCGACCTCGAGCAGCGCAGCGCGCGCGGAGTCGTGGTCACAACCCTCGTTGCCCGCAGCGGCGGAAGCAGGCGACTGGTACTCGATGGACTGGACCTGCACGACGTCGAGGTCAGCGATCCGGCGGGACGAAGCCTGGCGAGTCGCTACGATGGAAAACAGCTTCGGGTCACCTGGGAGCAACCCTTCGAAAATGGTGAGGAGCGGCAACTTCGCATCGCCTGGCGAGTCGAGAACCCGCTCAGCGGCATGCACTTCTCCTGGCCCGACGAGCACTACCCGGACCGCTCCCGTCACGTCATCACCGACAACGAGACCGAGCGTGCCCGCTACTGGCTGCCCTGCATTGACCACCCCAACGTACGCACAACGGTGGACCTGCACCTACGCGCGCAACAGCAATGGACCTTTCTGGCCAACGGCTTCCTCGCTGGCGAGGAGCAACACGAAGACGGCACGAAGACGGTCCACTGGAAGCTCGAGCAACCCTGCCCGAGCTACCTGCTCTGCATCGCAGTAGGCGACCTGGTGCGCGCCGATGCCGGTGACTTCGAAGGTCGACCGGTGGCCTACTTCGCCAGTGCAGGGCACAAAGCCGAAGAGTTGCTCCGATCCTTTGGCCCCACCATCGACATGCTGTCTTGGATGAGCACGCGCCTCGCCTGTCCGTTCCCTTACCCGAAGTACTTCCAGTTGGCGGCCGAGGGCATCGGTGGCGCCATGGAGAACATCTCGCTGGTCACCTGGGACGATTTCTTTGTCGCCGACGAGCGCCTCTACCGCGAGTTTGGCTGGCTCATCGACCTGGTCAACCTGCACGAGATGGCGCACAGCTACTTCGGTGACCTGCTTGTCATTCGCGACTTCAGTCACGCCTGGCTCAAGGAGAGCTGGGCCACCTACATGGAGTCCGCCTGGCTCGGCGATGTCTACGGAGAAGACGACCTGCTGCACCAGATCCACGAAGAGAAGTGGGCCTACATGGACGAGGCCGACAAGCACTACGCGCGGCCCATCGTCACCCGCAATTTCGATAGTAGCTGGGACATGTACGATCGCCACCTGTACCCCGGCGGCGCCTGTCGGTTACACATGCTGCGTCGCCTGCTCGGCGAAGAGGACTTCTGGTCGGGAGTTCAGAACTACGTCGAGCGCTACCAGAACAAGGTCGTCGAGACCGCCGACTTCCGCCGCTGCCTGGAAGAGGCCTCGGGACGCAGCCTGGCACGCTTCTTCGACCAGTGGCTCTACAGCCCCGGCTACCCCAGGTTGAAGCTCGGCTACAGCCACGACAGCGAGCGCGGCGAGGTGGTCATCGAGCTCGAACAGCAGCAAATCGACAAGGACAAGGGCATCGGCAGCTTCGACTTCGAATTGGAGTTTGCCGTCGAGACAACGGAAGGCTCCTGGAGCCATCACCGCCTCGAGGTCTCGGGCGCACGCCACTCACTGGTGATTCCACTGGCTACGGCGCCGCTGCAGGTCGTCGTGGATCCGAGTTCAGCGCTGCTGCATCGTCTCGACTTCGAGCCCGGGGACGACATGCTGAAACGCTCCGTCTTCAGCAAGCACAACCCCTACCTGCCGGGCCGAATTCAGGCTGCCATCACTCTGTGCTCGTCGCGCAAGACAGCGAACATCCGCACCCTGGCCGAAGCCTGGGAGTCCGAACCCCACTGGGGAGTCCGTGCGGCCATGGCCCGGGCTCTGGGGGACTGCGGCGCTCGGGAAGCGGCAGTCGTACTTGCCGAAAAGCTGCACAGCGAGACGGAACCGAAAGTGATGAAATTCATCACCATCTCCTGCGGAAAGTACCGCGAGCCGCTCATCGCCGAAGCACTGCGCAGCTGGTTGGCGGGCGTGGACCGACCCTACCTGGCACATGCCGGAGCACTGGAAGCCCTGGCGGCACAACAGTGCGACGAGGACCTGCCTGCCCTGCTCGCCGCCAGCGACGACCAGCAGGGCTGGGGCGTGGTGCGCAACGGCGCGCTCAAGGCGCTCGGACGGCACCGAAGCGTGGGCGCAATGGACCATCTTCTCAGTCGGATTGGCTATGGCAGCGACAAGAGCAGGATCCGCGCCAGTGCCGTTGAGGCCCTCGCAGCCAACGCCCGCTGGCAGGACAGAGCACGGCGACAGCAGGCCCTCGAGGCACTCTCGGACCTGGTCCGTGACCCTCAGGTGGTGGTGCGCGGTGCCAGTGGCCGCGCCCTGCTCACTCTCGGCGAGAGCGGTGGTCTTGCTGCCATGGAGACCCTCTGCCACAGTCTGCCGCCCCAAGAGGTCCCACGGCTCCGCAAGGCGATGGCACAGCTTGCCAAAGCAGCAGAGGAAGGCCCGCTGGTCAGCGGTCTTCGCAAGGAGCTCGAAGCGATGACTGAGAAGCTCCGCAAGGTCGAAGATCGGCTCGAGCGGATTGAGGCGCGCTGCAAGGACTGACCGATACCGCACACTGGCAGGTCGGTGATCAGCTCAGCTGTAGCCCGAACAGAAGAGCCCACATTCGCAGCTCGGGACCAGCCACCACTCAGCCGCCCGACTCCTCCAGCAACCACTGTAGGTACGCCGGATTGCCCTCGTCCTGCTGGATCGGCAGAGCGATGACTTCAGGAGTGTCATAGGGGTGCAACTCGAGCAGAGCCGCCGCCAGGTCGGCGACCACCTCGGCGCGGGTCTTGATGACTAGCAGTGACTCACCGTCATCGCAGATTTCTCCCTCCCAGCGATAGATCGAACGCAGACCCGGGATGATGTTCACGCAAGCAGCAAGGCGGCGCTCGACCACCGCGCGGGCCAACTCTGCCGCACGATCCGGCGGCGCAGTACACAGCACGACTCGCAGGCCCACCGCTTGCTCCAAGCCTTGCTAGCGGCCGGCCGGCACGATCTTCTGCAACCGCCCACCAGAGTGGTCACAGAGGTAGTGCTCACCATCCTCGTCCTCGCCGAACGACGAGATCAACCCCCCGGTACTACTGATACTCACCGGGCCCTGGGATGCGCTCTTGCCGTCCCATGACAGCGACCACAGCGGCGAATCGAAGTAGTTGTAGTCCGAGTAGAAATAGGTCCCCTGCAGGTCCGGCATGACACAGCCTCGATAGACGTGACCACCGGTGATCGAAGTCCCCTGGCTGTGGGGGTACTCCCAGACCGCCGGCTCGAACTGGGTCGGATCACAGCCGCTATTGAAACAGTGATTGCCCTCCATTTCGGGCCAGCCGTAGTTGGCCCCCATCACGCCGACGTGAATCTCTTCCCACTGGTTCTGGCCCACGTCGGCAATCCACATCAGGCCCGTTTCACGGTCGAAGGTCACCCGCCAGGCATTGCGCAGTCCCCAGGCCCAGGTTTCGGCGCGGTGCTCGCTATCCCCAACAAAGGGATTGTCAGACGGCACGTCGTAGGGATCACCTTTGTCGATGTCGATGCGTAGGATCTTGGCGAGAAAGGTGTCCTTTCGCTGACCGTTGCCATAGGTGTCCCCGGCCCCACCCCCATCACCGATGCTGATGTACAGGTAGCCGTCAGGACCGAATGCAACCTGCCCGCCGTTGTGATTGCTGGCCGGCTGATCCACGGTAAGAAGCACACGTTCGCTGGCGGCGTTCGCCGTGTCCTGAAGCGGATCATCCGTGACCGTAAACTCCGAGACGACCACGTCGCCACCGTTGCGCGTGTAGTACACGAAAAAGCGGCCGTTGCTCTCGAACGAGGGATGAAAGGCTAGCGACAGCAGGCCGCGCTCGCCTCCCGACGAGACGCTGCCCGTGATGCTCAGCCAGGTCGTCCTGTCCCCTGTGCCACCATCGTCGATGGCAATGATCCGACCTGCCTGCTCGACCACGAACAGCCGACCGCTGCCGTCGCCGGCGTGGGTGACATGAACCGGCGATGAAAAGCCGCTTGCCACGGTCTGCAGGGCCACCTCGGTACCCGCCACCTGGTCCACTCCAGCGCAGGGGTCAGCCAGGGTGTCGTCGTCGTCGCCTGTGTCGTCGTCGCCTGTGTCGTCGTCGCCTGTGTCGTCGTCGTTACCGCGAATGTAGCGATTGGCTCCGCAGGCAGCGAGCAGGAGCAGGAGCACCAGGGCACCAGAGAAAAACACGAACCGAGAGCGTGGGGCGTCGAAGAGAGTCATGCCAGGGGTTTAGCACGCGGAGGCTCGTCCGACACGACGGATGCGCTCCGTAGCTCCTCGTCATGGCCGGCCTCAGAAGGCCGGCGGCAGCCCGCCTCGGTGGCCAAAAGCAGCTTGGTCTTGCGGCCACGAGCGGCCGTCTCGGAGTCGTCCTTTGCGGCATCCTCGCTGAACTTCGGCAAAGGTCAGCAACTCCACCCGCGTGACTGAGCAGCACCGAACCGAGACCGATCCTTGACGGTTCGCTATTCTCAGTTGATGGCCCGAGTAGTCATTGCAATTCCGCATTCCGGTACGGCGGTGCCAGGAGAAATCCAGGCGCGCTTCGCTGCACACGTCGACGACACCTACCTGCGACAATTCTCCGACGTCGACACGGACAAGGTCTACTCCCTGGCCAACGTCCGCTCGGTACGCTTCGAGTGGAGCCGCTACCTGGTCGACCCCAACCGGGCTGAGAAGCAGACGAGTTCAGGGGGCGTCGTGCCGCACAACTGCTTCGACCTGAAGGAACTGTACAAGCCGGGTCAGGAACCGGACGCGCAGGAAGCCCACTCGCGCATCCTGCACTACCACCGGCCCTACCACCTGCGAGTCGACAAGCAGGTGCAGCACGCAGATACCCTGTTCTTTATCGACGGGCACTCCATGGCAGCGGTGGCACCACCTCGCACCGACAACCCTGGCGAGTTCCGGCCCGACGCAGTCCTGAGCAACCTCGGTGACGCCGAGGGCAACCCCACTCCCGGCACTCCGTTCCTGAGTTGCCCCCCCGACTTGTGCCGCTTTGCCGCGCAGCGGCTGCACCACTGGATGGCCGAGATCAGCCCGCCACCAGGTCCGGACCGCGCACAGGTTCAGGGCCGGGTCACCCTCAACACTCCGTTCCCCGGAGGCTACGGGATCCGCAGCCACGCGACGCCGTCCAGCGGCGTGCCGGGAATCCAACTCGAACTCAACCAGGGTCTCTGGGTCGATGAGCAGGACTTCATCGAGATCCCGGGACGCATTGACTGGATCCGCACGATCCTGGAGCGCTGGGTGGACGAGATCGTCGAGCGACGCCTGGAGAGTCTTGGCGGCTAGACCAGCGCGGGCCGGAAGTCGGCCTGCAACATGTCCGCCACCCACACGGTGTCGTCCAACTCCAGCGCCGAGAGCATCTCCGCAATACGCGGCGCGAAGTACGTGACGACCTCTTTCTCGGCCTGTGCAAGCTCTCCCTGGAATGCGTCCAGGAACTCGACGAACGCAGTGTGTGCTGCCCCGTCCATTCCCAGCCGGAAGCAGCGCACCGCTTCGTCGAGGTGGATCAGCGCCGGGCTACTCATCGTGCAACACCGTCCGGCTCCAGGAAGCGAGCGCCCTCGATGAGCGCCCCCTCGGTTCCCAGGTTGATGAAGTCGACCTCTGGATGTGAGCGAAGGTACCGCTCGAGGTCCCGCAGGTAGCCAACCAGTGCGGGGGAAGAGCTGACTGTAGCCCCGCTACCGCTGGTAACCGAGAGGCTGCTGGCTGACTGGCGAGCTTCACCTTGCGTGACACCCAGGGCATGGGTCCTCTCGCCGGGGAACGAAAAATCGACTCCTGCCAGGCAGATCCTCTGGTGGCCCATGCGACGGGCAAGATCCACGGCGACGTGGGTCACCGTACCCGAACAGAACAACGAGCCGCGCGGTAGTTCCCTGCCCAGCGCATGGTAGATAGGAGTGTGCAGATAGGCGGCGAAGCGAGGCCCCATCCAACGCGCCAGCACATCGGGGTGAACGCCCGGCGAGTAGACCAGGGGAAGCTCAGCAAGAGCGGACTGTTCGAGCCCGTCGAGGTGGACTCCTACCTTGATGGACGAGTCCACGGCCACGGCGAAGTCGGGCCGAAGGCCTGCTTCCTGGAGGGGGCGCAAGGCGGTAGTCACCGAGATCAGAGTCAGTTCGCTGCGATGCGCACGCAGCCACGGCATCCTCGCGACCAGGGAGGGGCCGGCAGCCGCCACCACCGCTGTCTGACCGGCGCTGCTGCCAAACAAAGTAGCCACATCACCATCTGTCTCGATGAGCCTGCGGTTCAACTCGATCTGACGACGCTCCTGCGCCGCCACCCCGCTGAGGTAGGTAGCCTGGAACGGTTGGTTGAGAACCAGGACGATCGCCTCCTTGAGGTGTCCGCAGGCCGGCGAAGAGGCCTTCAACGCTCCGATGCTCACCGCACAGGGAAGCTCCACTCCAGCCTCGCCGGCGCCGACGCACAGGTCGACCCGCTCGTCATCGAGCCACTCGTGCTCGTCCCGGGAAAGGAGTAGGCGGTCCAGCGAGCCGTTGAGAAGTACCACCTTGAGTTTCTGCAACTCGGGGCGAGCCAGGAGCTCCCGAGGCAGGTCGCCAAAGGCCAGTCCGTAGACGCTGGCAGAGTCACTTCCTCTCGGAATCGTGCTGGCCTGGAGTCTCGCTTCACCCACTCGGTCCAGGCAGCTGGCCAGTAGACGGCCGGCGACGCGAAGAGACTTTGCCTGGGTGTGATCCAGCCACTCCAGCTCGGTATCCAACTCATCGACATCAAGCAACTGGCGATGTAGCGCCGGCCAGCGACTCGCAACTCGTTCCAGTCCGGTTACCATCGCTGCTCACCCATCTTGCCGATCACACTAACCGATTCGAGCTACTCTGCGCAGCATGGGAGCGAGCTGGTGCCGTACCGCGATTCGTTGCGCAGCAGGTCTTTGTCTGCTGCTCTGTGGCTGCCGCTCCCAGGCGCCCGCAGAAACGCCAGCTCAGCCTGCAGAATCGAGCGCCGTTACGGCTGACTCTGAGACCAGCGAGGTCGTGTCTTTTCCGGCTGGCCCGGACCCACGCATCCGTCAGCGCGAGTTACTCGCGAAAGCCGAGGAACTGGTGCAACGAGATGGCGAGGCACTGGCGCTGGACGAGTACCGTAGGCTCGAGTCCCAACTGCGGGACCAGTTAAGCAACAGCGACCACAAGGACACGCTCTACCTGGCCCTGGCGCTGCTGTACGAGTTCCACGCACCGGATGCTGCCTTTCCTGCTGCGGAGGACGCGCCGGGCAACGGACTGCTCGACGATGGGCGGTCGCGAGCCCGGGTCCTGGCGGCGATCGCCGCCCTGCAGTTGTCGGTCGAGGCCAATCCCACCAACCTCGCAGCGCTCTGGCAGCTGGCACTTCTGCAGGAGAACTTCGACGACAAGCTGGCGACCCAGCACTGGCAGCAACTGATCCAACAGGCCCCGACCCACCTGCAGGCACTCACTCGGCTGGGAGAAGGATTGCTCCTACTGGACAAGCACGAAACCGCGCGAGAGACCGCGGAGCGAGCACTGCAGCTGGCCGAGGCGCGCTCTGACGAAGAGGAGGCAGGACGCGCTCGCAATGTCCTGGGACGGGCCTACCTGCACCAGGGCAAGTACGAACAGGCCGAAGAGATGTTTAAGAACGCGGCCGTACGCAAGGATGGCAGTCACTGGGGCTGCGCCTACCAGAGCCTGGGACAGTTGTATGCGACGCTCGGTGACTCCAAGCTTCCCGACATGGGGGCGGAGGCTGAACGTAGCGCGGTAGCCGAAGTGCTGAGTCTCTACCAGGAAGGTGACTACTCGTCGGCACTGACGCGCGTCGACCAGGCGATCAAGCGCAGTCCCCGTGATGAACTCCAGGTGCTGCGAGGATTCCTACTGTTCTTCACCGGTCGCGACGACGAGGCAGAACCACTGTTTCACGCCGCCATGAAGAGCAGCAGCAAAGACCCCGGACCCGTCACGGGACTGGCGCACCTCGCCATCGTGCGGGGCGACTACCCACGGGCCAACGAGTTGCTGCAACCCGCCCTGGTGAGCTGGCACCAGACCAGGCTGAGCAGCAAGGAACTGCCTCGCTACTACGCCTTCCTGCACCACCTTGCATGCCTAGCCCACGGCCGGATCAAGTTGCAGGCTCTGCCCGCAAGCGGCGCTGCCAACCAGGACGACAACGAGCTTGCGCGAGTGGTCTGCGCCATGAACCTGGGCTTCGGCGACGGCCCGGATGCACCTCCACCAGCCTGGACCGAACAGCGAGTCGCCGGCCAGCCTCGTTAGTTCGCGCCGGCCTCCAGGGTCTCGAGTTCCGCCAGCAGGCGAGCGGCTTCGTCGTCGTGCGGAAAGTTCTCCTGGGACTTACGCAGCAGCTTCTTTGCGGCCGCGTAGTTGCCATCACCGATGTAGATCCGGGCCAGGCCGTTGTACTTCTTGTATTCGATGTCGGGGTTGATCTCGATGGCCCGCGCAAGGTTCTCACGCGCGGCTTCGGTGCGGCCCTGGCGCAGGTACAACAGGCCCAGGCCCTCGTAGGGGCAGGTGTAGTTACGATCGTCCTGTGCAAGTGCCTTACGGAAGCCCTCCTCGGCAGCGCCATCTTCGCCCTTCTTGAGACGGATCATGGCCAACTCGGCGAGTGCGTAGGGATTCTCCGGGTGCGACTCCAGGACGGCCTGCAGCATCTTCGCCGCGTCGTCGAGGACGTTGAGGCCGATCAGCGAGTTGCCCTTGCCGATCATCGCCAGCAGGTCGTCGGCCTGTCGTGCCAGGATCCGATCAAACCAGGAGATTGCCTGGACATGTTCGTTGCGGTTCGCCGCCGACCAACCCATGCCGAGACAGGCCAGTTCATAGACGAAGACCCGGTAGGAGCCCTCCAGCCCGACATCGGCGTCACGAGCAGGCGGAGCGGGCTCCAGGCCGGCAGCAAGCAGCCCATGGGCCTCATCGTAGTCGCGAGCATTGATGGCCAGGTGGCCCAGGAGTACCTGTGCACCTGCAGCCACCTCGGGCCGCTCTCGCAACTCGGCGAGCTGCGTCCGGGCTTCGTCGAAGCGCCTGCTGAACAACAGCATGCCAGCCCGGACCAGCCGATACTCGAGCCGCTGCTCCTTCACCAAAGCTGCATCCAGCTTCGCCAGAGAGGCTGCGTAGTCACCCGCCTCGAAGGCGACCAGTGCTGCCGCAAAATCATCGCCCCCCGGCCCTGCGGCGGCGACCGGAGCGGACGTGCTCTCGTGGCTCTCGGGCGCGGCATCCGGCGCGTCGTTGCCGCGCGAACTACAGGACGCCAGCAGCAGCACGACCGCGATACAGAGCTTCCTGTGCACGAACTTCTCAACTCCAGATCTTCTGGACGACCCGACGATACTCCTCGAGGGTGCTATCCCAGCGCAGCATGGTTCCGTCCTCGACGACGTTGCGACCACCCACCCACACGTCGCGCACCAGGGCTGAGCTGCCGGCGAACACCATGGCGGCGAGCAGAGCCTCCTCTGAGTTGGCTCCACCTTGCACCCCGGCCAGGCTCGGGGCGGAGATGTCCACCGCAACGAGGTCGGCCCTCTGGCCCACCTCAATGCCGCCTGCAGGCAGGCCCGAAGCTCTCCGGCCGCCGGCAGTGCCCATAACCAAGAGGTTGGGGGCAACGGCACCGTCGGCCTGGACCAGGCAGTTGCGGGACCCGCGGCGCAGACGTTCGCCGTCCTCGAGGGAGCGCAGCTCCGCAAGCGGGTCAATGCGCGCCTGAGAATCGCTACCTATGGCAAGGGGCACCTCGCTCTCCAGCAAGTCCTGCAGGTTCGCCAGGCCATCGCCGAGGTTGCGCTCGGTGGTGGGACAGACACAGACACCAGACCCGCTATCGCCGAGCAGCTGCGCCTCATGCGCTTCGAGATGAGTGGCGTGCACCGCCGTGAAGTGCTCACCGAGTAAGCCACAGTCGGCCAGTACTTCCATGGGCCGCTTGCCATGCTCTTCGAGGCATTCTTCGATCTCTCGAGGCTGCTCAGCAACGTGTGCATGCAGCCTGTACCCACCCTCACTCGCCATCTCAGCGATCGCACGCAGGTACGACTCATCGAGGGCACGCACCGAGTGAGCGGCCATCCCCACCAGGACCGGACGTTGTGCATCAGGCTCTGTCCAGCGCTCTGTGGCTTGCACCGCTGCCAGGTAGCGCTCGGGCTTGAGCTCGGTAAAACGACGCTGCTCCGAGGACGCCGCTACGCCGGCCCCACCCCGCTGGTAAGCGACGCGCAGCAGGGTGATACCGATGCCGGCGGTATCGGCAGCCGCCAGGACCCGGGCAGACAACTCGGTAGGATCATCGAAGGCCTGACCGCCGACCTGGTTGTGCAGGTAATGAAACTCGCTGACGTGGGTGTAGCCGGCTCGCAGCATCTCCATGAACGCCATGCGGCTCACGACCTCGACATCTTCGGGCTGGAGGTTCTGGGTGATGCGATACATTGCGCTCCGCCAGGACCAGAAATCATCGCCAGACCGTCCTATGAGGCGGCGCTCTGTACGACCGCGCAGCAATCTTTGGAACGCATGTGAGTGCGCATTGCAGAAGCCGGGAAGGAGTGCCTTGTTACGCAGTCGGTGCACCCCTCGGCCCGAGGCGGTAGAAAAGTCGCCAGGGGTGCTGCCGGCGTCTCCGGAGACGGTCAGCGTCGGCGTGGCGGCGCGCTGACCGCGGCCACGGCTCTCAATTGCCTCGATCAGCCCATCGCGCCCGACGTGAACCACCTGGTTGGGCTCAAGTCGCCCATCGCTCAGCGTGAAGTCGGCTCGGCGAGATACGGACACT
>CAZBDA010000024.1:0-51565 GCA_964490445.1 uncultured Rickettsiales bacterium | reverse complement strand
CCACGTCATCAGCGTGTCACCGGCAGTCACAGGGCACGTTGACCATCTGGACATCGCACAGGGCGCCCGACTCTTTCTCCCGGCCCGGTGATTCGGCTCTGAGAACGGAACCGCCAGAGAAAAACGGGGACATTTGCGGGCACAGGGTTCAGGAAGTGTCGTCATTGCAGCGACTTACGAAACGCGTCACACTTCGGTTCAACGTTTAATGCTGGGGATGGACGAAGATGATCCGTGCCCTCCTTTTCTCCCTACTCGCTCTCATGTGGCTCGCTGGCTGCGCCACCCCGCACCACACCCAGGTCGACGACTTACAATCCAAGACACTGGAGCCGCACATCATGAATCCTGAAGCGCACCACTACCTCGGAATCGAGATGAACCAGCAGGTGTGGAAGCTGCTCGCCCAGGAAGACCGAGACAACCGACGCATGGAGCACTTTGCTCTCGCCTCGCTCTATCACTGGGAGCAATCGCCAAAGTTTGCGCCTATCAACGCCCAGAGAGGGCATTGGCTGCTCGCAAGAGTCTACGCAGTCCTTGCTCGTAGCGATGAGGCCCTCCTGCACGCCGAGAAGTGCATGAGCTTGACCCGGGAACTCGACTTGAAAGATTTCGATCTGGCCTACGCACATGAGGGCTTGGCTCGTGCGCATGCATCCGCTGGCAACACAGACATGGCTGAAGAACACTATCAACTGGCTGCCGAAGCAGGTGAAGCCATTACAGGGGATAAGGACAAAGAGGTCTTCATGGGCGACTTGGAGGGGCAGCCCTGGTTCGGGATGGAGGTTTCCCTTTCCCGCTGAAATTCGGTGACAAACGGGGAGGATGGCTTTGAAAGTCTTGGATTTACAGGCAGTTGCCCGGAAGATTGCATTTCAGTTCAATGTCTGACACGCCGCCAGAGCATCGAACTATCGTCGCCATGGGCGGCGGTGGGTTCTCGATGGAGCCGGACAACCTGGCCCTCGATCAATACATCCTGGCCTTGACCGACAAAGATCGTCCCAAAGTCTGTTTTGTTCCGACTGCAAGCGGCGATGCTGAGGAGTACATCGGGCGGTTTCACGCCGCCCTGGAGACCTTGGGGGCGGAGCACTCCCACTTGAGCCTCACGCGCTACAACCAGCCGCACCCCGATCGACATCTGCTCGATCAGGACGTCATTTACGTAGGCGGAGGAAACTCGTTTCAGATGCTGCTGGTCTGGCGTGCTCACGGCATCGAAAAGACGCTTCGGCAGGCCTGGGAGAAGGGAATCATTCTCTGTGGTGTCAGCGCAGGATCACTGTGTTGGTTCAGCGGCTCCATCACCGACTCATGGGGGCATCCCCTTCAGGTGCTCAATGACGGACTGGGCTTTCTCCCCGAGAGCCACTGTCCCCACTACGATGGGGAACCAGAGCGCCAGAAGATCTACGAAGAGAGTATCTCCGACGGAACCCTGCCGGCCGGGATTGCCGTAGAAGACAGCTGTGGTGTCCTTTACCGGGGAACCCAGCTGGTGGAGTCGGTATGTTCGGTGCCCGGTAAGAGCGCCTATCGAGTCACTGCAGATGGGGAGCAAGCCAGGCTGACTCCGATTCCCACACGCGAACTACCGCCTCATGTCAAACAGTGACAAACGCGGATGCTGGCCTGTGAAAACAAGTAATAACAAATACTTAGAATCATTATTTCACTGCGATTCAATGGCTGTCGGTAGCCGAGGAACGTGATGAGTCGCCATCTGCAGCTACCCGGCATCTGGAATCTGCGAGATCTCGTGGGTCACGGTGGCCTGGGCGAGGGCGTGTTGCTGCGCTCGGACAGTCCGCACCGTTTGAGCGCCGCATCCTGGCAGGTGCTCGCCGAGCGTGGTGTGGCTACGGTGCTCGATCTCCGTACGAGCGCCGAGGCGGAGGAGGCTCCTGCGCAAGGGCCCTTGACCCGCATACACGTTCCCCTCGAAGACGGTCTACAGCAAGACCCCGTGATGAGACCCTGGTTCGAGGACGCCCGCATTGCAACGCCGCTGTACTACGCCGGCTTTACCGAGACCTGGCCCGAGCGCGTCAGCGAAGCTTTGAACGCTATCGCCACCGCCGACCGGGGCGTGCTCGTGCACTGCATCAAGGGTTGCGACCGTACCGGCATGATCGTGGCGCTTGTCCTGGAGGCGCTCGCTACGCCCCGAGAGGCCATCGTTGCCGACTATATGTGTACAGCCGCCAACCTCGCCGGCCCTGTCGCCCGCGAGCTGGAGATCCCAGACCACAACGAGATCATCGACGCTGTACTCGTGCGGGAGGGCACCACCTTTGAAGAAGCTCTCAATAGCTACCTCGATGGAGTCGAAGAGTTCCTGGCACCACACCGGGAGCCCCTGCGACGCAAGTTCCTTGCATCGGCTTGAGTAGCTGCTTGGCTGTTCCATAACGTGAGTCCCGCAGCGCAAACAGCCGAGAAAATCGGGGGCGGGGTCGGCACACGGTCCAGGAAGTAGCGTCATTGCAGGCGCTTACAAAAGGCGTCACACTTCCGTTCAAGGTCTGTTGTTGGCGGATTCTGGTGCAGTAGGGTTTGTGCATGCTGGTAGTTTTCGATCTAGACGGGACCGTGGTCGATTCGACCCGAGCTTTGCTCGAAGCCCATGAGGCAGCGTGGGCGAGTGTTGGCTTACAGTGCCCTCGAGACGAGGCCATCCTGGAGTTCATCGGCCTGCCGCTGGTGGATACCATGCGCATCCTCGCTCCCGAACAGGATCCTGAAGTCCTGGCCGAGGCCTATTCCAGGGCCTACGTAGAGATTGCGCCGCATTCTGAGCGGCTCTTCGATGGCATGGCTGAGCTGCTGGCCCGCCCGTTTCGTGCGGCGGTGGCCACAGGCAAGAGCCAGCGGGGCGCAGACCGCGTCGTGAAGCAACTCGGGCTGGGGGGGCGCTTCGAAATCGTCCTGGGTGGGGATTCCGTACCCCGGCCCAAACCGAACCCTGATCTTCTCCACGCCATCATGAAGGCGACGCAGGCGAGGGCCGAGGACCTGGTAATGATCGGAGATACCACCTACGACCTGGAGATGGCCCATGCCGCCGGGGTGCCCGCCATCGGAGTCAGTTGGGGGCATCACTCGGTCGAGCGACTGCGTGAATGGGCGCCGGTGGTGGATTCCGTTGCAGAGCTTGGGCGTTTTCTCAGGGTGTTATGAAAGGGTCGTGTTCGGTTCTAACGTGTAGTTCCACGTGCAGAGCACGGAGGGATTGAAATGGCAAAGGCAACAACGGTAGTGGAGTACTTCGCCGCGCTCTCCGAGGACCGAAAGGCAGCAATGGAGAAACTGCGGGACACGATCCGGGCGAACCTGCCGGGAGGCTTCGACGAGGTTCTCAACTACGGCATGCCCAGCTGGGTGGTCCCGCACTCGACCTACGAGCCTGGCTACCACGCAGACCCCAAGCTTCCCTTGCCATTTCTGGGCATTGCTTCCCAGAAGAGTCATGTGGCGGTCTATCACATGGGGATCTATGCGAGCCCCGCGCTGCTCGACTGGTTCACAAAGGCCTACCCCGCGCACTGCAAGACCAAGCTGAACATGGGCAAGAGTTGCATCCGCTTCAAGAAGGTGGACCAGATGCCATTCGAGTTGCTCGGGGAGTTGTGCGGCAAGATGTCACCTGGGCAGTGGATCGAAATCTACGAACAGCAGGTAAAGAGACGCTGACTCACCGACCGAAACCAGCAGGAGAGAACGGAACAGGCCGAGAAGAACGCCCAGGTCGGCGCCGCTACCGACTTGAGGGACTCCCGCTGGGACATTGGCTCGACGAGGACGGAGAGTGGAGCGACGAGTGAATCCACACCAAGCTCGGTGGCGAGTGACCGGGTCGGCTGCATGATCCGTTACAATCTCAGCATGCGCCACAAGCATCCGAGGGGGCACCATGACTACTGGCGTTGAGCTCGAGCGCTCTGCCTTTCCGGCGACCACGGAACTCAAGGAATTGTACGATTCGGTCGGCTGGACCGCCTACACCTCGGACATGGAGCGGCTGGGCCGCGCGCTGCGTAGTTCAAGCCACCTGGTCACGGCTCGAGATGGTGGCCGCCTGGTCGGGCTGGCCCGTTGCGTGTCCGACGACATCTCCATTGCCTACGTCCAGGACATCCTGGTGGATCCTGGTTGCCAGCACCGGGGGATCGGCAGAGCTTTGCTACAGGATTGCCTGGATCGCTATGTCCACGTCCGACAGAAGGTGTTGATTACCGACGACCGACCGGAGCAATTGCGCTTCTACAAGTCGCTGGGTTTCGCCAACACCCGGGAACTCGTCGAGATGCCGATCAACGCCTTTGTGATCATCGGCGATCTTGAGTTGAGCTGAGGGCAGTTCATCAGCGGATACGCTCTCGGCGCGTCGCTGTCGGCGCTCGAGTAGCGTTCAGTCGAGGCGCCGCGGCGCGAACAGACCCGCCCAGGGACTGTTGCCGGTGGTGATCAACTCGGCCATGACCTTGCCTGCGTGTACCGAGAAGCCGAAGCCATGGCCGGTAAAGCCAACGGCCAGGAACACGACGGGCCAGCCGGGCATGGGTCCAACGATGGGCAGCGAGTCGCGCGAGAAGCCCATGATCCCCGCCCAGCGGTGGCTGATCTGCAGGTCTGCCATTGACGGGTGCAGGCCTCGCAGGAAGCTCTCCATGGTGGCCTGGATGTCGGGGTGAGTAGCCTCGTCGAGGCCCACCTCTCCCTCCATGTCCAGGTTGCGCCAGCCCCCCATGACGACCTCGCCGGTACGCAATTGGCGCCAGTATTCAAAGCCGTGAGACGCTTAGATGGGGCGGTCGAAGATCTGCTCGGGCAGGGGACGGGTGCAGAGCACCTGTCCGCGAGTGGGGTCGACCCGTTCGCTTAGCCACGGCAACAGCGAGCCGCCATAGGCGTTGGTGGCGACGACCGCGCCCATCGCTCGAACTTCGCCGTGCTCGGTGCGTACGGCGACTCCGTCGCCTTTCTGGTCGACGGCGAGGGCGGGGCAGCCCTCGAACAACTGGCCGCCGAGCGCGAGGACGGCATCAGCCAGCCCCTGGACGAACGCCACCGGGTCGAGTTCGCCGTCGCCGGGGATGATCTGCCCACAGCGGTAACTACTCTTCTGTGCCCAGTCCGGGAGCTCGTCGTGCGGCACCAGTACGGCGTCGAAGCCATCCTCGACGAGCTGGGGTGTGCCGAGCACCAACTCCTCCTCTTCGCCGTCCGTCGCGGCCAGGTGGATGCTGCCGCGTAACTGGTACTCGCAGGCAATATCGAAGCGTTCGATCAGGTCGCGCATCTGCTGGTGGTTGTCGACGGTGAAGCGGCGCGCCTGCCTGGCCTGTTCGCGCCCCCAAAGCGCTACGGTGCGGCTGTAGGATTCCGCCACTCCCTCAAGGATGAAGCCGACGTTCCGGCCGGTGGCGGCGGAGCCTACGGCGCGTGATTCCAGCACGGCGACCGAGAGGCCGGCGTCGAGCAACTCGATGGCGGTAGCCAGTCCCGTCATGCCGGCGCCGATGATGACGACGTCGGCGGACACCGTGCCTGAGACTGGTGCTGCAGCCGGTCGCGAATTGCGCTGGTGCCAGAACGACGGGTTGCTGATCACGTCGTTTCGAGGACTTCGGGGGCCTCGGCTGTGGGGGCCTCGACTGCGGCGCTCTCGGCTGTGGGGGCCTCGACTTCGGGGATCTTGCCGCCGGGGTAGTCGCGCGCTACTTCGCCGCTGAGGTCCTGTCGACCCTTGTTGCGGCGTGACAGCAGGATCCAGGTGCCGATAGAGAACGTGATGAAGGTGCCGTATTGGGCGGGCGTCAGGCCGAAGTGGCGAGGGTCAGAGCGTCCCAGGTCGCTGGCGCGAAAGAACTCCATGCAGAAGCGGGCCGGCGCGTAGCAGACCAGCAGCAGGCCCGCGTACATGCCGTGGAACCACTCTTTGCGATGGTCCAGGATAAGCAGCATGACCAGCAGGACAAGCACCACCATCGCCTCGTACAGGCCGAGATCGTGGCGTGTGCCGAGCCAGGTGCCGGCCTTTCCGTCGACTACTGCCGTCCAGTTGTCCGGGAAGGTCACGGCCAGTGGGAAGTCGGTGAGGTCACCCTTGTGGTCATGTGCGGTGAAACAGCCAAGTCGTCCAAACACCCAGCCCGCGGAGACCGCGATGGCCATGTTGTCGATATAGGCCCAGACGGGCACTTTCTTCCACACCGAAAGGAACAGGAACATGCCGATCCCCGCGCCCAGGAAACCGCCCGTGGACGCGTAGCCGCCGTACCAGGGAAGGATGAGGTGCGGCGCTTCCTTCAGTCGGTCCCAGTTGTAGAACAACTGGTAGACAAAGTGGCCGAACAGGAAGCCCATGGCGACGGTGAACAGGATCCCGTCCACGGTGATCTTCACGGACAGGCCCTTGCGGATGGCGCGCGCCCGACCCACTTCGGTGGCTGCTGCAATGCCGAGCACCACGAGGATCAGCCACCAGTCGAGGGTGACACCGAACAACTCGAAGCGGGGATGGATGAAGGGGACCACGGTAAGCTCCAGGGGGCGGCATCCTAGCGGAACGGCCTTGCAGGTGCCAGGGCTGCTCCAGGGCTAGAAGTACAGGGTCAGAATGAAGGTGACGGCAGGCTGCTCGGCGTGACTGAGGCCGGGCTTCCACAACTCCGACAGGGATGTCTCTTCACCTCGGATGCGCAGACCGTCGCCCTCGGCCAGGCTGCGCCAGACCGCCCGCTCCACTGCACTACGACCTGGCAGCTCATTGTAGGCGAGCTTCACCAGGCCGAGCAGGATGCGCACATCGGTCTCGTCGAGGCCGACGTGCCTCTGTTGGATGGCCTCGACCAGGTCATCACTCCAGGTTCCTGACGGAGTCGGCAGCGGGCCCTCGTAGACCCGCTCTACCCAGCCGGTGCCGCTCGGGATCCCACCGCTTGCTGCCACCGTGCTCGGGCTGGAGGCACCCGTCTCAATCATTGTCAGTCCAGCCAGCCAGTTGCCCGGGCCTGGTTCGTCCAGGTTGTCGACAGGCTGCCCTTCGTTGGGGTCTGGTCGCGGGCTGCCCGGTGCGGCGGCGCCGGCAGCGACGGCAGCGGCGATGGCCTGTTCGACGCGGTCGCGCTGAGCCACGAGGCGCCTTTCTCGGCGTCCGAGCCTGCGTACAGCTCGCCGCCTGAAGCCTCGATCGAGCATCGAGTCCACGTAGGCTCGGCCGGTAGAGAGGTGAAAGATGCGGTTCTGCATGCGCTGCAGGTCGGAGATCGAGTGGTCCAGTTCGGCCTGTAGGCGGGCGGCCGCGCGGACTTGTTGGTCACGCTCGGCGGGGGCCGCACTGTCGAGAGCTGCTAGAGCCAACTGCAGCCGTTCCGCGTTGTCCTTGATGTCGCGGTCGATGAGGGCACTCTGTCGCCGCCAGCTGCGGACAACCCGCTCCCGCACGGCCAGTTCGCGCGGATCTGGCAGGAGGATGCCCCCGGTGGGCGACTGGAAGCGAACCTTCTGCTTCCTCTGCGGGTCGACCTCGGGCCCGCTGAGGCGGCCGCGTGGCGAGAAGCCGGTGTGCCACGGCTCGATCAGTGTCTGCCACATCAGTCCGAGGCGCTCCAGCATCTGTTGCGCTGCGCCCTGGTGGCGCGCGTCTTCGGGGTAGGTACCCGCAAAGCGGTCGAGCAGGGCCACCCGCAACTCCATGAGCTCCATGACTGCAAGGTCCCGGTCGGCTGCAACTCCCGCCCGGATGGTCCGCTCGCGTTCGGCGACGGCGACGTCGAACCAGGTCACGGCCTCTACCACGAAGGCTTCGGGTGGTAGATGTTTCCAAGAGGCAGGCAAGCCATCGTTGCACAGGAACAGGCGGCTGGCAGTCTCAGGGGAATCGAGCCAGGTGGTGACCAACAGGTATGCGTCGGCAGAGAGCTTGCTGAGTCGCCGCTCCCAGGTGCGCCAGACCCGCGTCTGTCGACGGCTCTCTACCGCGGAGACGTGCACCGCTCGAAGGCGGTCGAGGCCGGCGACGAGGTCCTCCCGGACGATGTCCAGGCAGCCCTCGAAGTGCAGAGTCTCCAGGTAGACCCCCAGCGTGGTGTCCCCTACCAGGTGCTCGCTCAGTACCGCGTCGATGGCCGGTGCCAGCGGCGTGGTCGGGTTCCGCACACTCTCGACCAACCCTTCGATGAGGCCATCTCCGCTGCGGGCAACACGGGGCGTGCCGGCCGTGACCCCGAACACCAGGATCAAGATCACCGCTGCTCGTGGAATGCTCGAGAGGCCAGGCAAAGGAACGTCCCGCCTCGAGGATGCCCCGCTGTAGTTGTTGCCCTGGTGTCTCGGCGCGGCGAGGACTGCCAGGCCGCAGGGGTCCGAGACCTCAACGCTGGTCCCCGCCATGTCGTCTCGGCTGCCTACTCGGGCAGCGGCGGATTCGCCCAGGTCTCTTCGCCCTGGTAGACCCGCACGGCGAAGTCGACCTCAGTGTTGCCCACCGTGACCGCCGAGATGGCGGCGGACAGACGGATGGCCTCGTCCAGCGGCCGCTGGTGGATGTTGCGCCCGGTGGCGTTACCTACCGCACCGCCG
This sequence comes from uncultured Rickettsiales bacterium, assembly GCA_964490445.1. Taxonomy (GTDB): domain Bacteria; phylum Myxococcota_A; class UBA796; order UBA9615; family UBA9615; genus UBA6601. The sequence continues at coordinate 42,970 of CAZBDA010000024.1, read as the reverse complement.
ATGTGGATCTGGTTGTGCAACTCGGTCAGGAACTGGACACCGTCCTGGCTGGTGCCGCCGGAACAGATCACGCCCGTGCGACCGGCGGCGGAGCAGGCCTCACGCAGGGCCTCGGCGCTGGTGCGTCCGTCGGTGGGCTTGGGCGGGTTGATCTTGGTGAAGTCGGCACCCATGCACGCGGCGAGGCCCGCGGCACCGGCGATGAGGTGCGGGTCCTTCTCCTGTGCTACGGCCTGGCCTCGTGGGTACATCCAGAGCACGCTGATGAGTCCTTCGCGGTGAGCATCCTGGATCAGGCGGTGCGCCTGCTCCATCTGCAGGTAGTCGAATTCGGAACCTACGTAGATAGTGAACCCCACACCTACGATGTTGATTCCGGCGTTGGCCTTTAGTTCGAGAATTCGGTCCACGTCGGTGAGCAGTGCGCTCATCGGATCGCGCTGAGCGGTCTTTACCAGGTGTGTCTTGCTGTTTACCTTCACCAGGTAGGGAACATCGGGGTAGTCGCGTCCGTAGCGCGCCAACAGGCCCTGCTGAGTCGCGAACACGCCAATCTGCCCTTGCGCCGCGATGTTGAAGAGGTGTTCGGGGCTGTTGTCTGCGCCGGGGATCGACCCTATGGGCGACTCGCCATAGAAGTCGTCGTTGAGGTGCTCGATCTTCTGGTCTCCGGCGAACAGCATGAGTCGTCCGGTCCCGTGCGTAGCTTTGAGGAAGTTCCGGACATAGGTTCCCTGAGCGGTCGCTGGGACGTCGGCAGGGACCTGGACATCAGATGAGCCTATCTGTGTTTGAGGAGCGTCGCCGTCAAGCAGATTGTCGGAATGCGTGGTGCTGGGAACGTGCTTATTGGACGGGCTGCTATGGGTATCCATCTCGTTGCTCCGGAGGGCTCGCGTTGCTGGCGCCTGCGGCTACAGGCGCGGCCTGTATACTAGGCATCCCGCCGCGGATCAACGGTCTGGTACCCGAGCCCCTGTGAAGCCATGACAATGCAAGTGCCCATCCCTGGCTTGGCTGGCGCTGCTCGTGCAGCAGTGCGGGCCAGCATAGTGCTCGCGGCCCTGTTCGCGGTGTTGCTGTTGTCTGTCCCGGTTCCCGCTCGCGGCGCCCCCATGCCTGGCCCTCGGCCAGCACAGTTCGCCACGTTGCAGGTCAAGCTGGAGACCGCGCCCGACCGGTTCGTAGTGCTTCGCAAGCAGCAGCTACCTGCCGAGGGAGAGCCCGCGGTGGCTGCGCGGCCCGGCCCCTTTTTCGACAGGGTCTTTGACGAGGCAGGCTGTCGTTCCCCGCGACTGGCGGCTGGGGCGGAAGTCGCAGCAGCAATTTGCGGGGGCAAGGGCGGTCGGGGACCGCGCTCCGAGTACGTGGTGGTGCGTGCGGGGGTCGGCATCCGGCTGTACCGAGCCCCGGTAGCGGAGAACGAGGGCGGCTTGGCCTTGTCAGAAGACGGCCGAAGGCTGGCTGTGGTGATCAGCGAGGACCAGGTGAAGGTGCTTCACGTGATCGACCTGGTCAGCAACGAGGTCCGCAGGATACGGGGTTCCTGGAGCGAGCCGCGCCGGCCCTTCCTGGCGCACAGCAAGCCCTTTGTGGCCTTCGAAGCGAAGGTCGGTGGTCGCCACACCGTGGTCCAGGTCGACCTCGAGGCGGGCGCAGCAGCCCAGGCGTGGCCAGAGGGCGGAGATGCCCGTTTGCATGGGCTGTCCGACGATGGGCAGCGCTTGCTCGTGAGCAACAAGCGGATCGACTTCAACGAGATCTTCCTGGTGGACCCCGCCCGAGGGGTCATCTTCGACATCAGTCAGCGTAGTGGTGACGTGAGCTCTGCCTCACTCCATGGCGGCGCCGCGCAGATGGTCTTTACTGCGCGTGTCGGCGGCGCCTGTGGGATCTACTGGGCCGACCAGGTGATTCGACGGCGCACGGACATGCGTGGCTCGGCGGAACACTGCTTCGAATCCGTTCAGATGGACCGGGAACGGCGCTTCCTGGTCTACCAGCAAAGGCGCGGCAGGCACCAGCCGACCCTGCGCCTGCTCGATCGGAAGAGCCGGAGGGATCAGCCACACATGGAGCTGCCCGGCGGCTGCGATGATGCGCACCTCGAACCTACTGGCCAGTACCTGGCTGCATACTGTGCACAGGATGAGCGGGGTGCCGGGCTGTACCTGTTTGCTGTTCCCCAGGAGAGACGCAAGTGATGGAAGTTTCGCGAATCCGCAGCCTGTCTGCGTTCAGCCTGATGGTCGTGCTTGTGTGCCTGTGGTGGTTGCCTGCGACGGCGACGGCGGGGGTCTTCATCGGCTTGCGCCAGGACCGCGTCGACCTGACCCGTGGCGAGCAGCCGACCCTGGTGGTCTCCTTCGACGAAAAGCTGTACCGGGCCGAGGTGAAGGTCACAGCGGATGATGGCGGCTTCGAGAAGAGTTGGCCGTTCAAACCCGTGGTCGTAGGCAAGGAACACCTGCTGCAATGGACCCAGGCGGCGGGCTTTATGGGCTACACCGTCGCGGTCGAGATGGTGCGCCACAACGGGGAGCACACCAGCGAGGAAACCTGGGTAGAGGTCGCCGCGACCCGCCCGCTCACGGCTTCGATTCCCGGTGAGAGCGTCGACCTGGCTGAGCGCAGCTTCGACCTTGTCACCAACCACCCCCCGACTCACGTTGACATTGAGGTGCTTGCCGACGATCAGAAGGTGATGGGTTCCTCCCGATTCAAGGTCAGTGGCGCGGTGGTTGGCAAGCCGGTGCGGGTTACCTGGACCGAGGACAGAGCCGGCAACGTGTTCCGCGTGAGCGCTCGCGCTCACGATGAGTTCGGGTTCTGGGCCGAGGTGGAAATCATCCCCTGGTCGCTGACCATCGACCACGAGGACGTCAACTTCGACACCGGAAGTGACGTGATCGCTGCCGACGAGTTGCCCAAGCTGGACGATCCCTGGGAGCAGATCCGAAAGGCGGTTGATACCTATGGCCAATGGGTGCGCTGCTCACTGTACGTTGGCGGCTACACGGACACTGTTGGTAATGGGGCATCGAACCAGGCGCTCTCGGAACGGCGTGCGCTGGCCCTGGCCCGACACTTCAAGAGCCGGGGAGCTTCGTTCCCCATTTACTACCGCGGTTACGGTGAGTCCGTGCTGGCTGTCACCACAGCCGACAGCACAGATGAGGCCCGCAACCGTCGGGCGTTGTACGTGGTCACGGCAGGTTCGCCGCCGCGAGGGGGCGATACTCCGCCCGGCCACTGGAAGCAGCTGAAGTAGTGGGCTAGGGCCCTGGCGTGAGCACCAGCTGCACGCCGCTGCTTCCGATCCGTGCATCGAGGCCGGCAGCGACGAGGTCTCCGGGACTGCGGGTGCCGGCATTGCCGTCGCTGTCCAGGCGCGCGGTGATGGTCACCTCCTCGGGCAAGGCCCCTCCCATCATCGCGTCGGCAGAACTGATCTGGAATGTCACCGGGAATGGGCCACCCTGGAGGCGCTTGACCGCGGCCGGCGGCCCGCCGCGTACCCCCTTGCCGCGAGCAATGATGAACAGGACCGCGCCTGCAGGGGCGCTGGCCCCGTCCGCCAGGACTACGCTGCCCTGGATGCCCGGACCCGCGGTTGCCGTGGGGCCGGCACCGGGGTGTCCCGGTGGCATGTCGGGACGCTTTGCCCCGCTTCCGGGGTGGTCGGGCGGAAGATCCGGTACCGCCCTGCGGCCTGGATTGTCAGCCATGGCGATGAGTTCTTCGAAACCGTTGCCGGGACCGGCGACCTGCAGGGCCTGAGTCCAGGCTGCCCTGGCAGCGCCGAATTGGCCTTGTTGCATGGCAAGTGCACCTTGGAAGCTGAGGCCCTGAATGTGGGATGGATCGAGAGTTAGCGCATCAGTGACCAGTTTCTGTGCGGGCTCACGCTGCCCCATTGCCAGCCGCACTGACGCTTCGAGCACCAGCCCATCGGGGTTCTTGGGTGCCAGCACCTGCAGCTTGCGGGCGGTCTCGTAGACGTCGATCCAACCTTCGGCTTCGACCAGGGCCCAGCCAAGCTCGGCCCAGGCTTCGGGCAGTTCGGGGTGTGCTGCTACCTGGGCTCGGGCCCGGTCCACCGCAGGCGAGGTCTTCGGTTGCAGATCGGGCGGTACTCCCTGCACCGGTCCGCCCGGCTGCCCGGTTGTGGGGATCGGTCCAGCCATCATGGGACCTGACAACTCGGGAATTCCCCCGGTCATGGGTGTCATCTCGTCGCGCCGTTCGCTGGTGGCAAAGAACAGGCTGATTGCGACCAGGGGGAAGAAGGCGCCGATGGCCGCCCACTTGACGGCGGCGAAGCGGCCCGCATCCCCAGTTGGGGCCGGGGCCGGGGCCGGGGCCGGGGCAGTGCTGGTACCGCTCAAAGGTGCCGTCTCTGCATCATGCAGTGCCTTGAAGACTTCGGCGGCCCGCAGCTCCAGGCTGCGTCGCTCGGCCTCGGCGACCTCGCCCTGGCTGTTGCGGTCCTCGAAGTCGCGCAGGGCGCGCATCAAGCGTGCCTTCTCCTGGTGTAGGTCGTCGAGGGCCATCTGGGCTCGGGGAGCTCTCGCGGAAGGGCTGGAGCTTGCTGTCCAACTGCCGCCTCTGCGCGCGACCAGGATGGCGGTCAGCAAGCCCAGGGCCAGGCCGACCAGCAGCGTGACCAGGCCGGGCATCCACTGCACCTCACCCATTGCCAGCCTCCATCTCTTCGCGGACCTTCTGCAGCCAGGGTTGCAACTCTTCGGGGACCACCTCGGTGGTGGCTGCTGGGGCAGGTTCGCTGCTGGCCTCGATGGCCGCGGCGCTGCGCGCAGGTCTGGCTCCCATGTTTACGATCGCGCGCCAACTCACCAGGCCGCCGAGCAGCAAGGCCAGCGCCGGAATCACCCAGACCAGCAGGTTGAAACCCTCGGCCCTGGGCATCATGCGGATGAACTGGCCGTAGCTGGACTCGAAGTAGCGCAGCACCTGGTCGTCGCTGTAGCCGGCTGCGATCATTGCTTCGATCTGCTGCTTCATGTTGCGCGCCGCTTCCGATGTAGAAGCCTGTACCGACTGGCCCTGGCAGACCGGACAGCGGATCTGTGCGGCGAGATGCTCGGTGAGTGTGAGCAGGACTTCGCCATCGACGGGGTCACCGGCGGGGGCTCCGACGGCATCGGCTACATCGGCGCCCAGGGCCAATTTCTGCTCCTCGCTGGCCACCTCACCACGGTCCGAAGCCCAGCGTGGCGCTTCGGCCGCCGCCGGGGGCGCGAGCAGCCACGTGATCAGCAGTGCAAGGGTCCACAAGGATGTGCCGCGGCGACTCACAGCAACTCCTCGATCATGCGCCGGAGCTCGAGGCGGCCATCCTTTTCCGGGTCGGCGCTGGCCAGGAAGGGCCCGGTCTTCTTGCCGCGGATGCTGCCGTCGGGGTCGACGAAGTAGGTCTCGGGTACGCCGTACACCCCATACGCCACGGCTACTTTGCCTCCTACGTCGATGAGGGTCGGATACGAAGAGGGGCGGCCGCGGTTGGCGCGATTCAGCCATGCTCTCAGGCGCTCTCGCTTGTCCTCGTAGGCGATGCCGACGAATTGGACGCGGGAACTGTACTCGCGAGCCGCCTGCTCGAGCACGGGATGTTCCATGGGGCAACTCTGGCACCAGGTCGCCCAGAAGTTGATGACCGCCGGCTTGCCGCGCAGGTCCTGCAGCGACAGCAGCACTTCGTTGTCCAGTTGAGGCAGCGAGAAACGTGGCGCCTCCTTGTCCTGCAGCGGGTTGCCCAGGTCGTGGGGGTCATGGCCGAGGCCCGACAGGAGAATGCCCAGCAGCGGCAGGACCAGGGTGAAGCCGACCGCAAGAATCGGCCATGAGACTCTTCGTTGTGCCTGCTTCGAGGGGCTCATGGGGCGACAGCGGCTCCCTCGCCAGGAGAGGGGGCTTCTTCGGGGCGACGCTCGGCGGCAGGCTCGCTGCGAGCAGGCCACAGGGCCACCAGCACGCCCAGCACCATGATGCAGGCACCCACCCACAACCACGAGACCATGGGGTTGATGAATGCCCGCAGACCGGCCGCGCTGCCGCCCTTGTCGACGCTCATCAGCGACAGGTACAGGTCCTGCTTTGCGGTGGACAGCACAGCCGGGGTGCCGATGGGGTTCATCTGCCCGCTGTAGCGGTTCAGTCGCGGGGCAAGGCTGCCGATCTCACGACTGTCTTCGAGGATGGTAAAGCTTGCTTCCAGGATGTCCCGGTGCGGCTCCTTGTAGCTACGCGACTCGTCGAAGCGCAGCTGGTAGCCACTGATTGTCAGGCTCTCGCCGCGGGGCACCACGCCTTCTGCGACTACCTGGTAGGACGAGGAGACGGCGATGGAAACCACGACCAGCGCCACGCCCAGGTGCACGATCTGGCCGCCGTAGCGGCGCCGGCCGCGGCGGAAGGCAAGGGCCATCGCCGGTGCCAGGCTCAGTTGCCTGCTGCGCTGCAGGGACTTCACCGGGGTGATCATGTCGCGCACGGCGACGGTGGCCGCGAACATGGCCACGAACAGGGTTACCAGGGGCCAGAAGCGGTGCATTCCGATGGCAGCGGCGGCAGCTGTGACCAGCAGGCCAACCCCGGCAGGACCACGCAGCACGCGCAGCGCCTCGGCCGGCGTCGCTCGTCCCCAGGGCAGGGCGGGGCCCACGCCCATCAGGAACACGATGCACACGCCAATCGGCACGCTGAGCTGGTTGAAGAACGGTGCGCCGACACTGAGCTTTACGTCCTTGACGGCCTCGGCCAGCAGCGGAAAGACCGTGCCCACCAGCACCACGAAGGTGAAGCCGGCGAATAGCAGATTGTTGACCACAAAGGCTGCGTCTCGCGACAGCGGTGTGCCGAGCTTGCCTTCGTCTTCGAGCAGGTGCATGCGCAGGCCGACCAGCAGCACGGAGGCCACCAGCACGATGGCGAGGAAGACCAGGAAAGTCGGGCCAATGGCGCTCTGCGTGAACGAGTGCACCGAGTTGAACACTCCCGAGCGGGTCATAAAGGTGCCCAGGATGGTCAGTGAGAAGGTGATCAGCAGCAGGACTACCGTCCAGGTCTTGAGCAGGCCGCGGCGTTCTTCGAGCATGGCCGCGTGCAGGAACGCAGCCGCTGTGAGCCAGGGCAGGAAGGAAGCGTTCTCGACCGGGTCCCAGGCCCAGTAGCCGCCCCAGCCGAGCACCTCGTAGGCCCACCAGCCGCCCAGCACGACGCCGGCCGTGAGGAAGCCAAAGGGCACCAGCATCCAGCGCCGGGTGGCTCCCATCCAGCTGGGTCCGAGCTGGCCACGCAGCAGCGCCGCGACGCCCATGCTGAACGGGATCGTCATGCCCACGTAGCCCAGGTACAGAGCCGGTGGATGGATGATCATCAGCCAGTGGTTCTGCAGCAGTGGGTTGGGGCCGGTGTGCATGGCGTCGCTGCGCGGGGTGACCGCCGGGAAGGGGTCTGCCGGGCCGGCGATCAGGAAACAGAAGAACGTTCCGACCGCCAGGATCGTCGCCAGCGTGTAGGGGGTCATCTGCTCGTGCTTGCCACGAGTTGTGGCGAGGAAGCCGAGCAGGTAGCAGCCGAGGATGAAGCCCCAGAACAAGATGGAGCCTTCCAGCGACGACCACAGGCTGACAATCGTGATGTAGGTGGGGCTGGAGGTAGAACCGACCTGGTCGACGTACTTCACGGTGAAGTCATGAGTCAGCAGCGCGTACTCCATGACGAAGTTTGCTGCTACCAGCGACAGCGCGAAAATCGCAGCCAGTCGTCTTGTCCAGGCCAGCCCCGCAGGCGAGCCGCTGCGCCCCGCGGCGAAGCCAACCACGCTGCCTGCGGCGGCAGCGGCGAGGGACAGGAGGATGAGCCCCTGGCCGAGTATTGAGTTCACGTCCCCTCGTCGTCCAGGGTTTGGCTCATGTAGTCGATGTCGACGGTCTCGTGGTCGTCGGGAGCCTTGTATTCGTTGCTGTGGCGCACCATCAGTCGACTGGTGGTGAACACGCCGTCACCTTGCAGGCTTCCTTCGACGATCACCCCGATCCCTTCGCGGAACATCTCCGGTGGAATGGCGCTTGCCCTGACCGGAATCTCGGCGCCGTGGTCGCGCACCACAAAAGACAAGGTCGTGCTCTCGGGCTGCCAGTTGATGCTGTCCTTTTGCACCATTCCTCCGAGGCGGACACTGGAACCGACGCCGTCGGTACCCTTGGCAAGTAGTTCGCTGGGGGTCAGGTAATAGACGAGGTTCTGCTCGACGCCACCGACCACCAGCCAGGTGAGTGCCCCCGCGGCAATCAGCAACACTGCAGCGATCCAGATCTTGCCGCTGCCGCCTGCCGGTGCGGATTCTTCCGCAGCTGTGCTTTGCCGGGCCGCCGGATCGTCCGTGGGTGCAATGCCGGCCTCGGGGTCCCAGGGAAGTGTCGCGGCCTGCTCGTCGATAGGCTCTTGGGGTTCGGACATCTACTCGTCTCTCCGGCCTTGCTGTGAACGCAGGCGAAGCGTAACCATCAGCGCATAGCCGAACAAGGCCACAAAGCTGATCCCGTAAGCGGAGATCACCCAGCCCCAGCCGCCGCTGATCTGCCCGCAGGTGGCAAAGGCGGCGCAGTCATTGAGGTCCTTGCAGTCGACCAGGCCATCGCCGTCGTTGTCCTGCTTGTCGTCGCAGATCTCGGTTGTCTGTTTGCCGGCCTCGGGTGTCGGTCCTGGAGTGGGTTGCGGTACTGCCGGGGCATGGTCGTCGCCGGCTTGGGTTGCTGCAGTCGCCGAGTCGTCGTCGCCAGCGTCGGCGAGTGCGATCGAAGCGAGCGGTGCCAGCGACAGCAGCAGCGCCAGGGCAGAGCAGAGCAGGGGGCTTGTGGCGGTTTTCATCCATCCACCCCCGCAACCATCGGTGGGTCGTCGCCGAGTTGAACGGCCCCGGACATTGCCGTGCCGTCGTCGCGAAGCAGGGTGAGACGTGTACGCCTGGCAATCAGCCAGATTGCGATGAACAACATGGCGAAGGCATTGAGGCGTAGCGCCAGGTGGTAGTCGCTGGACACCGTACTCGGAAAGGAATGGGGCTGGTGGATGCCCCTGGGCAGCCACTTGACGATGAAGTAGACGATGGGGACGTCGACATAGGCCACGATCGTCGCTGCCGCCGTCCATACCAGGCGTCGCTCACGGCCTTCGGCGAAGGAACGCAGCGACAGTACGCCCGCAAAGGCGACCAGCAGGATGGCTGCGGTGAGCAGCCTGGGATCCCAGGTCCACCAGGTGTTGAAGGTCGGCCGCGCCCAGATGGTGCCCTGTACCAGCAGCATCGCCGTGTACAACACGCCGACTTCGACGCTGGCCTCGAGTGCAGCGTCCCAGCTGCGCTTGCGGTTGATCAGGGCGCCGATGGCGATGACAAAGGCGCCCGTCAGGACCAGCAGAGAATTCCACGCTGTGGGCACGTGCACGAAGAAGATGCGTCCGACTTCCTGGAAGTGGTTCATGGGCGGCACTACGAACAGGCCCATCCAGGTGCCGTAGGCACCCATGGCAAGGCCCAGCGCACCGATGATGTGCTCCTTGTGAAAGCCCGAGTTCATTCTTCGATCACCTTTCCGAACAGCAGCCCGCAGACGCTCCAGTAGACCAGGTCAAAGGCAGCCACCACGCCCAGTAACGAGCCTCCCTGGTTCATCGCATCGCCACTGAAGCACAAGCCAGTCCCTTTGACACAGGCGATTAGCACAGGAACCACCAGGGGGAAAAGCAGTAGGGGAAGAAGAACGTCCTGGCCGCGCGCCCGGCAGGTCATGGCCGCATACAGCGAGCCGGGCGCTGCCAGACCGGCGCAGCCCAGCACCAGGAAGCCTGCCAGCTGGGCGAAGGAGCCCTGCACCTCGACGGCATACAGGCCCAGGGCCAGGGGCAGCAACAGCGCGGCGAGAGCCCACAGGAAGATCGTGTTGCTCAGCGCCTTTCCATAGAACAAGGCGCGTGGGTCGACCGGCAGCAGGCGTAGACCCTCGAGGGCTTCGTCTTCGAGCTCCGAGCGGAAGCTCTCGCCGAGCGCCAGGATGGACGACAGCAGCAATGCCAGCCACAGGTAGCCGGCGGCATGCAGACGCAGGCTCTCGGGGTTCGGTTCGGCGGCAAAGGAAAACAGCAGCATCGTCATCACGGCAAAGAAAAGCACCGCGCTCACGCGGCTGCGGCCGCGCAGGTCGAGCAGCATGTCCTTGGCGAGCACCGCCCGGCATTGGCGTAGCACAGAGCTCATGTGCTGCTGGCCTCCGCGAAGGCCGCTGGCAGATCGGCTGCTGCGCCGACCCAGGTCATGCGACCGGCGTGCAGGATCAGGCCGGAACGAAGTAGGGGAGCGGCGCGCTGCAGCAGGTGCGTGGAGAGGACCAGAGTTCGGCCCTCGCTGACGAACTGTTCCACCAGCCCATCGACGAACTGGAAGCCTGCGGGGTCCAGCTGTCCGTAGGGCTCGTCGAGCAGGACAATGCTCGGGTCCTGCAGCAGCAGGCGTGCAAAGGCCAGCCGCTTGCGCATGCCGGCAGAGTAGCTGCGCACCCGGTCGTTGCCGCGGTCCTGCAGACCGACTCGTTGCAGCAGGTTGGCAATGCGCTCCGTGTCGCGCGGCAGGCCCAGCAGATTGCTGGTGACCAACAGGTTCTCGGTGCCGGTGAGCTCGCTGTACAGCTGAGTTCGGTGGCTGAGCAGCGCGATGTGGCGTCGAGCCGCCATGGGGTCGGCGAGGGGGTCGACCCCCATGACGCGCAGCCGGCCCTCGCTGGGCTGCAGGGTGGTCGCCAGCAGACGCAACATGGTGGTCTTGCCGGCGCCGTTGGGGCCGGCAAGCAGCAGGGAGCGACCCGCCGCGAGTTGCAGGTTGAGCCCGGTCAGGGCCCAGCGGCTGCCGTAGCCCCGGCTCAGGTGTTCGGCTTCCAGTGCGAGGGGAGGGGGAGACACGCGCCGCGTATAGCATGGCAGCGGGCCGGTCGGGGTGTTCAGTGTTTACGACCGGCCCTGCAGTCGTGATAGGTTTCCCGGCCGGTTCACCTCGTAGGAGTCGTCGGAATAGTCCGACCGCCTTGGAGGTTGTGCCTCCGGAGCTGTTGCGCCGGGGTGGACCGTACGAGGGAGTGTCGCTGATGGCAAAGGGCAAGAAGACTCCGGCCGATGTGCCGGCTACCGTGGGCAAGGGCTGGCTGTATGGGGTGTGGGCGCTGCTCGGCATTGCCGGGATGGCTGCTGCCTACCTGTTGTGGGGCTATGTCGCCAAGCACCTGGACCCCAGCCACCAGAGCTGGTGCACTTTCAGTGCGACCTTCGATTGCGACAAGCTCAACCTGAGTCGCTGGGGCAAGTTCGGGGGCATCCCAATCACAGTATTCTCGATTCCGTTTTACGCGGCCCTGGCGGCCCTGGCGGGACTCGTGGTGCACGGCGGGCAGCAGGGCCGGGCAGCCCTGCGGCTGTTGCTCGCTGGCTCGGGGGCCGCCGTTGCCCTGGGCGCCTTCCTGCTGTGGGTGATGATCACCCAGGAACAGGTCTACTGCCTGTTCTGCCTGACCATGGACGCTGGTGCCGTGGGCACGCTTCTGATGGCGCTGCACGCTCGGCGCATCGACGCCGGCGGGGCTGCGGACTATGCCCGGCCGCTGAAGCGCGCGCTGCTGGTGGGCGTGGTGGTCTTCCTGCTTCCCTTCGGCTGGTTCACGGCAAAATCATCCAGCTTCGAAGAGGCCAGCAAGGAGGCTGCCACCGCGGGGGTCGATCTGAACCGGGCAGCGCCGGCATTGGAGCTTGCCGCTTCGGGTGAGGCCGGCCAGAAGGCCCGCAAGATCGATGACCGAAACTACTTTGTGCCGGTCAGTGACAGCGATGCCAGCAAGGGGCCGGTTGATGCCAAAGTCACGGTGGTCGAGTTCGCCGACTTCCAGTGTGGCTACTGCAAGAAATTGTTCTACTCCCTGACCCCGCTCAAGGAGAAGTACAAGGACGAGGTGCGCTTCGTGTTCAAGCACTTCCCCATGGACACCAGCTGCAACGACGCCATCAAGAACAACCGTCATCGCTATGCCTGCGCTGCGTCCTTTGCCGGGGAATGCGGTCGCAAGCAGGGGCGGTTCTGGGAAATGCACGACCTGATGTTCAAGAATCAGCACAAGCTCAAGGCCGCTGATCTGCGCTACTACGCGAAGCAGAGTGGCCTCGACATGCTCGCGTTCGAGCAGTGCATGAAGGACCCCGCTACGGTTCGACACATCAAGGATGACATCGCCATGGCGGCGGATATCGAGATCACCGGTACGCCGCGTACCTACATCAACGGTCGCTACCTGCGCGGCGCGCAGCCGCAGACCACCCTGGAACACGTCATCGAGCAGGAACTGGGGCGCCGCGCAGCCAGCGAGAAACCGCAGCGGGTCGCGCCGAAGACCGTGCCGAACAAGTCCGACGTTGCGGCTGCTTCATCACAGGTCCAGGTCGACTATGGCAATCCTTTTTGGATCGACACCTTCGAAGCCTCGGTGGACCGCAACGGCCGCGCCCTGTCGCTGGCTGCTGCCCCCCCCGCCAACCTGACCTGGTACGAAGCAAAGGAGGCTTGCGAGGCTTCAGGGAAGCGGCTGTGCACGACTCGCGAGTGGGTCGAGGCCTGCCAGAGCAAGGCGGCTGTCGACGACGACAACACGGGTAGCTTTGCCGATGACTATGTCGAGGGGAACCAGTTCCCCTACGCTGATTACTACGAGCCGCGTTGGTGCCGCGACACCGAGGACCGCAAGACGGGCGTGCCCGGCAAGACCGGTACTATGCCTCGCTGCGTCACTCCGAGCGGAGTCTATGACCTGGGCGGCAACGTCGCCGAGTGGGCGGGCGCTGGCGAGCAGCAGGCAGTTCTTCTCGGTGGCAACTATCGCTCCAAGGACAAGAGTGGCTGTTTCCGTCCCAACGCGACCTTCGGGCCGGGTCACAAGAACATCGGCATCGGCTTCCGCTGCTGCTCCGACTCCAAAGTGGCCAATCCGGGCGAGCAGGCCGTCGAGGCGAGCGCTCCCAACGACATGGTTGGCGTGCAGGTTCCGAAGTTCACCGGCACCCTTGTCGGTGGTGGAAAACTCAGCAGTGCTTCCTTCCGGGGCAAGGTTACCTACCTGACCTTTTACGCTTCGTGGTGCGGCCCCTGTCGCAAGGAGCTTCCCGCCCTGGCGAAGTTGCAGGACAAGTACCAGGACCGCGGCTTCCAGATAGTTGCGGTAGGCGTCGACACGCAGGCCAAGAAGTCGGAGATCTTTGCGAAGCGCAGCAAGGTCGACTACCCGGTCATTCTCGATCCGCGCAGCGAGATCCTCGGACAGTTCGATGTCACGTCGATGCCGACCAGCTATCTCATTGGGCGCGATGGTCGGGTCCAGTACAAGAAGGTCGGATTCGGTGACAAGACGATCGGTGAGATCACCCCCGAGATCGAGAAGCAACTCTGATGACACCCGGAATGTTCCGGTTCCGGTTGCTGCTCGTGCCGGGCCTGCTGCTGCTCGTGGCAGCGTGTGGCAGTGGGGGGGGCAGCGCCGACGAGGAAGCGGCGACCGCAGCCACTTCAGCCTCGCCCGGCCCTCCCGCCGGGTTGGCGGCAACTCGCCCGACTGTGCCGGCACCAGCGAAGACGGTTGCGCGCAAGCCCGTGCCCGCACCTGCCGCAGAGGCCCCCGCTTCGGCCAAGCCGCTGCCTAGCATCGAGAATCTGCCGGATCCTGCGACCATCGGGGACAGCCCCACGGGGCTGGTCAACGGCGATTTCGCCCCTGAGTTGGACCACCTCGACCTCGTCTCTGGCGAGCGGTTTCAGCTGTCTCGCCACGTCGGTCCCAAGGCGGTGGATCCGCGCAAGGTGGCAGTGGTCAGCTTCACCGCTTCGTGGTGTGGGCCCTGCAAGGCCTCGCTTCCCTACCTCAAGAAGATGGAAGCAGACCTTGCCCCTGATCTGGAGGTAGTGCTGGTGACGATGGATGCTGACAAGGCGGGCCGCGACAAGGAGTTGGCTCAGTTGCGAGCTTCCGGCTTGCAGGCGCCACTCCTGCAGCCGAACGAAGACACCCTGCGCGCCTGGATGGGGAAACGACGGCGGATCCCACACCTGTACATCATCAACCGGGCCGGCGAGGTGCTGGTGCAGGATCGCGGCTTTGGCAACAAGGTCCGCAAGGTGCTGCCGCGGCAACTGGACTACGCGATTCGTCACCCCGACTACGTGGTGCGCAAGAAGAAGGTCCGGTAGCAGCAGTCAGTGGAACTTGTGCGGGAAGCTGGCTAGCCTCACCTGCAGACAAAGTCGCAGAAGGGCCTGACATGCAACGACATCTCTTGTGTCTGTTGACCCTGCTGTGCGCTGTTCCGGCGCACGCGGTCGAATCCGTGTGGGTTGAGGGCGAGGACGCAGCCAGTTCCGACTTCAACAACCACAGTTGGTACACCGGCAACCAGGTCAACTACGAACTGCTCTCTCCAGGGACTCTCGAACCGGTGGTCACTCCCGGAGCCTGGAACGCTCACTATTCCAATGGTGGCAGCACGGCGGAGGCCGAGTGGGACTTCTCGGTGAGTGAGGGCGGTAGCTATGACCTCTGGCTGCGGGTGAGCTCATACCGGGTCGAGCAGTGGGTCTCCATCGACTCGGGAACGCCCTGGTATCTCGACCTGGATCACGAGGCCCGGGAATACATCAACCTGATCAGCCCGAGTATCGACATTCGAGCAATCGCCTGGGTCCACGCCGGCGAGCTCCTGCTGGACGCGGGCCCGCACACCCTCACAAGTGGCCTCGAACACCACGCCGGCTGGGCCGACAATCCCCAGGTGCACGGCGCCGTCGATGCTTTTTGTGTCAGCAACGATGCAAATTGGACGCCCGTTGGTGGCCTGTCGCCAGAGGCCTCCGCCGGCATCGAAGCGGGCCCGAGTGAGTGGTTCGTCTACAGCCCCGGAGAGCCGGCCTATGCACCCGAGTCCATTCTCGATCTGAGCGACCTGGTCGATGCCCCGGCCGGAACTCACGGGCCCGTACAGTCCGTTGGCGGCGAGTTCGTCTTCGAGGATGGAACGCCGGTTCGGTTCTGGGGAGTCGGCGCCCATCCGCCGGGAACCGAGGCGCTCAATGAACGGCAGGCTCGCTTCTACCGTAGCTACGGCATCAACCTGGCGCGGATCCATCCACTGCAGAACCTCATCGGCCTCTGGACCACTGATCCCGCAACTGGGCAGCGAGTCATTGACCCCGAGTTGCTCGACCCCTTCGATCGCTGGTTCGCGGCCCTCAAGGAGCAGGGTGTCTACATGATCTGGTCGCCGTTCTGGCCGCATTGGGTCAGTGCAGACGAAGGGGTGCCCAGCGCCCTGTGGGACGAGCTGCGTACCGCAGAAGAGTCCTCGCGCCGCGCCCCGCCGCACGGTGAGAACGCGCGAGACACTTACGGTTATGTGTCGTTCGTCGAAGAGTTGCAACAGTCCGAGTGGGCCTGGATGGAGGCGCTGCTCACCCATGAGAATCCCTACACAGGACTTCGCTACGTCGATGACCCGGCGCTTGCCATTCTCGAGATTCACAACGAGGACAGCATCTTCTTCCACGCGCCGCTCAACCCTCTTGCCGATGGCTCGGTCCCGGCCCTGACCGCGCGCCTGCAGCAGATGTGGATGGAGTGGCTGGCAGAACGTTACAGCGACGACGTCGAGCTGCTCGCTGCCTGGGGACCGCAGGGCTCGGGCAGCCGGGCGGGGGACTCCCTGAGCAATCCTTCAATGGGGGTGTATGGCGCCTGGGAGATGGATGCAGAGGGTCCCCAGATGAACTCCAGCGAGCGTGCGCGCATGGGGGACTTCATCCGCTTCCTGGCGGATACGCAGCGCGGCTACTACACGACACGAGAACAGCAACTACGAGACCTCGGCTTCCGTGGTGCCACAGTCAGCACGGCATGGAAGGCTGGCGGAGAAGCCGCCACGGCCGCGAATATCTGGACTGACGATGCGATGAGCGCGATTGATAGGCATCGCTATGCCGGCGGTGGAGAGGGTGGTCACGGCATCAGGCCCGGCACGGTCTCGACCTTTTCCCACCTCGACCAGCCGGGAACCGGCATCTTGCAGGTGGCTTTCGAGCAGGTCGAGGACAAGCCCCTGATCCTGACCGAGTGGACCCAATCGCCTCCCAACGAGTGGAAGGCGGAGATCGCTCCCCTGTACGCGCTCTACGGCATGGGCCTGCACGGCTGGGATGGTTCGCTGCATTTCAGTGGCGGCAGGGCCTGGATGCGCAGCGGTTGGCCGGGCATGGGCAGCTATGTCTCGGAGACACCCCACTACATGGGCCAGTTCCCGGCCCTTGCGCGAGCCATCCACCAGGGTCACGTCAGCCAGGCAGGAATCGCTGCTGCCCGTCGCCTGAGCCGTGACCAGGTCTTTGCCGGCTTCGATGCACTGACGCAGCCGCTCGCCGAGGGGGGCTGGGATCCGGCCAGCGGTGAGACCAGCCTGGTGGTCCCGCCCGAGGTGTTCGGTATCGGACGAATCAGCCTCAAGATCGAAGACGACCAGCAGCCCTCGGAGCGAAGCAATTGGGGCGAGTACTGGGATCCCGCTCTCGGCACCGTCACGGCCATGACCGGCGAACTGGTCTGGAACTACGGCGAGCGCTTTGTCGAGATCCGAACCGACAAAACTCAGGGACTGGTCGGCTTCGCAGGGGGAGGCGCTCACCTGCTGCCGGCCCTGGAGATTGAGGTCGACACCCCCTTCGTCAGCCTGCTGGTCACCTCGTTGGATGGTCACAGCCTGATCGAGAGCAGTCACATGCTTGTCACCGCCCTGGCCCGTGATCGGCAGCTGGGAGCGGCGTACAGCGCGGATGGCGCGACCCTCGAGGCGGTTGGCGGCCCACCCCTGCTGCTCGAGCCGGTCGAGGCAACTCTGACCTTCGACAAGGCAGTGCTGACCTCAGTCCGGCCGGTGAACTTCAACGGCGTGCCCCGGGACGAGGAGATCCCGTTCACAGGGTCCAGTGTGCGGATCGACGGCAGCTACCAGACCTTCTACTACGAGGTTCGCACCACGGCAGAGCCGCCGCCCGGCGACGATGACGACGCCACCGAGCCGCCCGGCGACGACGACAGCGCCGGTGATGACGATGACGATGACGATGACGATGACAGCGTGGCGGCGGGCTGCGCGGGTTGCGAATCCTCGTTGGCGGGTGCGCCTGAGCCGGGAGCAGGTCTCCTGCTCCTGTTCGTGCTGGCCGTGGCTGTCGGTCGTCGGCTCCGCTCCCGTCGCCGTGCCAGCGAGCTTACTCGTACAGAGGTCAGTGGCTGGCGAGCTCGTTGACGAGCTGCCAGAGGAGCCGGGTGCCTTCGTCGAGGGATGTCAGCGGCAAGCGCTCGTCGGTGCCGCCGGTCGACGTGAAGGGAACCAGCGCGGCGCCTCGCCAGGTTGTGCGAATTGCTCGTCCGGCGGCCTCGAAGACTGCTGCTGCCTCAGGGGATGTCGGGCTGACCTTCGCCTTGTTGGCGTGCGGACGTAGGGTGTTTCAGCGCAAAGACCGAGGCAGTTGCCGGACAACGCTACAGTGCACGTCGACCCCAGGCGTCTTCGTCTTCCACGACCACTCGTACGGTCGACAACTGGTAGTCGGTGCCCGTGCCGAGTCCGGCTTCGGTGGCCTGCAGCAGTTCGAAGAGTTCCTTGCGCGTATTGTCCTGGGCTGGCGCGACTGGCTCGGGTGGAGGCAGTGCATCCCATTCGCCAGAGTCCGTCTCTGGCTGCCGTTCAGGCTCGGCCATCGCTGCCGGCTCGCTCTCTTCGGGAATCCTGGCCCGGCTAGTAGGGGATGCGGAGAAGTCCATCTTGAAGGACTTCGGTTGGGCTACCTGGCTGTGCTTGCGGCCGGTAGCTGCATCCTCCGCGTCTTCCTGGCCGGCCAGGCTCTCGAGCCGGCCGAGAGCGTTGCGTAGTTGGCGGACCAGGTGGCTGGCGATGATTGTCTGCAGAGCAGTTGCCCAGCCGGTTCCTCTGTCCAACTCGGCCTCCAGTCGGGCCCTCTCGAGGACCAGTACCGTCACGTCACTTGTGGCGGTGACATCTGCGGTGCGTACCTGGTTGGGGATCAGGCCCGTCTGGCCAAACAGGTGGCCCGCGATCAGGGTCGAGAGGTAGACCTTGCGTCCGTCCTCGAGTTGTTTGCTTACCGACACCGTGCCGGCCAGGAGAAAGAAGCAGGAGGTCCCGACATCGCCGTCTCTGACCAGCCAGGAACCGCTCCGGTAGTTCGTCTCCTGGACCGCCCCTGAGAGAGCCTGCAGGTGCTCTTCGCTGAGCGTTTTCAGAGCGGAGAAGCCTTGAAGTTGTTCTGCGACGTTGCTCACAAGGCACTCCGGATCCGGTTCCAAAGGCCCTTGAAACCCGAGTCTTCTTGTGGTTTGACCACCTCGTTTTCGACCATCTTGTTGACGCCAGCCAGGCGCGTGCAAACCGTGCCTGTGAGCAGCCTCAGCAGCGCGAGTGCCGTGGGGTCACCCTCGCCGAGGAGCGAGAGGAAATCCTCTCGAGTCAACTCGTAGGCTTCGCCCTTGCTGGTTGCCACCACTGATGCCGAACGCGGCGCCGGATCGAGCAGCGCCATCTCGCCGACTACCGAGCCCTTGCTCAGCTTGGCGAGACTCACCTCGCCGCGAGTTACTTCGAGCGAACCCTTGCCGATGACCAGCATGGAGCTGCCCTCGCTGCCTTCGAGGATCAGGATCTCGCCTGAAGCGAAGGGGCGGGTAGTGCTGAGCTTCAACAACGCGGTGCGGTCGTCAGCGTCGAGAGAGTCCAGGAAGGAGGTGGTCTTGTGGGTACCCTTAGCCATGGGCGACAGCTTATCTCGGTCGAGTACTACAGGTCGAGTTCGTGGACGAGGCGGAAGCCTACAGTGCGATCGCGGGTGGTGCGTGGCAGGCTGGTACGGCTGCAGATTCGGGCCTGGCTCGGGTGTGACTGCCAGGACCCACCACGCAACCAGGCCCGCTCGGGGCGGTGCGGGACTTCGCCGCTTACCCACTCGCGCACCCCACCCGCGAGGTCGCAGACACCGTAGACGCTGCAATCTTCGAGAGCTGAGCCCACTGGTCGTGGTCGCGGCGAGTCAGCAAAGGCCTCGGGCCCGTTGCAGAAGGTAGCGACCCAGCGGTTGCCCCAGGGGTAAATGCGTCCGTCGGCTCCTCGGGCGGCTTTTTCCCACTCGTCGTGTTGCGGCAGACGAAAGCGGTATCCCGTGCTGTCGGCAAGCCACGTGGCGTAGGCCTGGGCATGCTCGAGGGGGACCCCGAGCGCGGGGAGGTTTGCTCGTTCTCGGTCGGGCACACCGGTGAGATCCGCCCACCAGCCGAAGCTCTCGGCCACCTCTGCGCCAGGAACTCCGGAGCCCAGCCAGCGCTGGAATTGCCCCTGGGTGACCGGGTGCCTGGCGATTGCAAAGCTGGGCAGAGATACCAACTCGGGCTTGGCGCCGTCGATGGAGCGGAGGTCGCCGCCGCGCCGGAAGCAGCCCGCCGGGACCACCTTGAAGCCGTCGGCGACTTCGTCGAGACGCGGCAGGCGCAGGCTCACCTCGATCTCCTTGCTGCTCCGCCTGGTGCTGGTGTGCAGCGCTGCCGTGACGGGAGTGTATCCCTCGTGTTCGAGTTGCAGCGTATAGGAGCCTGTGTCCAGCCTGTGGGCGTCGACGGGTGTCAGATCCAGTGGTTGTGCCAACTCAGGTGTCAGGATCCGATCCTGTTCGCCGAGACGAAACAAGGTCACTCGGGCCCCGCGTGGCTCCGTCTGAACCCGCAATGCCGTCGAGTCTTCCGCCAATAGGGTGGGGTTGTGCAGTCGTATCTCGTCGCGCAGCCAACGGGCATCCTTGCCACGCTCTTCGGCCTCGCGCAGACGACGCAGAAACAACCTGGCCAGAGCTTCTCTGGCCGGTTGGTGGTGGGGCTGGTACTCCAGCGCGATCTTCAGGGAACTGCGGGCTGTGTCGTAGCGGTCGTCACGCTCGCTGCGCTGCTTGCTCCACTCGTCGGTCTGCTGTCCTACCGCGACGCGCTCCTCGGTTTGTGCCCAGGGCGGTAGGTCTTCCTCCATTCGGCGCAGCTTCGCCTCCTCCTCGCGGGCCCGGTCCGATGCTACTTCGTATGCCTGTAATTCAGCGATGCCGCGAGCGGTGAGCTGCTCGGCCTCCTTCTGCGCCTTGTCGTCGTCGAGGAAGTCTTCCAGTGCCTGGGCCAGTGCTGTTCCGTCGGCGTAGCGATCTTCGGGCCTCTTCTCGAGACAGCGCATGCACAGGTTCTCGAGTTCTGGGCGCCGCGGGTGGTATTGCAGTTCCCGGTCGCCGATGGCCACGATGGGGTCACTGATGACCATGTCCAGGAGGCTCTGGATGTTGCGGGCGCGGAACGGCCTCTTGCCGCACATGAACTCGTACAGGATGACCCCGACGCTGTACACGTCTGCGGCTGGGCCGATGGCGTCGATGTCGCCGCGGGCCTGTTCGGGCGCCATGTAGGCGGGGGTGCCGGCAACGGTGCCGTCGATGGTGAGATCGTCGCCGCCGACACTGCGCCATGTGTCGACAGGCCTCTTGCCGTCCGTGGCCTGGCCGATGACGCGTGACACTCCCCAGTCCAAAAGCAGGACTTCACCGTAGGCTCTGCGGTTGCGCCAGTCGCCGATCATGATGTTGGCCGGCTTGATGTCGCGATGGATCACGCCGCGGTCGTGGGCGAAGGCGAGGGCCTCTGAGACCTGTAGCAACTTGCGAACCATGCGGTTGGCGGTCCAGTGCTCGCGTGCCTCGTTGTCGCCTGCCTTGAGCGCAGTAAACACCTCCTTGAGGTCTTCACCTTCGATCTTGCGCATGGTGTAGTAGTGACGTCCGTCTGGCAGCTTGCCGAGGTCGTGAACCGGAACGATGCCCGGGTGACCCAGTTGGCCTGTTACCTGCGCCTCGTGGGTAAAGCGGAGCAATTCGACGTCGCTGATTTCGGCACCGCGACTGTGCATCTTCAGGGCGACCTCGCGCCGCAGGTTGCTGTCGACGGCGAGGTGAACGACGCCATTGGCACCGCGGCCGAGGGTCTCGCCCAGTTCGTAGGAGCGCTTTAGCTGTTGGTCGCCATTTGGCCGAAAGA
This sequence comes from uncultured Rickettsiales bacterium, assembly GCA_964490445.1. Taxonomy (GTDB): domain Bacteria; phylum Myxococcota_A; class UBA796; order UBA9615; family UBA9615; genus UBA6601. The sequence goes on along the minus strand of CAZBDA010000024.1, from coordinate 21,746 downwards.
CTGTCGAACGCGCGACATCCAGGGCCGCTTCTTCGCTGAGGACGCCCTTGCGGACCAGCGCGGTACGCAGCGGGTCCCGGCCACCATCTCGACCCCACTCGGCTATGCCGACGAGCAACTCCTCCAGGCTCAGTGCGTCCGTTTCCAGGGCGACCCGGGCGAAGGTGAGCGCGTCGTCGATTAGCATCGACGAATACTATCGTGAATCCTGCTTCTGTGGGCCCTTCTCAGGGAGGAATCTACGACGGCTTCGGTCGCCGGATTCGGGGCTGGCCGGTCGGTCGCCTGCGAGCTTGCAGAGAGCCGATAGCATTACGATTCGTGTCGCCTGGGCTGGGCAGTGGAGCAGAGCCGCGGCGCCTGCCCGCCAGGCTGGGATCGGAAGTTGTCGGCTCGCAGGTGGGGCACTGGCAGGCGGATGAAGAGGACTGCACCTTCGGGAAGGCCTGGCAATAGGCGTCGGCGGCTGCTTGAACCGAGACATAGGGTTTGCCGGGCCGTCGGCTCATGACACGAGTCCCAGGGCAAGTTGGACTGGAGATGCCTGCCAACTCTGGTACATCGCAAAGCCAATGTGAGTTCCCACTACGAGTGCGTACAGAATGGCGACCGGGACCAGGGCCAGGCGGGCACCGCCGTTGCGCCGATGCCGCCAGAGCAGTCCGACAGCCAGGCAGACCAGGGCCACCTTGCTCAAGATGAAGACGGCCGGGCCAAGCTCCAGTGCCCAGGCCATGACGGGATTGGCTTCGGTAGCGAGTCCCATCTGCAGCCAGGTGAGGGTGCCCAGGGCATCGACGAGGTTGAGCCACAAGATGGCGCGCAGTCCTCGGTCGAAGGAACTCATGTCGGTCAGCGTCTCCCAGGCGCGGGGCCGTGCCATGGCATCTCTCTTTCACTCCCACAGGGAGCTGTGTCGTTCTACTCATCGGTGGTTCCGCGCAGCTTGTTTAGGAAAACCAGAGACTACTGGTCCTCGTATTCACTAAAGGTAGGTCGCTTGCGCAGGATTTCCAGCCGGATTGGTCGGCGGGCCCGCGGGCGATCACGCGCCGGCTTGGAAGTGGTGCCGGATCCGCTCGATGGCTTCGCGCTGCTGGCGGTCGTCGTACTTGCTCATCGCTGCGAGCGCCTGCCAGCCACGGCCATCGCGCTGGTAGAAGACCCGCAGTCCGCCACTTCGGGCGGTGCGGTGTCGTAGCTCGAACAAGTCGCGTACATGCTTCCCCTTGAGCCGCTTGCGGTCGCGTCGCCCACCGCTGAGGTTGAATAGCCGGATCATCTCCTGGGCCCTTCGGAGTGCGTCGGGAAGCATGCCGAGTTCCTGGCAGGAGAAATGCTCGAACTCTTCGTGGATGACCATGATCCCGCTTGCCTGGCTGTCGGGGGTCGCTCCCTTGGGGCGTTCGGCGGGCACTTCGTAGAGGGCGCCGCGCAGCTCCCCCAGTTGGAGGTCGATCTCGCTGAACGCTGAGTCTGCGTCGGAGGCAGTCCGGGCACGCGCGATCGCAGCGCGTGCCTCAGATCCCGCCGAGATCAGGTCTTGGCGATCCTGGACTCGAGCGACGGCAGTGAGCCGGCTGAGTTCTGCTTCCAGGTGCAGCGCCCGCGGTTCTCGGATTGCTACCCGGAGTGGATCGATCTGTTCGTTGAGCCATCCGGCCAGGGTGTCGGCTGCATCCTGGCTGGGTGCGTGCAGGTAGCCGGCGAGCTGCGTCATCACCTCCGCGAGTTGTTCGCAGGCCCGGTTGATCTCCGCCGAACTGTCCTCTGCCCCCTCGTCGTTGCCCTGCTCCTTCTGCCGGTCCCGGGCCTCCTGCTGCTGGGCGAGAATGTCTGCTGCCCTGGAGAGCAGTTCCTGTAGGGCCCGGATTTCTGCGGCCAGTGGCGCCTTCCTCAGGTCTGGTGCCGCTGCGCGAATTTCCTGGATCCGGGACCACGCAGCGCCGGGGAAGTCTGAGCCTCCAGCCGCAGGAAGCTTCTTGTTCACCAACTGTTGCCAGGCCGAGGCCTGGCTCTTGCGGCCGGGCCCGGACAGCTGCGTCGGGACGAGGTTCTCCGCCTGGTCGATGTCTTCGAGCGCCTCACTGACTGCGGTACGGAGGTCTTCGAAGGCGGCTTGTAGAAGCTCTGGGTCCTTGCTGGCGAACAGGACCCAGGTGGCGGAGTCAGGAGCGACCTTGAGCGTCGTAGCGAGGTCTTCCAGGGTTTCCAGCAGTAGGCGTGCGTCGCGTCCAGGTACCCGCGCCAGGGTCTCCATGACGACCACCGCCCAGGGCCCGAAACCGTCGGTGTGCAGGGCTCGCTGGAGCAGGTGCTCCCTGAACCAGCGGGCCCGGCTCTGTTCTCCGAGTAGATCAGCAACCTTCGTTCCCATCAAGAGGACCGGAAGGCTCTCCCAGCGTTCCTGTTCGGCGCGTAGGGAACTGAGCAGGCTGTTGTCCCAGCTGGGCCGATTCTGGAAGCGCAGGTCATTCCAGGCCATCCGGACGGCCAGCTCCTCGGGTGCTAGTTGCAGGGCGGCTTCGGCTAGTTGCAGGGCGCCTGCCTCCTCGCCACGACGCAGGCGCCTTACCAGTACGGCTCCCTGTACCCGACCGAGCCCGGCACCCAGGGTGGTTTGGTGGGGAGGGCTTGGTAGGGCTACCAGTTGGTCTTCTAGCTCTCGGCTGCTGGTTCCGCGCACGTCGCTCAGCCACAGGTCCATAAGGGCCGCACGGTAGGCGATCTGCACGGCAACCCTTGCGACGTCGCTGGCTCGCATCAGGGCGTGCAAGCGAAGGGAGTGCTCGCGGGTTGCCAGGGACAGATGGCGTAAGGAGCGAAGTTGCTGGTTGAGTAGCCAGCGGGCGCTGATGAGGCCTTCGCTGGGCCGGCTCCCGGTGGCTTCCATGAAGGAGCGCTCGGCGCCGCAACCGGATTTGATGGCAGCCCCCAACAACGATGCAATGCTGGGGTCTTCGTCGGCCAAGTCCAGGCTTCGTGCGCAGGTTCTGCGGACCTCGGCGAGGGCGGCGTCGAGGGCGTCGCAGGTCTCTGGTTCTGTGGGGCAGAGTTCGGTAGCGTCGAGTAGGCCTGCTGCACCCCACCAGGCGCGGTACATGGCCAGCCAGCGGTGCGCGGCAAGAATGTTGCATCGCTCGAATCCGAACACGTCGCTGTTACCGCACTGACCTGCCGCTGCCTCGACTTCAATCCACAACGGCTCCCAGTCGGAGGTGTAGAGCCGCGCTCGCCGATGCCGCCACGGGTCGTTGTCGGGATCGAGGAGGGCTTCGGCAGGATCGGGAAGCTGCGGCCGGTGCTGGCGCTGCACCTGGGCCATCAGCCCACGGACCAGCAGAAGGGCGAGGTTGCCGGTGACCTCCGCTTCCATGTCCTTGTGTACGGTGTGACGGTAGACCAGCATGAAGGGGTCTTGTGGATCGGACAGATCGGGCCGGCCTGGTTCAGAAAGAAGCTGGGAAACCAGCGCCGAGCGGGCAGCGGGTGTTGGATAGCTATGCAGAGGCAGAGCTGCGAGGCCCTCGAGCAGCGCGGGGTGCAAGGCACCTTCGGGATCGGCGAAGGCGGGTGCGGGGTCTGGCAGGGCGGGTTCGAGATCGAAGCCGGTGCGGACCTGGACGATCCTGTGCGGCGAGGATGCGAGAGATGCTGGGGACCAGGGCTCGAGCACGAGAGGGAGCCTAGCCTGAATTGTCAGCGAATGCCGCAGCCGCAGTCCCGACTCCGGACGCACAAACGCCGCCGAAGTCAGCTCCGGCGGCGTCTATGGGATGTTGGCTGCGGCGCTAGCTGCAGCCGGTGGTGCAGCCGCAGGCCATGCACTTCAGGCAGGAGCCGTTGCGTACCATCTGCATGGCGCCGCAGTTCTCGCAGGAGTCGCCGGTAAAGCCCAGCGCAACTGCGTCTCGGATGCTGCTACTTGCCGGAGCACCACCGGAGTTTCCGCCGCCGCCAGCATGCAGTCCCTGCTCTGCGACAGTCTCAACCGGTCGCACGGTTGGCAGACTGTTGTGACTGTGGGCGGCTCGGCGGTCGAATCCGCTCGACCCGGCCGGCATTTCGTCCACGTCTACCGCAGGGAACAGCACACCCTCTTGGAGGATCTCCTCTTCGTTCCACTCGGGCTCATCGCGACCCACAGCGTCAGCGCGCAGGTCTTCTTCGCTGATCTGGGCCAACTCGTTTCGCCCGAGGTAGGACACTGCGAGCTCACGGAACAGGTAGTCGATGACCGAGGTCGCCATCTTGATCCGGTCGTTGCCCATGACGAGGCCATTGGGCTCGAAGCGGGAGAACACGAACAGGTCCACATACTTCTCCAGCGGTACACCGTGCTGAAGGCCCACCGACACAGCGATGGCGAAGCAGTTCATCAGCGAGCGGAAGGCAGCGCCTTCCTTGTGCATATCGATGAAGATCTCTCCGAGGGTGCCGTCGCCATACTCGCCGGTGCGCAGGAAGACCTTGTGCCCACCCACCATGGCTTTCTGGGTATAGCCACGACGACGGTCTGGCAGTCGCCGGCGCCGCGCCAGGTATCGAACGACGACCTTCTCGGCAATGGCTGCCGCCGCGGCCGCAGGAGGCAACTCCATGGCCTCGCGTGCCTCGTCCAGCTCTTCGTCGCTGAACAGATCCTGTGCATACAGAGCCGACAGTGGTTGACTCAGCTTGCTGCCGTCTCGGTACAGCGCGTTTGCCTTCAGCGCCAATTTCCAACTGAGGTTGTAGGCCGTGCTGACGTCGGAGATGGTGGCGTTGTTGGGCATGTTGATCGTCTTGCTGATAGCGCCCGAGATGAAGGGCTGGCAAGCGGCCATCATGTAGATGTGCGCCTCGTATGGGATGAAGCGCTGGCCCTCACGGCCACACTTGTTGGCGCAGTCGAAGATCGGCAGGTGCTCGTCCTTCAGACCTGGCGCACCCTCCAGCATCATCGTGCCGCAGGCGTAGCGATTGGTGTCTCCGATTTCCTGATCGCTGAAGCCGAGTGCCTTCAGGAGATTAAAGTCAGGGAGTTCGAGTTGCGCCGCACTCAGGCCAAGCTCGTCCTTGCAGAAGTCGTCGCCGAGGATGAACCGGTTGAAGGCGAACTTCACGTCGAATGCCGTGCTAATGACGTCTTCGACCTTGGCCAGGGCGACATCATCGAAGCCGCGATTGCGCAGAGTGTCGTGGTTGATGACGGGCGCGTTCAGCAGGGTGCCGTGGCCGCGACTGTAGTCGACGATCTTGCGGATATCTGCATCGCTGTAGCCGAGATGACGTAGTGCTGGAGGCACCGACTCGTTGATGATCTTGAAGTAACCGCCGCCAGCCAGCTTCTTGAACTTCACCAGGGCGAAGTCGGGTTCGACGCCGGTGGTATCACAGTCCATGAGCAGGCCGATCGTGCCGGTGGGGGCGATCACGGTGACCTGAGCGTTGCGATAGCCGTGCGCCTGGCCGAGTTCGAGGGCGCGATCCCATGCCTGTCGGGCTGCAGCCAGGAGGTCGGCAGGAGCGTGCTCCTCGGAGATGCTCACCGGCAAGGTGCTCAGAGCTTCATAGTCTGAGGGGTCTGCGTTGTAGGCGGCTCGCCGGTGGTTGCGGATCACCCGCAGCATGTGGTCCCTGTTCGCCTCGTAGGCGGCGAAGGGGCCGAGCTGCTCGGCCATCTGCGCCGATTGGGCGTAGGACTCACCGCACAGGATCGCCGTCAGGCAGCCGCAGATGGCGCGCGCCTCGGGGCTGTCATAGGGCAGGCCCATTACCATGAGCAGTGCGCCCAGATTGGCGTAGCCCAGGCCCAGCGTGCGGTAGTCATAGGACAGCTTGGCGATGGCCTCGCTGGGGAATTGTGCCATGGCTACCGAGATCTCGAGGACCCGGGTCCACAGCCGGATGCCGTGCTGGTAGGACTCGAGGTCGAAGGTGTGCGTCTCGGTGTCGTAAAAGCGCATCAGGTTCAGAGACGCCAGGTTGCAGGCTGTGTCGTCCAGGAACATGTACTCCGAGCAGGGGTTGCTGCCGCGGATCCGGCCCCCTTCGGGGCAGGTGTGCCACTCGTTGATGGTGGTATCGAACTGAAGTCCGGGGTCGGCGCAACCCCAGGCGGCCTGGCAGATCTGATCCCAGAGGTCGCCGGCAGGCAGAGTCTTGCTGACCTCGTCGTCGGTTCGGCGCCGCAACTGCCAGTCGCTCTTGTCGCGAACGGATTCCATGAAGTCGTTGGAAACGCGCACCGTGTTGTTCGAGTTCTGGCCCGCGACGGTGCCATAGGCCTCGCTGTCCCAGTCGGTGTTGAACACTGGGAACTTCACTTCGGTGTAGCCCTGCTGGGCGTACTGGATGATTCGGAAGATGTAGTTGTCGGGGACCAGTGCTCTGCGAGCCTCACGGACTGCCTGCTTCAACTCCTCGTTGAGGCGCGGGTTGTAGCGAACATCCTCTCCGAGGTCGCTGTCGAGGGTAGCCTGCATGATGGCGTTGAGGTGCAGCTGGTTGAGCCTGCTGCCTGTGACCAGGGAGGCAACTTTCTGCTCCTCGACCGCCTTCCAGTTGATGTAGGTCTCAATGTCGGGGTGGTCGATGTCGACGATGACCATCTTGGCGGCGCGGCGCGTCGTGCCGCCCGACTTGATGGCGCCGGCAGCGCGGTCACCAATCTTGAGGAAGGACATCAGGCCCGATGAGCGGCCCCCACCGCTCAGCGGCTCACCCTCGCCACGGATGTGCGAGAAATTGCTGCCGGTGCCGGAGCCGTACTTGAACAGGCGCGCCTCGCGCGTCCACAGGTCCATGATGCCGCCTTCCTTTACCAGGTCGTCGGTGACCGACTGGATGAAGCAGGCGTGAGGCTGTGGCCGCGCGTAGGCTGAACGGCTCTTGCGCACTCGGCCCGTGAACTCATCAACATAGTGGTGGCCCTGGGCCGGGCCGTCGATGCCGTAGGCCCAGTGCAGGCCGGTATTGAACCACTGCGGGGAGTTGGGCGCGCAGATCTGCGATGCCATCATGGCGCGTAATTCGTCGTAGAAGCTGCGGGCCTCCTCTTCGTCGGCGAAGTGCTCGTTCTTCCAACCCCAGTATGTCCAGCAACCTGCGAGGCGCTCGAATACCTGGCGACTGTCGCGCTCACCGAGGTAGCGCTCGTCTTTGGACAATTTCGCCAGCGCATCGCGGTCGGCTTCGCTGCGCTGCAACCACTCGGGCACGCCATCCTCGGCTACTCGGCGGGTGACGGCGGGTACGCCGGCTTTGCGGAAGTACTTCTGGGCCATGATGTCAGTGGCTACCTGCGACCAACTATCCGGCACCATGACGTCTTCCTGCAGGAATACTATGGAACCATTGGGATTCCTGATCTCCGAGCGCCGGGGCACAAAGTGAAGCTCCTGGTATGCGTCCTCCGACACCGTGGTGAACCGTCGCGAAATTGTCATCCTCACTCCTCCGTTGGCCCCCTTCGGGCCGGCATTGCTCGTTGGATCCAGGAGAGTGGTGTCGAATTTCGGATGCGCCAGACCATGACGCGAATTACCGAATCTCCCCGTAGATGGCCAATGCTATAGAGGGCAGCAGGGAGCGTCAACGGAAAAAGCACCATATGTTGTGGTGTGAATTGTCAATCCACACAAGATGATGTGGTTACGCACACTTAGCCGCCGCCATCCACAGGTGTGGAAAACTCTATCCACAGGGGGTCAGGATCTGTGGATAAGCCGGTTGACTGGCTCCGCAGGGCCCAGCGGCAAGGAAGTCTTGATAGGAGGTTCGGCTGAGCAGCGGCCAGCCGTGGTTGTCGGCAGGCATAGGAAGCCCGTGGTGCCTGGCAAGATCGGGCACGAGGGGAACTCGTTGCAGGTCCGTGTGGAGGGTGGCATCCATCCACTCAGCCGCGGGGCACTATAATCGCCGAGATGGTTCGGAGAGCGTTGGTTCTGGGAGGCGGTGGCGCGCGTGGCGCGTACGAGGTTGGCGTCCTGCGCTATATCGTCGAAGAGTTGCCTGAGAAGCTCAGCCAACCCGTTCACTTCGACATTGTCGTAGGCACCTCCTCGGGTGCCATCAACGCCGCCTTCCTCGCCTCTGCCGCCTCGGACCTGCGTCGCGCCGTTGAGGAACTGGCGAGGCGGTGGCGTGAGCTGCACATAGCGCAGGTCTACGAGTTCGGCGTCGACCGCCTCTGGAAGGGCCCCCTGTCGATGCTTCGCCGGCGTGAGAAGTCGGCTCAGATCGCCCTGCTGAGTGCCGCTCCGCTGCACCGAATGCTTCACAACGAGTTGAACTGGCAGGGGATTGGTGAGTCTATCGACAGCGGCTCGCTCAGTGCCGTTGCCATCACGGCGACAGAGCTTGCTACGTCGCGGAACATCGTTTTCATTCAGGGAGGCCGCCAGGCTAGCGAAGTGTGGCTCAGCCGCAATCCGCAGGTGCGGCCGATGCCAGTCACTCTGAGTGCCCGTCACGTGCTTGCCTCTGCCGCGATTCCGCTGATCTTTCCGCCTGTGGAGGTGGGCGGGCGGTACTACCTCGACGGCGGGCTCGGTCAGCAAGCACCTCTGCGGCCGGCGATTCGGCTCGGTGCAGAGCGCGTCCTGGTGATCAGCCTGCGCAAGAAGGTCGGCTTCGAGGAGGCGGAGGAGATCGCCAAAGACAGGGGGGGCGATGCCCCCACCTGGGGACAGGTGCTCGGTAAGACCATGAATGCCATCCTGCTGGACCGGACTGCTTACGAAGCGGAGCGGGTGGAGCGCATCAATCGTCTGCTTCGCTGGGGCCGCGGCAACTTCGGCGATGACTTCGACAGCGAGTTGGGCAAACGAATCAGCGAGGAAGGCGGTATCGCTTACCGTGAAGTAGGGACGCTCAGCATCTCACCGAGTGAAGATCTCGGCTGCATGGCGATGCAGCATGTCGGCGCGTCCCAGCGTGACGGGGTGGACGATGGCACCGGGCGTTTCCTGCGCTTCCTGGCTCGGGTCGGTTCCAGCTCGGAGAGCGACGCGCTCAGCTACCTGTTGTTCGAGCCAGCCTTCTGCATCGAGATGATGGAACTGGGAATGGCGGATGCGCGTCGGCGAAGCGAGGAACTCACCAGGTTCTTCGCCGACTAGCTTGCCAGCGGGTCGAGTCCAGCGGCCTTGAGCAGCCGAGTCACTGCCATCAGTGGCAGACCCACCACGCCGCTGGAGTCGCCATCAATGTGCTCGAACAGTGCGATTCCAAGTGCCTCGATCCGGTAGGACCCTGCGCACTGCAGCGGAGAATCATGGCGAACATAGTCTTCGGCAGCCTGCCGGCTTAGCGTCCGCATCGTCATCGTGCGGACCACCACCGTCGTCTGAGCCTGGCCACTGGGAGCATCATGGAGCGCGAGTCCGGTGACGAGATCGTGGCTGTGCCCCGACAGCATCAGGAGTTGTTCGACCGCCGCGTCGAAGCTGCCCGGTTTGCCCAGCACGGTGCCCTCGAACACTGCGACCTGGTCAGCAGCTAGCAGAAGAGCATCGGGGTAGGCCGCGGCCAGCGCGCGCGCCTTTGCCAGGGCCAGCTCGGTCACCAATTCATTGGGTGGCAGGCCACGCTGCTTCCAGGGCCGCTCGTCCAACTGGGGGTCGGCCTGGACAAAGGGCAGACCCAATTGCCGCAGCAGGTCCGCGCGCCAGGGTGCAGTGGAAGCGAGTACCAGCCGCCGCTGCATCAGTCGGCGATCTGGCGAGCGAGGTCCTTGGTCAGGTTCTTCTGGTGGCTTTCGAGGGTGCCGCCGCCGATCTCCAGCAACTTTGCATCCCGTAGCAGTCGCTCCACCTTGTATTCCTGGCAGTAGCCGTAGCCGCCGAGAACCTGCATGGCGTTGTCGGCCACGGCCTTGCCGACCGGAGCTGCGAACAGTTTGCAGGCATCGGTGCCGATGCGATTGCGGGTGCCTGGTCCCACCGAGCGAGCTGTGCTGTAGATGAGCGCTCGAGCGGCCTCTGTGGCGGCGTAGGAGTCGGCTATGTAGCGTTGCACCTGGCCGAACTCAGTCAGCGGTTTGCCGAAAGCATGACGTTCGGTGGCATAGCGAATCATGATCTCGCAGCAGCGATCGGCGATCCCGAGGCTCATGGCTGCCAGCGTGAGCCGCTCAATCTCGAGGTTACGCATCATGTGGGTGATGCCGCTGCCTTCCTCACCCAGCCGGTTGTCTGCGGGAACCCGGCAGTCGTCGAAGACCAGGTCGCCCATGGTTGAGGCGCGCATGCCCATCTTGGGGATCTTGGCGCTGGCGCTGAAGCCGGGGCAGTCCCGGTCGACTACGAATGAGCTGATGCGGCCATTCACCAGCGCATAGACCAGGAAGCAGAAGCCATCAGGGCCGTTGGTAATGAAGGTCTTGCGACCGTTGAGGATGTAGTGGTCTCCGTCTCGAACGGCGGTGCTGGTCATGCCCAGCACGTCGGTGCCGACAGCGGGCTCGGTCATGCCCATGCCCGCGACGAACTCGCCACTGAGAACCTGAGGCAGGTAGCGCTCGCGCTGTGCGGGATTTGCGCATTGGTAGAAGTTGTTTACGAACAGCACGCTGTGAGCGAGATAGGCGAGGGCGAAGCCCGGGTCTGCCCGGCTCAACTCTTCGTGGACGATGACGGCCGCAGTGGCATCCATGCCGCCGCCGCCGTGTTCTACTGGAACCGTGATTCCGAGCAGGCCCAAAGCCGCAACTTCGCGGAACAGCTCCTGGTTCAGCGTGCCGCTTTCATCATGTTCTTCGGCTTGGGGCTCCACCTTGTTGTTGGTGAAGTCCCGCACCATCTCCCGGAGCATGCGGTGCTCTTCACTGGGATTGCAGAGGTCCATGCCGTTTTCGTTCATTATTCGTTGCAGCAGTTCAGGTTCGGTTGTGTCGTCGGGCGCCAGAGTCTACTCGCGGCGGGCTGCCTCTGCCAGCACCTGCCGTTTCGCGATGAAATCGATGATGTAGCCGGCCATGATCTCGTAGCCTGCGGCATTGCAGTGGCCGTTCGGCCCGAGGTGCTCCTGCCATTGCTCTGGGTCAAAGCGCTGCGAGAACAGCGACCACAGATCGAGGTAGTGCACAGCTCGTGTCGAGGAGTAGTCACCCAGCACGTCACGCAGCACGACGTGGTCCTCTGATGGATTGGGATAGTTGAGCAGGATCACCTCTGCGCCCACCTCGCGGGCAGTGTTCAGCACCAGGTCGAGGTCTCGGTACAGCAGGGCGAAGGGGCGGTGCCCGGCCTTGACGAGTGCGGTCCAGGACACGGGGTCTCCGAGTGGCCCCCAGTCCTCGCGCAGGCCGGTGAGATGGTGTGCGGCTTCGCCGCTCGGAATGCAGGGCGCCAGCCGTTGCGCGTAGGCGTTGCTGTCGCCGCGAGCGAGGTACCACTTCGTGGCGACTCCGGGCAACAGGTCGCAGGCCTCGTGGCTGGACAGGACCTGTGTGGCCAGGTCGAGTAAGGCGGCGTCCGCATCGGCCCGCTCCAGGGCTGTGGCTACGGTCGCGAGGACTTGCTCGCGGTTGCCGGATTCCGCCACGCGAGCCAGGTGGTAGCGCCACAGGTGGGGGTCCTTGCTGGATGGTTCTTTGGGGGGCACTCCTTCCGGCGGTGGAGTGATTCCGAGCAGGGTGTCGGCTTCGTCGAGCCGGCCCATTTCGAGCAACCAGTGTCCCTGGTCGACTGCTACTTGCAGATCGTCGGGGTGTTCGGCGAGCCAGAGACTGCGGGCCTGCGCAGCGCCCTCGAAATCGTGGGTCATCGCCAGGAACCGCGCCTGCTCGTGGGCCAGACCCGGCGCCAGGGGCTCGAACTCCAGTGCCTCGTAGACCTGGGCATCGCGAGCCTGCGGAGTGAAGCGAGCGGCGAGGTCGATGGTGTCACCCAGGCCCGGCAATCGGTTGTGGGCCGCCGTGAGCAGGGCTCGTGCCGTGCGCCAGTCGCCGGCCAGCAGGCGTGCCTCTGCGGCTCCGAGGTCGGTCAGGACGCTGCGCTTTCTTGCATCGAGCAGTGCACCTCCGTGGTAGCGGACGCCCCTCCAGTCGCCGCGTTCACGGGCAAGCCGCAGCAGGGCATAGCGGCCGACGACGTCGCCCGGTCCCCCGGCGCTTGGCGCCGAGGCACCCGCTGGTTGTAGCGACCAGTTTCGTTCCGCGCACAGGGCCTTCGCCGCCTCATCCGCTGCAGTGAAGTCGTGTCGTGTCGCCTTGTAGAGGAGGTCCCAGCCGAGATCCGTGGTGGGGTCGCCGGTGCTCTGCGGGTCCTCGAAGACCTTGCGGGTCAGGTAGCCCCGGGCGGCGGCCGATTCCAGCAGGGGCCCGACATTGGCCACCGGGCTGCCCCACTCGTCGGTCTTGATGGCCGGGATCTCGGGCAATTGCCGGGCGCGCTCCTGCTCCTTTGCGAGGTAGCCGCTGCTGCCCTGGTAGTTGGCCCACAGGATGCGGGCCAGTTTCAGGATGCGCAGGCCCTCGGTCAGTCCACCGGATGGAGGGGTCCTGCCGAGCCGTTCCTCGACTTCGGCAACGCGGTAGAAGTTGCTGGCGTTGTTCTGGCCCACCAGAACCAGGATCAACTCGGGTCTCAGTCGCGGCGCCTCGTCCATCGCGGTGAGCGCTACGTGGGCAGTGTTGGAGCCGTTGCGGCCATAATTGAACAACTGGACAGAGCGCCCATTGGACAACTCTGGCAGACGCTTGCCAACTACGTCGACGAAGCCCTGGCCCCGGGGCGCTTCGGCCCCGTAGACCCAGGAGTCGCCCAGGGCAAGAACCCGCAAAGCGTCGTGGTCTACTTCGGCTGCTGTTGGCGTCTCGTCGACCAGGACCGCACCCATACGCAGCACTACCTCCAGCAGCAGCAGGGCAACTGCCAGCGTCCAGAGGACGAACAGTGCGCGCCGTCGCTTGGTGGTCACGGGCCTCCCGGTCAGGGGTTCAGGTCAACCAGGTAGACGCCACCGGTGTCGGTGTGGGGGACGTCTGCCCCGGGCGCGCCGATCAGGAGCTCATCGTACAGGTCCCCATCGCGGTCGCTGAGGCGTGCCAGCGAGGTGCCGATCCGGTGGTCTGAGGCGGCGGCGGTGAAGACCAACTCTGCACTGCTGTAGCTGCGTGTCGCATCAATGCTGCCCAGGGAACCGGTGAATACCCGCACGGAGGGGGTGCCCGGCACGTCGAACTCGACCGCGTCGTCAGCCCGGGTATCGCCACAGGCGAGGTCGCCGAGCCCGTCGCCATTGAGGTCGACGCCGGTTGAATGACCGCAGAAGCCGATGTTGCCCTCTCCCTCGATGCGGTAGGAGAGATCGCTCGCGTTGACGCTGCCCAGCATGTTGGGGTCACCGCCCGAGGCGATCCACACGGTGCCTGCCTCGTGCTCGTCTTCGTCGAGCGGGCCGAGACCCGAGATCGCCATGTCGTCGACGCCGTCCCCGTCGTAGTCGCCGAGAGCGGCCATGGAGAAGCCGAAGGTGGTGGTCTGGTAGGTGGGGGTGGGTGAGATGATGTCTTCTCCGGAGATAATGATGTCCGCCATCGAGGCATTGATCTCACCGCTCCAGCGTAGGTCGCTGCCGAAGAACACCAGCACCCAGCCGCCCCCGACAACACCGCCGCGCGGGGCGCTGACAGCCAGGTCATGGCGGCCGTCCGCGTTGAGATCGATAGGCCCGGCACAGGCCTGGCCGAGGCCATTGCCGACGTCGCCTTCGGCGAGGTTCTCAGGGCCGCCGGTTACCTGGAAGCCCGGCTGCAACGAACCTGGGCTGTAGCCGCTGATCCAATTGCCTGGGTGCCCGTAGATGACGAACAGGGAACCCCGTGCGTTGCTGTGACCAGGGGCCGTGATGGCCAGGTCATCGAAGCCGTCACCATCGAGGTCACCTACCGGGCAAGGCTGCTGGCCTATCAGGGTGCCCGCGGATTCCGAAGTGGCCGTGATCTTGACGGCGTCGGTCTCCAGGTCGACCACAGCGGGCAGGCCCGCCAGGTCGCCAAACAGCAAGTAGACACCACTGGTCCCGGTAGTCTGGGTCCACGCGGCGGTGCGGTAGGGCAGTACCAGGTCGTCGACACCATCGCCGTTCAGGTCACCTACCCGCGACGGCGCCAGCACCCGGTAGCCCGTGGCCGGTTGCAGGTCCGTCGTGTGGTCGCCGAGGCTGCTCGGTACTGCCGATGTGCTGCCCGCGAACAGGTAGGCGTGAGCCTGGCCGTTACAGGCAAATGGGAATGTCGTGTCGCACAGACTGTTGTTGACCGTGAGCACCATCTCTGCGAGCCCGTCGCCGTCGATATCGCCGGGGCTGCCCACCTGGTTGACGTCACCGACGTACTGGTCGGGCAGGATGCCTGCGATGAGGGCCACGGTGTCGAGATCGACTGGCGACGTCACCGGCAGGTCGTCCAGGATGGTCGTGCTGGCCTCGCCGGGCTCGGAGTCGTCGCTGCCGTCGCTGACCACCGCACGGCAGGTCCAGGTTTCGCCGGCGCTGGTTTCCGCAGGATCGACGTGGTTGCTGCTGTGAGGAGTGTCGATGCCGTCCTGTTGCCAACTCCAGGAGACTTCGAGATCCTGGCTGGGGTCCGGGTCATCCAGGTCGGTGGCGGTGCAGGCAAGGGTGGCATTGGCACGACCGGGAACCGGGGCGATGGTCACCGTGGGTGCGTCCGGCGGTGTGTTCGCGATGCTGAAGGCAGTCTCCAGGGGGTCCCCCCGGTCGATGCCGTCGTCAGCGGTCACACTGAGCAACCACTGCTGTCCCAGCTCGGTGTGAAGTGAGGTGAGGAAAGCGCCCAACAGCGGCTCCTTGCCATCGGGCCCGGTCCAACTATTGGAGGTCACGAAGTCGTCGCCATCGGGGTCGCTGACCTCTGCGGTGAAGTGAACGTCGTCGCCGGTTCCAGGGCTGGTCGGACTCAGGGTGACCGCAGTCACCACGGGAGGACTGTTGGCGGTGACCGTGATCGTCACCTCACAGGCGGCCGTGCCACGCGGGGTCAGCGCGCTGGCCGTGATGTTGTGAACTCCCGGAGAGATGGTGGTTTCGAGCCGGCCGCCTGCGAGGCAGCCGTTTTCGCAGCCGAGCTCCGCGTCTATGGCGATGCCGGTTTCCAGCAGCAGACCATTGGGATAGTCAGGATTGTCTCCCTCACGGTCAGAGAAAAACCGTACTGCGGGCAACTCCTCGGCGGTGTAGATGCCGCGCACCTGGACGCGCAGGTTGAAGCCCGAGCGACTCGGCACGCGCTCGGTGGCTGGTTCTGGCAGGACCCAGCCGCACTCAACGTCGGGGACGTCTTCACTGCAGCCGTTGAGTACCGGGCAGAGCAGCGCCAGGATGAGACTGCTGATGACTTTCTGCATGACTGTCTCGACCTCCAGGGAGCGCATCGTAGCCTGAATCCCGCAGGAGCGCAGTGCTGCGCTCAGGGCCCGCAGCACTTCTTGAATTTGCGACCACTGCCACAGGGGCAGGGGTCGTTGCGGCCGACTCGCTCGCTGCTTCGCCGCAAGGTGCCGCCCTCGTCGGCGTCGTAGCCCTCGGGCGCTGGCGGTGTAATGAGAATCCCGGCCAGGACCCGGTCGAGGACGACCGGGTCGGCGCCCACTCCGGCGAGTACGCTGCCGATCCCCTGCAGCAGGTCTTCGGGCAGGGGCCCCGCGTCGGACTCGTCGCGGGCCGATTCCGAGCCCTGGTTGTCGCCTGCGCCCGCGGCTGCAGCCAGCGGAACTGCAGCCAGTCTCTCCAGTGCAGCGATGTCGACCGGTTCTCCCTGGCTGGCGGCCTCGACCGCAGACTCCAGGCGCTCGAGGCCTGCATCGCTGGGCCAGCGCTTCAGCAGATCACCCTTCTTCATGCCTGACAGGGCCTCGGCAAACAGTTGCAGGACCCGCTCGGGTCCGCACTGCCGCTCTCCCTCACGTTGCTCGATGGCCCGGCGCTGCGGCAGCGGGAAGGCAGCGAGGAGCTTCTCCCGGCGCTGCAGAGCGCTGTGTGCGAACAGGTTCACCAGCTCCGCGGAGCGGGGGCTCTTTCGCAGTGTCTCGCTGCCCTGCAGCAGTGCGCAGGTGACCGCGGCCGGGCCGATGGCTCGAAGCATGCCTTCGGCTTCCCGGTTGGCCGCGCCCCGCGGCTTGATGCCGAGGTCGTCGAGGCTGTCCAGCAGGTTCACGAGCACGCCGACGGCCATCACCAGTCGGACCGTTGCCTGGTCGCTGGGGTCGGTGCTGGAATCGGCTTTCGTCATCGCTGCCCGTCCTTCAGCAGCCAGCTGCTGAGGGTAGTCTCGATGCGCAGTTTTCGCTCCTCGACCAGGGTCGCGCCGTCGCGCATGCTGCGGACCAGTGGCAGCAGCGGGCGGTACTGCTCTTCGAAGCCGAAGAAACGCTCGTGGGCGCGCACCAGGTTGCGGTCCTGGGGCCAGGATCCGGGCGTGTCGTGTACGTAGATCAAGGCTGCGGCGCCGCGGCCCCGCTCGAGGACTCCCTGGGGATGCAGGGTCAGGCCGAGGACCTTCTCGCTGCGCCGATCGATCCGCCCAAAGGTGGACATCGCCGACTCGTTGACGATGCCATCGTCGCTGAAAACCAGCACCAGGTCATCGTCCTCGAGCCCCTCAGCGCGGAGAAGGTCGAGGCTGTCCTCGAGCCGCAAACCGACGTCCTGAGGCGGAGCTCCCAGTTCGAATCGCTCGCCGATCCAGTGCTGGGGGATGGCCGAGCGGCTGTTGTAGAGCCAGTCGCGCAGACCGGGCGGCACGTCGGGGATCTGCTCGCTGCTGGTGATGACTGCCGGAAGTGTCGCCGTGGCGACCAGAACGACCCCGAGCGCTACTCCCGGTCGGGCCAGCCGCCGTGCAAGTGCGGCCAGCAGTGCGGCGGCGAAGATGGCGGCCGCGGGCAGCAGGGCGAGCGTGTAGAAAGGTTGGCGCTTCTGGACCAGGGTGAACAGCACGAGTCCTGTGCCCAGCCACAAGAGCAGGTTTCGCACGGCGGGTTCCCGGCGGTGCAGGAAGGCCCAGACGAGGCCACCCAGGGCCAGGCTGCCGCCGACCAGTCCCAGCTGGCTGTCGGGCCACAGAAGCAGGTAATGCAGCCACCAGAACAGCAGGGGAGGGCGGTCTTCCAACTCGCTGCCGACCGCCGAGATCTCTCCTCCGGATAGCTGCGGTATGAGCTCGCGGGCGAAGCGCTCGAAGAAGTCGATGTACCACCAGCCGGCGACGGCGAGGGCGGCCAGGGCCAGGAATGCGACGCCCTTGGCTGTGGCCTTGCGGGAGCTGGAACGGACCAGCGAGACCACGACAGGAGCGATGACCAGGGGAAGGACGCCGAGTCGGTCGCACAGCAGTCCCATGCCGAGGAACAGGCCCATCAACAGCGCCATGCGGCGATTCTGCAGGTCGCGGCTGTACAGCCAGGCCGCCATGACGCTGGCCGCCATGGCCATCGCGCCGAGGTTGGGCTCGTAGCGGTGGAAGGTGTCGTGCACCCCGGGGCCCGCGAGCAGTAGGGCGACTGCGGTGACGCTGGCCCAGGGGCTGAGTACCGTGCGCGCTGCAAACCAGGTGCCCGCTGCCAGGGCCGGGATCCAGATCCACTGGCCGATGATCATCGCGTCGTAGTCGCCGCCGCCGAGCAGAGCCACTACTCCCGGGAGCCGGCACAGCAGGGGGTAGTAGCTCTTCCAGATCAGCAGCGGATAGACGCCCAGTTCGGACCAGGGAACGTTCTGCAACTGCCAGGCGATGTCGAAGGTCTCGGCGACTACGAAGAACTCGTCGCGGGTGCCGGTGGGCAGCTCCTGGATGCCGATCCAGCGCAGTGCCAGCAGCATGTGTGTGCCGACCAGCGCCAGCAGGGCCAGGACTGGCCAGCGCTGCCCCTGGGGCTGGGCGGAGTTCCGGGTCACTTCAGACGTCGAGGGCGACCACGTTTTCGGCGCTTCCCATGATGAAGTCGAAGCGCTTGGACGGGTCCTTGCCCATCAGATCCCCGATGACCCGGTCAGTCTCGAGGACCTGGTCGCTGGGGATCGCCACCTGCAGGATGCTACGCAGGGCGGGGTCCATGGTCGTCCGGTACAAAGTGCCCGGCATCATCTCACCGAGGCCCTTGAAGCGGGTGACCTCGGGATTCACGTTCTTGCGCAGTGAGCCCAGGATGTGCGTCTTGTGGTTGTCGCTGCGGGCCCAGTGCGTCTCCTTGCCGGCGATGATGCGGTACAGCGGCGGCTGAGCCAGGTAGATATGGCCACTGTCGATGAGCCTCGGCAGGTAGCGGTAGATGAAGGTCAGCAGCAGGGTCGCGATGTGGTGCCCGTCGCTGTCGGCGTCCATGAGCAGGATGATCTTGTGGTAACGCAGGCGTTCGATGTCGAAGTGATCGCCCATGCCGCAGCCGAGCGCCTTGATGACGTCGCCGAGCTCCTTGTTGGCCAGCACCTTGCTGATGTTGGCCTGCTCGGTGTTGAGCACCTTGCCGCGCAGCGGTAGGACCGCCTGAGTGCGCCGGTCTCTGCCCTGCTTTGCCGAGCCGCCGGCGGAATCACCCTCGACGATGAACAACTCCGAGTCGTCGGGGCTGGTTGAACTGCAGTCGGCCAACTTGCCGGGCAGGTTGAGCCGGTGCGAAACCGACGCCTTGCGCCGCACCTGGCTGGCTGCAGCCCGGCTCGCCGCTCGGGCCCGGGAACTCTGGATGATGCGTCCGACCACGGCTTCGCCCACCGAGGAGTTCTGGTGAAACCACTGCTCGAGGTCGGGCCGAAGGATGGCATCGACGATGCCGCGTGCAGAGGGGTTGTTGAGGCGGTCTTTGGTCTGACCCTGGAACTGCGGGTCGGGCACGAAGGTAGACACCACCGCGACCATCCCCTCGCGGATGTCCTCGGCGCCGATCGACACACCTCGCGGCTGCAGGTCGTGAGTCTCGATGTAGTTGCGAATGGCCTTGACTACAGCGTCTCGGAAGCCGGCCTCGTGGGTGCCGCCATCGGGGGTTGGGATGGTGTTTACGTAGGATGAGACGCGCTCCCTCGTGGCGTCTGTCCAGCACACGGCGACCTCCAGGCGGAAGCCCTGCTCCTCTTTGCGCTGGACGAAGAACGTGTCCACCGTGGGCGTGGCGCCGCTCTGGAGGACACGAGTCTGGATCAGGTCGGCGACGCCGCCCTCGTGCTCGAAGGTCTGGTTGGTCTGGTTGGTCTCGTCCTTGAAGACGATCTTGAGGCCACCGTTGAGGTAGGCCTTGGTCTCGAGCCGCTCGGCGACCTCTTCGATGTCGAAGGCTACGTCTTCGAAGATGGACTGGTCAGGGACGAAGTAGATGGAGGTGCCGGTGCCGCGCGACTTTCCCTTCTTGCGAATCGGCGCGATGCTCTGGCCGCGCCGGAACTCCTGCTCCCAGGTGTGGTCGTCACGCTTGACGGTGGCGACCAGTTGCTGACTGAGTGCGTTGACTACCGAGGCGCCGACGCCGTGCAGCCCGCCGCTCGTCTCGTACAGCTTGTTGTCGAACTTACCGCCTGCATGCAGAGTCGTGGGCATGAGTTGGAGGGCCGCGCGCGCGTTCGTCGGGTGTACGTGCCCCGGGATCCCGCGGCCGTTGTCTGCAACCGTCGCCGAGCAGCCGTCGGCGTGAATGGTGACGCTGATGGACGATGCATAGCCGTTCATCGCTTCGTCGACGGAGTTGTCGACCAACTCCCACAGCAGGTGGTGCAGGCCGTCCTTGCCGACCCCACCGATGTACATTCCGGGTCGCTTGCGGACCGGCTCGAGTCCTTCGAGGACTGTGATGTCCTTGGCAGAGTAGGAGGGCTCAGTCGCCATCTTCTGCGCTCTCCAGCAACTCGTCGTCCTCGTCTTCGAGCAGGTCGTCGTCCAGGTCCGCCGGCGCGTCGTCTTCCTGGCCGGCGCGCGGATCCACGATGGTCGCATCACGCAGCACGGTCGTGAGGGTGCCGCGCTTGGTCACTTCGAGGCCCTTGCCGCCGCGTCGCGTGACGCTGTAGCGGCGCTCGGACACTCGTACCTGGCGACCGCGCGAGGTCTCGACTTCCAGCCCCTTGCTGCGCTTCAGTGACAGGGCGAAGTCGATGACGTAGTCGCCGCTGCCCAGGCGAATCGTGTTGACGCCCATGCCGGTGCTGCGCAGCAGCTTGAGTTGCTCGGCGAGGAAGACGAGCACGCGGCCCTTGTGGGTGGCGAGGCTGATCTTCAGGTCTGGGTCGGTGAGCAGATAGACACCCACCACCCCGTCGGTGATGCCCTTGACCTTGCGCAGGGTGCAGTACTTGCGCCCGCTACGGGTCGAGGCCTCCATGTGGTTGTCGAGGGGGAAGAGCAGGCCCTTGCCAGCCCGGGTAAGGGCGACGGCGATCGGGCCGACCTCCTCGAACTGCTGTTCGTTCTCGGTGGCGTCCTCGGACTCTTTCGTGGCTGCTTTTTCTTGCGGCGCTGCTGAGTCTGCCTGCAGGGTCTCAGTGTCCTCTTCGTCGAGGTCTTCGTCGGCATCGGGGGGTAGGGAGTCCTCGCCGATGGAGTCCTCGAGACCGTCCGCCTCCTCGGCAACGGGGATGGTGATCTTGTAGTCGGGCAGGTTGCGCTCATCCATTGATAGGACGGAGATGATCTTCTCGCCGTCTGCCAGCCGGAAGTAGCGCTGCACAGGCTCGCCGTAGCCCGAGGTCTGGGAGATCTTGTCGATGCCGAGCACATAGGCCTTGCCGAGGTCGCTGAAGAACACGGCATTGCTGCGTGTACTGGCCCGGAAAGCGCAGAACACGTCGTCGCCCTCGCGCACGCGGATGGTGCTCAGATCGGTAAAGCCACGCTGCCGTTTCACCCAGCCGCCGCGGGTGAAGATGACCCAGGTGTCTTCCTTGACGATGTACTTCTCGGCATCGAATACGAAGTCGTCGGAGGTAGCCGTGCCGATGAGGGTGCGCCGCTCGTCGCCGTGGGTGTGCGACACCTCCATCAACTCGTCGCGTACGACTCCCCAGAGCTTCTTGCGACTGGCGAGGATCTTGCGGATGCGCTTGGCCTCGGCGGCCAGTCGGGCCAGCTCTTCGAGCACGGCCTCGACTTCGAGCTTCGCCAGGCGGTACAGCTTCAGGTCGAGGATGGCGTCTGTCTGCAGTTCATCGAGTGGGAAACGCTTCCTCAGGCGCTTCGCGGCATCCTTGCGTCCGTCACTGGCGCGGATGAGCTTGATTGCCTCGTCCAGTGCCTCGAACAGGATGGCGAAGCCCTCCAGGATGTGGATCCGACGCTCGAGTCGAGCCAGGTCGAACTCGAAGCGCCGCGTGACGACATCGAAACGGAAGTCCAGGAAGTGCCGCAGGATAGTGACCAGCCCCACCTGTGCCGGCGCACCCACCTCGGGGTTGCTGGTAGGCAGGAGTACGGTCATGTTGACGTGGAAGTTGGTCTGCAGGTTGGTGTGCTTGTACAGGTAGGCCATGGCGACCGTGTCGACGGCGCTTCGCTTGAGTTCACAGACGATGCGAATGTCATCGGTGCTCTCGTCGCGGACATCGGTCAACTGCGGCACCTTGCTGTCCCGGATGAGGTCACCTATCTGCTCGACCAGGGTGGCTTTGTTCTGACCGAAGGGCACCGACGTGATGATGATGTAGCGGCGTCGGTTCATCTTTTAGATGTGGTAGGTGGCACGGCTTTTCACCGTGCCGCGGCCCGGACGGTAGATCTCGGCCCACTCCTCGCCGCTGGTGAGGATTTACCCGCC
>CAZBDA010000023.1:49068-51625 GCA_964490445.1 uncultured Rickettsiales bacterium | reverse complement strand
TCGAGCAGGCCGAGGCGGTAGTAGCTGTGGGCGCGTAGCTCGGGGGGTGGCGCGGTGCTCAGGTAGTGGGTGTAGGACGCCTTTGCCTTGTCGTTGCTGTTGCGGCTCTTGTAGTGGACCTCACCGATGTGGAAGTGCACGCGCTTGTTGTCTGGGTCGATCTGCAACACTCGTTCAAAGGCTTCCAGGGCCTTGCTGTAGTCCTTTTTTTGCCGATACACGCGTGCCAACGTCATCTGGTTGATGATGTTGTTCGGGTAGCGAGTCTGGGCCCACTGAGCTTCGCTGGTGGCTTCGGCCCACTTGCGGCCCTCGACGTAGCTGTAGGTCAGCGCCATGCTTGCTGGAGCGCTGCACAGAAAGCCGTGCATGCGCGCCTCGCGCATCTGCCGCAGTCCCTCTTCGCGGTGGTTGCCGAAGCGTGGCAGGTAGGGAACCCTCTCGGTGATCGCGGTGCGCCAGTAGTTGTACAGGCCCAGCGCCAGCTTGGCGTCATGGAACTCCGGCTCCAGTCGGTGCAGCTTCTTGATGTCCTCGATGGCGTCCCAGGCCTTGTTCAGCGCGCTGACGTACTCACCCTTACGGATGTCGTACATGGCGTCGACGCCCAGGTGCACGGCGTTCATGAAGTAGATCCAACTGCGGTTGTGGCCGCTGCGACGGGCCATGCGCAGGCTGTCTTTTGCCTCGGCGAATTCGCTGCGGTAGGGCGCGTCCCAGGCGAAGTCGTAGTTCTCGATCATCATCGCCTGGTAGACCAGGCTGCGGCCCACCGAACCGAGCGGAGAGTCGGGGAATTCGACGCCGGCCACCTCGAACACCTCCAGCGCTTCCAGGTAGCGCCTCTCGTAGATGAGTTCCATGCCCTCCTGGGCGAAGCGGAACTCGGCGCGGGCGACGCCCAGCGGATTCTCGCCGGTGAAGCCCTTGCCGCTGAGGTCGCGGGACCGGGCGTCGCCGGTCGCAGGAAGCAGGAGCATGGCGACAAGCAGGATTCCGGTGAGCATGCGGCCGCGTTTTTGGATGGTGGAAGTCATAGTGCCTCTCGGGCGGCGAGTACGGCGTCGATGATGAGCGACTCGATGTGGCTGCCGTACAGATTCGTGCACTCCTGGATGCCCGTGGGAGAGGTGACGTTCACCTCGGTGAGCAGGTCACCGATGATGTCGATGCCGGTGAATACCAGCCCGTTGTCCCGTAGGTAGGGCGCCAGTTGAATGCAGATGTGGTGGTCTCGTTCGGTCATGTCACAGGCTTTGACGATGGCACCGACGTGCATATTTCCCCGGTGGTCATTTTTCGGCGGAATTCGCACGAAAGCTCCCTCCGGTGTGCCGTTCACCAGGATGATGCGCTTGTCGCCCTGGTCGATTTCTGGAACGTAGGCCTGGACCATTACATAGGTCCTGCCGTCGTTAGTGGAAGTCTCCACCAGGGCATTTAGGTTGCGGTCGCTTTCCTCGAGCACGAAGACTCCGCGTCCGCCGTTGCCGTCCCAGGGCTTGATCACCGCGCGGCCACCCTGTTCGCGAAGGAATGCGTGGATCTGCTCGATCTCGCGGCTGACCAGGGTCGCGGGGATCAGGTCGGGGAAGCGCAGGATGATCATCTTCTCGTTGGCGTCGCGAAGGCCCTGTGTGCTGTTGCAGACCACGGTCCTGGGGCCTGCCTGGTCAAGCAGGTAGGTGGAGAAGACGTAACGCATGTCAAAGGGCGGGTCCGTGCGCTTGAACACCACGTGGCAGTCAGCCAGGGCCAACTCCCCCTGTTCGAGGATGTCGGCGACTTTCGGCTTGGGGCCGACCGACAGCCGTGCGGCGTGCGCGAAGGTGGCGCCGTCTCTTCCCCACAGGTCGCGGGGGCCGCAGTGCCAGACGACTCCGCCGCGCCTTTGCCACTCGAGCATCAGCACGTAGCTCGAGTCCTGGTCGACGCGAACGGTCGAAAGTGGGTCCATGACAAACAGTGCGTGCATCGGCTTCCCGGCAGTCTCGAACTTGCGTTGCACTCACCCTGGACAGGTCTGGTGCTGCAAACCATCCTAGCAGCCTGTTGTTCGGCCTAGTTCCGCCGCACCCGGGTCTGAATCTGCGCAATCTCAGGTTCTCATCGACCCCATGCAGCGGCCGACTGAAGTAGGATTCACCGGAACGGGAGATCTCTCGATGCTCATGGTCAGCAGGATGGCCTCTTTGATTGTCGCGGCAGCGCTGCTGGGAGTGCTTGCTGCATGTGGTCCCGTGCGCTCGACAATCGTGCTGATCCAGGCCGATGAGGCCCTCAAGGAAGCCCGCGAGTTGGGCTCAGCCGAAGTGGCCCCTTATCCCACCACTCTGGCCCAGGAGCTCATTGAGAAGGCGCGGGAAGAGCAGGGCTACTCGTCCTATGACACAGCGACCAAGTTGGCCGAGGAGGCGCGGGCTCTGGCGCGGGACGCCGTCAAGCTGGCGCGCCAGGCATCGGCCACTGCCGAGGACAAGTCCGAACAGGACAAGCCCGAACAGGACAAGCCCGAAGAGGACAAGACCGACAAGGACAAGACCGCACAGGACACGAC
>CAZBDA010000023.1:6016-49058 GCA_964490445.1 uncultured Rickettsiales bacterium | reverse complement strand
GAGGAGGAGATGTCTGAGGAGGTGTAGGCCGTTTTGGTGAAGTGCGATGTTGAGTAGACTGACGAGGACAAGTCCGAACAGGACAAGCCCGAAGAGGATCGCAGCAAGTGAGCCGCGTGCTCCTGGTTGTGCTGGCCCTGCTGGCGTCCGGTTGTGCGACCACCAGCGGTGCGGACAGGGCGAAGGAGCCCCGGCTGGGCGAGCAGATCGATACTCTGCGCAGTCACCTGCATGCTGCCAAGTCGCTGGGTGCGATGGTTTGCGTTCCCGGCCCGTATGCGCGGGTCCAGGCTGCCTATCGGTTTGCGGTACTGGAGAAGAGCCAGGGAGACCGGGCGCGGTCGAGGCAGCATGTAGAGGCCGGGTTGGCAGTGTCGGCGTCGGTCCTGGACGGCGCCAAGGACTGTCCGGTGCGCGGCATCCTGGTGAAGCACTCGGACATGGACCCCTGGCTGGACGGCGATGGCGATGGCCTCGGTTTGGTCGACGACCTGTGTCCCTATGCGTTGGAGGACTTCGACGGCTTCGAGGATGACAATGGTTGCCCCGATCCCGACAACGACCAGGACGGCACAGTCGATGCCGAAGACCAGTGCCCCTCCGAGTCCGAGGATCGTGACGGCTATGAGGACGAGGACGGCTGTCCTGATGACGACAACGATGCCGATGGCATCGCAGACGTCGACGACCAGTGCCCCGAGCAGGGAGAGACGATCAATCGCTTCGAGGACGAGGACGGTTGTCCTGATGTCCGCCCAAAGCTCCTCAAGGTCAACGGTGGCTACATCCAGTTGGAGGGGCCCATTGTTTTTGTTGACGCCAAAAGTGCCGAGTTGTTGGCGACCTCGCATCCTGTTCTCGTGGACCTGGCTGGCCAACTCAAGGCGCGCCCTGACTGGGGTGTCCGGGTCGAGGGACACACCTCCAATCGCGGCAAAAAGGATGCTCTCGTGGCCCGCAGCAAGGCGCGAGCTGGAGCAGTCGCCAGCTTCCTTATCGCCCAGGGCCTTGCCGAGAGCCAGGTGCTCTTCCAGGGCTACGGCGGCACCCGGCCCCAGACCACCAACCGAACCCTTGCTGGCCGCACTGCCAACGAGCGGGTCGAGATCGCGGTGGTGGCGCAGGGCGCAGCCGGTGCCCCAGGCGACGCGAAAAAGTAGCCGCCGATCCGCGTCGACCGCTCGGCAGCGGCTAGTTCGTCGTCAGCTTGTCCGTCTGCTCGGAGATGTTCTCGGACCACTCGAGATCGCGTTTCTTCTGTCCGGCCTTTTCGGCCTTGGCGGTGATCTGGCGCTCGACGAGGTCGTGGTGGGTCGTGAAGTAGGGTAGCGAGGTGCCGATGAAGTCCTCGACAGAGTTGAAGCCGTGGCGGTCCATGAACTCGTGCAGACCGTCGATCAGCTTTTCGACCATTGCGTGGCCTTGCAGCATGACGCCGGTGCAGACCTGTACCGTCCTGGATCCCAGCAACATGAACTCGATGGCATCATTGGCGCTGCCTACCCCGCCGATTCCCGAGACCGTGAGCTTGGGGTTGTCCAGCATCATCTCGGCGACCATGCGCAGCGCGATGGGCTTGACCGCGTAGTAACTGTAGCCGCCCGGGGTGGAGTAGCCCTGCACTGTCGGCATCGGCCGAAGCGTATCGAGGTTGACCCCGATGATCGCCAGGATGGTGTTGATGGCCGAGACGCCGTGGGCGCCGCCAGCGACCGCTGCGCGCGCTGCCAGGGTGATGTCGGTGACGTTCGGCGTCATCTTCGCCCAGACCGGCTTGCTGGTTGCTTCCACACACCAGCGGGTGACCTCTTCGACCATCGGTGGGTTCTGGCCCATGGCCGCGCCCATGTTGGTCTCTGGATGGCCGTGGGGGCAGGAGAAATTGAGCTCGAAGCCGTCGACGCCCGCCTCGTCACATCGCTGTACCAGTTCCTGCCAGCGGTCTTTGTCATAGCTCTCCATTAGCGAGGCGATGAGCATTCCGTCGGGGTAGTCGTCTTTGGCGCGCTTGAAGTCTGGGATCCAGTCGCTCAGTCCACGATCAGAGATGAGCTCGATGTTCTGGAAGCCGATGACGTTGGCGTTGCCCTTCTTTTGTTCCCAGGCCTCGAGGCGCCACTTGCCGTAGCGCGGCGCGACGTTGCACACCGGCGTGTCGTCCAGCGCGACGGTTTTGGCGACCACGCCGCCCCAACCGCAGGCAAAGGACTTCGCGATCGTCCGGTAGTTGGTGCCTGGAGGTCCAGACCCGATAACAAAGGGGTTGGCGAACTTCATGCCGTTGACGTTGATCTTTAGGTCGGACATTCCGGCTCCGGGCAGGATGAACGAAGCTTCCCGGACCCCAGTTGATCCAGATGCGCTTCGCGGGCGAGAGGAAACAATAATATACTCGCCGCCCTTGGAGGTCTCAGATGAGTGACAGGCAGTTTCTCAACTTCATCGCAGGCGAGTGGCTGGAAGGCTCTGGTAGCAATCCTATCGCCGACGTAAACCCCGCCGATACGCGAGAAATCATCGGCTACGCCACCGATTCCACCGAAGCAGATGTCGATTCGGCGGTCCAGGCAGCGGTAGCCGCGTTTGATTCCTGGCGCCGTACCCCGGCGCCTGTACGCGGTCGCATCGTCGCCCGTGCGGCGGTGTTGTTCGAAGAGCGCGCAGCGTCGATCGGCGAGGTTCTGTGTCGTGAAGAGGGCAAAATTCTGGCCGAGGCCAGCGGAGAGGTGCGCAAAGGCGCGAACATCGTCGAGTTCATTGCTGGAGAAGCACGCCGTCTTAACGGCCAGACGATTCCGAGCGAGTTGTCCGACAACTTCGCCTACACCGTGCGGGTTCCCCACGGGGTCGTTGGCTTGATCACTCCGTGGAACTTCCCGATGGCAATTCCCGCCTGGAAGATCGCGCCGGCGCTTGTTACCGGCAACACGATTGTCCTCAAGGGCGCGGAGCAGACCCCCTGGGTCACCGAGCTGGTGGTCCAGGCCTTTGTCGATGCTGGCGTGCCGTCCGGCGTGCTGAACATGGTCCAGGGACACGGCGTTCCGGCTGGCTCGGCGCTCGTCGAGCACAAGGACGTCGCTGCCATCTCCTTTACCGGCTCGACCGAGGTGGGCCACGCCATCTATGCGCGCGGCGCCCAACTGGGCAAGCCCGTGCAGTGCGAACTGGGTGGCAAGAACCCCATCATCGTGCTCGATGACGCCAACCTGCACATGGCCGTTGCGGCTACCGCCAAGGGCGCCTTCGGCTCCACGGGGCAACGCTGCACGGCGACCAGCCGCGCCGTCGTCCAGCGCGGCGTTCACGACCAGTTCGTCGACCAGTTGCTAGCCGCTGCGGCCGAAGTTGTGCCCGGCAATGGCCTGTTGCCCGGTTCTACGATGGGACCCAGCGTCGACCAGGACCAGTTCGACAAGGTCCACGAGTACCTGGGCATCGGCAAGGGAGAGGGTGCGCAGATCCGCTGCGGCGGGGTTCGTGCCGTCAGCGGCGAGCTCGCCCACGGCTTGTTCACTGAGCCGACCGTCTGGACCGGGGTTGGCGAGGACATGCGGGTTGCTCGCGAGGAGATCTTCGGTCCCGTGCTGTCCGTGATTGCTGTCGACGATTTCGAGGAGGCCATGTCGGTGGCCAACAACGTCGAGTTCGGACTTACCTCGAGTCTCTACACGCAGGACATCAGCAAGGTGTTCCGCTATGTCGAGGACATCGAGACCGGCATGCTGCATGTCAACTCGCCGACCATCGGCGGCGAGGCGCAATTGCCCTTTGGCGGCATGAAGAAGACCGGCATCGGGCCCCGCGAGCAGGGGCCGACGGCCATCGAGTTCTTCTGCGAGTGGAAGACCGTCTACATCGACTACACCGGCGGTTTTCGTGGCGGAAACCTGTACTGAGGCAGTAGGAGCCGTTGACCCCCGCGCGGGCGACGGGCTAGCTTGGCTCGTCTGTGGCGCCGAGGAGAGTGCTGCAAGCCACGAGTGAGCGAACCTGCCGAGCTCGACCCCAAGGGGAACAGTCGGCCATGTAGCAACAGGAGCGTCCCATGCCTCGCATCGTCAAGGTCGGCCTCATCCAGACCTCCAACCCCGTCAACGACGAGTCGACACCTGTCGCTGAAATTCAGGAGGCGATGTTTCAGAAGCATCTGCCCTGGATCGACAAGGCCGGTGAGGCGGGAGTGCAAATCCTGGGTCTGCAGGAGATCTTCAACGGCCCCTACTTCTGTCCCAGCCAGGACAAGCGCTGGTACGCCGCCGCCGAGCCCGCCGACGGCCCGACCGTCGAACGGCTGCGTCCATACTGCAAGAAGTACAACATGGTCATGGTGGTGCCTATCTACGAGCGCGCCATGGCCGGGGTTTACTACAACTCCGCCGTCGTGCTGGATGCCGATGGCTCGACCGTGGGTGTGTATCGCAAGAACCACATCCCCCATACCTCGGGCTTCTGGGAGAAGTACTTCTTCAAGCCCGGCAACCTGGGCTATCCGACCTTCCAGACTGCCTACGGACGCATCGGCGTGTACATCTGCTACGACCGGCACTTCCCCGAGGGCGCCCGCCTGCTCGGTTTGAACGGCGCAGAGATCATTTTCAACCCGAGCGCCACCGTCGCCGGACTCAGCCAGTACCTGTGGGAACTGGAGCAGCCTGCCCACGCAGTTGCCAACGGCTACTTCATGGCGGCGAGTAACCGCGTCGGCACCGAGGCGCCCTGGAACATCGGTCACTTCTACGGCACCAGCTACATCTGCGACCCGCGCGGACAGTTCCTGTCCAAGGGTTCCGATACAGACGACGAGTTGGTGGTTGCGGACTGTGATCTCGATTTGATCGAAGAGGTGCGGCAGACCTGGCAGTTTTACCGCGACCGTCGGCCAGATACCTACGGCGACATGGTCGAGCAGCTTCCCTAGGCTGGAAGTCAGCTCATCTTGCCGGACCGCAGCCGTCCCGCAGGCCGGAGGTAAGCGTGGAGTCTGTCCACCCGGGTCTGCACAACCCTGATCTCGCTCCAACAGCTGTAGAGCAGCGCACCTGGCAGTGGCGTTCCCTGGCATCCGTCTGGCTGGGGGTCGTGTGTTGCGTGCCCAGCTATCTCCTGTCACACGGCATGATCGAGCACGGCATGGGCTGGTGGCAGGCCGTGCTGGTGGTTCTGGCAGGCAACCTGGTGTTGTGCTTGCTGATGATCATGGTCGGTCACACCGGCAGCCGCTACGGGATCCCATACCCCGTCTTGCTGCGGGCCAGCTTTGGCGTGTTCGGAGCGCGCTTGCCGGTGCTGCTACGCACGGCGGTGTCCATCGGCTGGTTCGGCGTCCAGACCTGGGTCGGTGGGTATGCCCTTTACCACCTGCTGAACATCAGCCTCGGTGGCCTGCTCGAGGGCTCGCCGCTGCCCCTGATAGGCGTCAGCTTCTGGCCGCTGGCCTGCTTCCTCGGGTTCTGGTTCCTACAGTTGTGGCTCCTGCGTTGCTGGGGCATGGACGGCATGCACAAGCTCGCATGGTACGGCGCCCCGGTGCTGGTCGGGGCGGGGGCTCTGCTGGTGCTGTGGGCTTGGGTGCAGGTGCCCGATGGCTTTGCCTCGATGCTGTCGACCACCTCGCGTTTCGGCGAGGGGCAGCCGATGCATGGGCAGGCGATGGGAGTGTTTCCGCCCGTTCTCGCGCAGATGGTGGCGCTGTGGATGCTGTTGGCCATCAACATTCCCGACTACACCCGCTATGTACGCGACCAGGGCCAACAGGCGCTCGGCCAGCTGGTTGGCCTGCCTTTGGGGATCGCGTTCTTCTCACTGGTGGGTGTCACGGTTCACTTTGCGACGGTCGACATCTTCAACACCCAGGTCTCCGACCCGCTGGAAGTGATCGGCCGCATGGGAGGCTTCGCTCGGCTGCTCGGCATGCTTGCCCTGCTGCTCGCCGCCCTGACCACCAACCTGTTTGCGCACCTTGTCCCAGCGTCGACCGGGCTCGCCTCACTGCTTCCTGAGCGTCTCGACCTGGCTCGCGCCGCCACCGTAGCGGCGCTGCTCAGCCTGTTGATCATCCCGTGGCGCATCCTCGAGTGGAGCGGCGGCACCGTGTTCGTCTGGCTCGCCGGCCTGAGCGTGATGCTCTCGCCCGTGGTCGGCATCCTCATCGTCGACTACTTCCTCGTCCGCCGGCGCACGCTGGCGGTCGAGGCGCTGTACCGTCACCCGGGTCCGTATTCCTACCTTGGGGGCTGGAGCCTGACCGCTGTGTTCGCGCTGGTGGTAGGCAATCTGCTGGCCATTCCCGGCTTCTTGATGTCGCTGGATCTGGCGACCCCCTACCCGCAGTGCTGCCTGACGAAGACCTGTGAAGACATGGCAGCTGCCTGCGGCGGCATGGCGGTACCGCCGGCCCTGGAGAACATCTACCCCTACACGCCGATCCTCGGACTGCTGGTCGGAGGCCTGGTGTATGGCTTGCTGAGAGGGGCCCAGGCGCTGTTCTCAAGAGCAGGGCGTGGTGCTGAGCAGCCGGTCGTCGAGCAGGTCGCTGATTGACAGTTCCGGGGGTGGCGCAGTAAACGTCCCCGCGGAGGAACCGAACATGAGCACTGCACACGTTGCCGCGACCCCCATCGAGGGCGCGGACCCCCGCCTGTACAACGAGGACCTGGCGCCGACCGCCCCCGAAGGACGGACCTGGAAGTGGACCTCCATCGCCGCACTGTGGGTGGGGATGGTCGTCTGTGTCCCGACCTACATGCTCGCCGCGAGCATGATCACGCAAGGGATGTCGTGGAAACAGGCGGTCTTTACGGTGCTCGCCGGGCAGGTGATTGTGCTCGTCCCGATGATGCTCGTCGGCCATGCCGGCACCAAGCACGGCATCCCCTTCCCTGTGCTGCTTCGTTCCTCGTTCGGCACCGTCGGCGCCAACGTGCCTGCGCTCCTGCGCGGCCTGGTGGCCTGCGGCTGGTTCGGGATCCAGACCTGGGTTGGCGGCTTTGCGATCTACACCCTGCTCAACGTGATGACCGGCGACTGGTTCGCGGGTGAGGCGCTGCCTGTGCTGGGCATCGACTTCTGGCAGCTTGTCTGCTTCCTCGCGTTCTGGGCGATTCACGTCTGGTTCATCGCCAAAGGCACCGAGTCCATTCGTTGGCTGGAGACCTACGCGGCGCCCTTTCTTATCGCCATGGGGCTGGCGCTGCTGTGGTGGGCCTACAGCAAGGCCGGCGGCTTCGGCGAGATGTTGTCGCAGCCCTCGACCATCAAGGAGGGCGAGTTCGGCACGGTGTTCTTCCCCAACCTGACCGCCATGGTCGGCTTCTGGGCGACGCTGGCTCTGAACATCCCCGACTTCACCCGCTACTGCGCCACTCAGCGCGACCAGGCGCTCGGCCAGGCGCTCGGCCTGCCGCCGACGATGGCCTTGTTCGCCTTCATCGGCGTCGCCGTGACCTCGGCGACCGTGGTGATCTTCGGCGGCGAGCCTATCTGGGATCCCGTCGTGCTGCTCGGCAAGATGGGTGGCAGCAGCGTGATCATCGCGCTGTTCGTGCTCGCGGTGGCGACCCTGACCACCAACCTGGCGGCAAACGTCGTGGCGCCTGCCAACGGCTTCAGCAACATCAATCCCGAGAAGATCAGCTTCAAGATGGGCGGCTACATCACCGCCGCCATCGGCATCCTGATCTTCCCGTGGAAGCTGCTCGAGAGCACCCAGGGCTACATCTTCACCTGGTTGATCGGCTACTCGGCACTGCTCGGCCCGATCGCCGGAATCCTCATCGCCGACTACTTCCTGATCCGCAGGACCAACCTGGACGTCGCCGACCTGTTCCGCAGCGATGGCCGCTACCGCTTCAAGGGGGGCTGGAACCCGGTCGCACTGCTTGCTCTGGTCCTGGCCGTGTTGCCGAACGTGCCGGGCTTCATCCACGCCGCGACCGGCGCGAGCAGTGCCGATGGCTTCGTGCCCGGCTTCTTCGACGAGGTCTACACCTACGCCTGGTTCGTCGGACTGTTCATCGCCGGCGGCGTGTACACGGCGCTGAGTTGGAATCAGCGCTCCAACGGCGAGGCTTCCGTGTCGGCTGCGCCTGCGGAGGCGGTGGAGTAGACAGTCCAGGTGGGGTGCGAGTCGCGCACCAGCAAGCGGCTTTCCTGCAGGTCCAGCCCCGAACGGGCCACCACGTAGCGAGATCTCGTCCTGCGCGCGCCGTCCTCTAGGCTCTTCGCGCTGCGCCCCGCATAACCTGCGTCCAGGCGAGCGCGTAGCTCGGCCAGGCGAACTCCCGGCGAGGCCCTGCTGGGCAGTGGCTCGTCGAAGGGGCGGCAGGCGCAGCTTCGTTCCACCTCTCGCTTCCAGCTCAAAGCGAAGTGGCGACTGAACAGCGCCTCGCCACCATCCTTCCAGCTCAGGTTCTGGGGCCTCATGGAGTGGCGTCGAAGCTGCTCCATGCCGACGGGCGGCACCATCACCCTGTCTCCGGGCCGGCTGTGTTCGGCGAGCCAGCTGCCGATCGACGCCACTTCGTCGGCCTCGCCCCAGGGCAGCAACCTCCTCGTTGGTCGCTCCTCGATGTTCAGGCTTGCGACCAGGATTCCCAGCACGGCCAGCGCGACCAGCGGCCGCGGGACTCCGCGGCGGGGCAGTTCGACCACGGTGGCGACGCCGGCCATGGCGCACAGGATCGTGACGCAGCGAAAGGCCTGCCAGGGTTCCAGTTGCAGGGCCAGGGCAAGGCCGAGCCAGTCGCCCAGCAGCATCCCGGCGAGCACGGCCCAGCCGCTGAGTGCGACGACCACAGCCAGCACAAAGCTGTGCGCCCGCCCCTGCTCTTTGCGCCACAGCGCTGTCGCTCCCAGGGTCAGCCAGAAGGCCATCCGAGCCCACTCGCCCAGGTGCCAATGGGCTGCGAACAGGTGATGGGACATGCGGGCCTCGAGCACCGCCCGCCAGGGTGGGTCCACCAGCATGTTCGTGGCCCCGGTGTCGAGCCCAGATAGCCACGGCAGGATCACCGGCAGGGCGAGCAGGGGACACAACAGCGGTGCCAGCCGGTCTCGTCGCGGGCCGGCTCTCAGAGCGGTCCACTGGGCAGCGACGAGGGCAGCAGTAACCGCTGAGGCCGAGGGCACGTGCAGGTTGGCTGCCAGGCCCAGCGCCGCGAAGCAGAGTAGCGGCCTGCCGCCATACAGCAGCGCGATGGCCAGCAACTCGAGCGGCAGCGCCACCGTTCGGTTGAGCAGCAAAGGATCGAGCGTATCGACCCCTCCCAGCGCGAACTGGGCAGGTATCAGCAGCAGCAGCGACAGGATCGCGGTAGCAGGCCGCGCCCAGAGCCGGACTGCGAGGTGGTAGATGACGGCGCCGGTGGCGGTCAGGCTGAGCAGGTACAGGATGCAGGTCCACTGCGCGACGCCCAGTGCGGCTGCGAAGGGTGCCTGTAGGGTCCAGAACAGGCTGTGGTGATGAGCGGCTGCTTTCGCGAGCAGGTCGCCATCCAGGGACTCGGGGTGGTTCACCAGGTGGAGAAAGACCAGGTGCACAGCGTGGTCGTCGACCCCGAACAGGTAGCCGTTTGCCAGTACGGCGAGGGCGGCGTAGGCGAGGCCGGCGAGGCCCAGTTGCGCGGTATGGCTGGACAGGATGCGACTCAAGGCCCCATATAATGCCCCGGCTCGGCGCTCGGCGCGCCCGGGAGAGATAGGAAGCTAATGGGTTCCAGGTACATGACATCGGCAGCGCTGCACGCCGCGACGGGCGGCTTGTCCCTCGCCCTGTTGCTGGTCCCTTGCGTGCTGTGGGCCGAAGTTCCGGTGCCTGTGTATCCGGACTGTGGCGTAGCCGGCGACCTCTCCGCCTGCCCCAGCGAGACCGCTGGCGACTGGAAGCTGTGGGGGCACACCCCCGTCGAGGTCGAGGCGATCCTTCGGCCCGAGGAGATCGAGCTGGGCATCGGCAATGCGGTGACCGAGGCCTGGCGGCACTCGACGGGACGCTGGGATCAGATCGTGGTGGTCGCCGATGCCGGCATCGTCTGGCGAAGTTCTGACCTCATCAACAAGGTATTTCTCAACGTCGGCGAGCTGCCACTGCCGCAGACAGCCGATGGCAACGAGGCTGCCGGCTACGACGTCGATGGCAACGGCCTGGTCAACATCGTCGACTACGCCGAGGATCCGCGCGTGCTCATTGACGCAGGGGATGATCGGGCCGACGACCTGCTCGACCCCAGCGACCTCATCGCGACCTTCAGCGATGGCATCGATGGTGACGCCAATGGCTTTGTCGATGACATCTCCGGCTGGGACTTCTTCGAGCGTGACAATGATCCCGGCTGCACCAACGAGGGGCACTACGGCGACCACGGCAACGGGGTTGCGCGCACTGCCGCCGGTGAGGCGAACAACGGCGGGCGCATCGGTTCTTGTCCCAACTGTGCCGTGCTGCCCGTGCGGATCGGCGACGCCTTTATCGCAACGGGCGACATCCTGGCCGAGGCCGCCGCCTTTGCCATCAGCCACCAGGCGGCGTCGATGAGCCTGGCCGTGGGTGGGATCCTGACTCCGGATTGGCTGGGTGACGTGTTCGAGCATGCCTGGGACGAGGGCCTGATGATCGTCGCGGTTTCAGGCGACGAGACCAGTTTTCATCGCAACTTCCCGGCGGTCGATCCGCACGCCATGTTCGTACACACGATTGGTGCCGATGCCGACGATTGGCAGGACGCCACCAGCTTCCTGCGCTTTGTGAACTGCAATAACTTTGGCCCACGCATGGACCTGGTCTCTGCATCCAGGAGCTCCTGTGCCACCGGTGCGGCTGCGTTCATCGCCGGTGCCGCTGCCCTGCTGCAGTCGGCCGCGGTCGATTACCACGGGGCTCGGCTCAGCAGCGCCGAGCTGTACCGGGTGCTGACCCAGACGGCGACCGACGTCGATCTGCCCGAGAGCCGCGGCGAGAACGCAGATCCCGAGTTGTTCCCCTCCTACCCGGGCTGGGACCAGTACTTCGGGTACGGCCGAGTCGACGTCGGTGCCGCCATGGCCGAGGTCGTGGCGGGAACCTCTGGCCCCACCGCCAAGATCGAGAGCCCGGATTGGTTCTCTTTCTTTGCTCGTCAGTTCTGGGACGAGCAGGGGGTCGAGCACCCCGGAACCGTGAGCGTTCCGGTCAGCGGAGAAATCGTCGCCGGTCCGGGCCAGGGCTGGCAGTACCAGCTGGAATGGGCAGTCGGCTCGGATGTGGCCGACGATGCCTGGATCGTGTTCGCAGAAGGCAGCGGCGAGGGGGTCTTCGAGGGGGAACTGGGGCGTTTCGATGTCGGCGAGGTGCTCGATGAAGATGCGGCTGGGGCAGGCTGTGCTGCGGCAGGCTCGCCGGAGCCCATCGATCCGCTGGCGGGGAGCGGCTTCGATCCCGCCTACAGTGCGCCCGAGCTTGTGCCGAGCGACGGGATCCTGGGACGCGTTGCCAAGCTCGATCCCTACGGCATCACCTTGCGCCTGGTGGTGACCGACAGCCAGGGGCGCAGCGCCAGTCAACGACGCCATATCTACGTGCGCGAGGACCCGCGCATGTTGCCCGGCTACCCCGTGCAGCTGGGCTCGTCGGTGGAGTCGGCTCCTGCCCTGATCGACCTGGACGGTGACGGGATCTGGGAGGTGCTGGTCGTCGGCGCAGACGGCACGGTGCACGCTCTCGATGGCGCCGGCAATGCGCTGCCGGGCTGGCCGGTACGGGTGGGACTGCATCCGGGCATGGACCCCGATCGTGCGGACAATCACCTTCAGGCAGATGCCTATGCTGCGGTCTCCGATGCTCGCCAGAGCGTGCTGGCGTCGGTGGCGGCAGGAGCGCTGGACGGTGCTGGTGCGGCACCGGACGTGGTGGTCGCCACCGTGGACGGTGAGCTGTACGCGTGGAGAGCAGACGGCACGCTGCGGCCGGGCTTCCCGGTGACCATGGACTACGCCCACTGCGCTCCGGAGCTTCGCGACGAGGATCATCGCTATGACTGCGGCTTCGGCGCGGCGCCCACGCTGGTGGACATGGACGGCGACGGCTACCTGGACATCCTGCAGCCGGGCATGGACCAGTGGCTGTACCTGTGGGACCGCAACGGCGAGGCCCATCCTGGCTGGCCGGTCAAGGTACAGGCGCCGGATTTCGAGGCCATCGCGGATCGTGAGGGCCGAATCCTGTCGAGCCCGGCGGTGGGTGATATCGATGCGGATGGCGGACTCGAGATCGTGCTGGGCACCGGCCAGACGGCGGGCTCGGACTTCGGTGGCTACGGGGTCCTGTATGCGCTGGACGGCGACGGCTCCCTGATGCCTGGCTGGCCGATCACGATCTTCGCGGGCTTTGCCGGCGCCCTGCCGATCATCGGCGAGGGCATCGTTGTCAGCCCGGCTCTGGCCGATCTCGATGGCGACGGCGACCTCGAGATCGGTGCCAACTCAATTGCCGACCAGGGGGCCCTCTATCACCACGACGGCTCGGTGGCCGTGGACTTCGCGGCTACCCGCCAGGACTTCGGCCCCTATGCCAGCACCGAGGAGCAGGCCGTGCTGCTGATGCTGTCGCCCGGCGCCTTCGCCGACGCCAGCGGCGACGGTGTGCCTGATTACTTCGCCGCCGGCACCTCGCTGAGCTACGGCGCCAACATCCTCGCGTGGTCGAGCCTGTTCGACCATGACCATGCGCTTATCGGCTACTCCGGGGCGGTGGGCGACGACGGTCGCGGCTACTCCCTGGACGGTTTTCCCCGGCAGCTGGAAGACCTGCCCATGTTCTCCTCGACCGCGGCTGCCGACCTCGACGGGGACGGTGCGTCTGAAGTGATCTTCGGCTCGACGTTGGTATCCCGTGCCTGGAACGCATCCGGAGTTCCGGCCGAGGGCTTTCCCATGTTCCACGGCGGCTGGGTTCTGGGTGGCCCGGCACTGGGTGACATCGACGGCGACGGCTACCGCGACATGGTGTTCGCCACGCGCGAAGGCTACCTGTTCGCCTGGCGAAGCGACGGCCGCGCCGATGGCACAGGGGAGTGGCTGATGATGGGGCACGACCCCCAGCGCACTGGCAACTACCACGTGCCGATGCCGAGCCAGGCAGGTCCCCCGCCCGAGGATGGTGACGGAGCCTGTGCCGTGGCTGGATCTGTGGGGACTCGCGGCGGGGCTGTGCTGCTGCTGTTGGCCCTGCCCCTGCTTGCTCGTCGGCGACGCGACTAGCGAGGCTCGGCAGCCGCCACGGCTTCGGCGCGTTGCTCTTCGAGCCAGCCCGCCAGGTCGCGTCCGTACCAATACCTTTCCGGGTCGTCGAAGCCAGCTCCCTGCCCCAGGCTTTCTCGTTCGATGGCGACGAGTACGCCATCCCACAGAGCGATGCGGGCCTCGAGGGCCGCTCGGGCCGCGTTGGTAGCCTGCTGCCACCGGGTCTGATCGTCACCGCACAGCAGCTCGAGCATCTGGCGACCCATGGGACCATGCTCCTCGCCATCCAGTTGAACGTGACGACGCAGATAGGTTCGGAAGTTGAAGCGAGGGTCGCGCTTGCGTTCGCTGGGCTCGTCGCCCCACCGCTTCGTCGCCCCGGACAGTCGAGCTCGGATCCCGGTCGGCAGCTTGTCGCCGAGGTTCCGCACCCCACGTGCAAGTCGATCTTCCAGGGCCGAATCCTTGTCCATCTCGCGCAGCACGCGATCGAACATCACCGGGATGAGGTCCTCGCGGGCCAAAAGGAGCGAGGCTGCAACCTCGTGAGTCTGGCCCTGGGCCGCTCGAATGGTCGAAAGCACGAAGCGCCGCGTCGGCTCAGGCACCGGCAGGGCCGCCAGGGCCTGCTCGATGCCGACGCCGATTCTCAGCGCCTCTTCGAGTTGCAGCATGGGCTTGGGATCGGCGCCGATCTCACCCATGGAGCGCAGGTACAGCGTGTAATGACTGAGGTATTCGCCGTCAAAGGGTCCGTCACTCTCTTCGCCGAGCACGATCTCGTTGACCAGCCGCGCGGCGAGGGGCTGCTCTGGCGGTAGCCAGGGAGTCTCAACACAGGTGAGAGTGCGCTGCAGGCTCTTGACCAGGGTCATGAAGTCCCAGACCGCAAACACGTGCTGGGACATGAAGGTGCGCAGTCCGGTGAGACTCTGCACCCGCTTGTAGACTCCGTGGGTCGCCAACTGGCTCTGGAAGGGCTCGACGCGCCGACAGAGCATCGCGAAGTGGTCGGTCCCGTAGCGGAAGGGCTTGCTTCCCGGGTGGATGGTCGCCTCCGTTGCCATTTGGCTTGCTGAAGTTCGTCCAGTGTAGCCGCAATGAGCCTCGGTCACGTTCGCCACTGCGGTAACCTCACCATCCGCCTGCCTGTAGAGAGGGTGAGAGGATGCTGTCGAGCCGCCCCTTTGTGCTCTGTGCTTTCGCCGCGGTCGCGCTGTTCGCGATCGCCTGCGCCGGGCAGAGAACGGCGGACGGTAGCTGTTCGGATCGCGAGCAGCCCGGCGACCTGAGCCTTGCGACGTCTGCACAGGGGGCGGCCAGCAACTACCGCTCAATCGACGGAAGCCTCACCATCGAGGGGGTCGAGGCAGTTGAACTCAGCCTGCGCTGCCTGGAGCAGGTCACCGGCGGGATCTCGATTCTGCACAACCCGGGCCTGCAGCGTCTCTCGCTGCCCGCGCTGCGCAGTGTTGGCGGAAGCATCCTTGTGATGCATAGCGAGCAACTGCGGGAGCTCGACCTGGGCCTGCTGGAAGAGGTTGGTGCGGAACTGCGCGTCGACCACGATCCTGCACTCGAAGCCCTTGATCTCGCCGCCCTGATGCGGGTGGGGGGAGGCCTCACCCTGGGTCATGCGGCGGGCCTGGAGCAGGTCCATCTACCGTCTCTTCAGCACGTTGGGCATGGCCTTCGGCTGCAGGACAACGGATCCCTGACAACCCTTGCTGCGCCAGCGCTTCGGTCCCTGGGACAACGGCTGCGAGTGGTGAGCAATCCCAGCCTTACAGACCTGGATCTTGCCGTTCTTGAGACGATCGGCTGGGACTTCGAGATGGAGGACAACGCCTCCCTCGCGAATCTTGCCCTGCCGGCCCTCGCTTCGATCGGCCGGGGGCTACAGCTGCGCGGGAACCCGGCCCTTGCCCTTGTCGAGTTGGCGAGCCTCGCCTCGGTTACAGGCAGTATCAAGCTCGCCGGCAACGACCTGCTCGAGGCGTTGAGGCTTCCCATGCTGGCGAGCAGCGGCCACCTCGAGTTGTCCGGCAACGCCTCCCTCGCCACGATCGAGTTGCCCGGGCTGAGTCGGCTGTCCGGCTACCTGTTGATCTCGAGTCCCGTCCTACGGAGCCTGTCGCTGCCCGCTCTCGAGAGCATCGAGCGGCGCTTGGATCTGCGCGAAAACTCCTCGTTGGAGCACGCTTCCTTCTCGAGCCTGCAGTCCGTCGGCCAGGGCGTGCTGCTGATTCGCAACGAGCGGCTCTCCGAGCTGTCATTTCCTGCACTGGAGGCTGTCGAGTGGTCGCTCGACGTGATCGAGAGTAGCGCGCTAGAGCAGCTTGTTCTGCCGCGTCTGCGCACTCTGGGGAGGGGCTTGTCCGTGCTTCACAACCACAGTCTTGTCGCCCTGGATGCGCCCACAGTTGAGACCATTGGCGGTGACCTGCTGATTCGTGACAACCGAGCACTGAAGAGAGTGCAGTTGAGTGCTGTCGTTACAGCCGGCGAGGGCCAGGTCGCCATTGCCGAGAATCCCTTGCTGCCCGAGCTGTCGCTGCCCTCGTTGATGATGATCTCGGGCAGCCTTGCAGTGCAGCACAACGCTGCGCTGCGCGAACTGGCAGTGCCGAAGCTGGGCGAGGTCGGGGCCTACCTGTCACTGCGTCACAATCCGCAGCTGCGCACGCTCACAGTTCCGTCTCTGCAGCGCATCGGCCGACATCTCGAACTGCGTGGGCTGCTGGGCCTGAGCCAGCGCCAGGCGTCGTCGCTGCGCGCACTGGTGGTAGCCCCGGCGCCGGCACAGGCACCCACTTTGGAGGAGCCTGCCAGCTTTGCGCCGACGACACGAAGGTCCTCGCCCGTCGCGGGGGCTCCCGCTGTAGGGCCTCCGGATCTTGATCAACTTCGCGAGCGCAACGCCGAGGCGCAGGCTCACCTGGATGCCGGCCGCTTCGAGCGGGCCCGCGCACTGGCCGAACAGACCCTTGCCGAGGCGGGCAAGGACGAGGAAAGCCGTGATCAACTGCGAGATACCCGCAAGATCCTCGGCCGGGCCCTCGACGGACTTGGTCGTGGCGGTGAGGCCGAACAGCGCCTCAAGCTGGCCCTCGACGGCGAGGACAGCGAGCATTGGAACTGTGCGTACCAGGCCCTGGGTGTGCTGTATTCCCAGGGCGGCGGGCAGCGAGGTGAGGGGTCGCGGCCCGTCGACCTCAGCGCTCCTCCCCAAGATGACGCGCAGGCGAACTTCCGTGCTGCACTTCGCTACTCCGAGGCGCACCACGATGCCGATGCCCTGAAGCTGGTCGAGCGCGCCCTTCGCCTGCAGCCCAGCGCCGGCTACCGGGTGCTGCGGGGCTTCCTGCTGGTGTCGGCCAGGCGCTATGACGAGGCGCGAACTCTGTTCGAGGCAGTCGGATCGGCCTCGCCGCAGGCGCCGGGGCCGGCCATCGGCAGGGGCCACCTACTGGTCATAGAGCAAGACTACGCGGCGTCCCGGGTGAGCTTGGAGCGGGGACTGGAGCGCCTCGACAGGGGCCGGCGGGGCGCACCGAAAGATGCCGGCTACTACGACTTCCTCGAGCGAATGGCGCACCTGGGACTGGGCTGGCTGCACGCCAACCAGGATCAGCACGAGACCGCACTCGTACACTTCGATGCCATCCTCGAGCATCGTCCCGATGATCTGCTCGCCAACCTGGGCCGCGGCAACTCGCTGATGGGCCTGGCGCGCATGGCAGCTGCCGAGCAACAACTGGCCCGGGTGCTGGAGATCGATCCTGCCAACCCATACGCCCGCGCCGAGCTCGCCTCGATCTACCTGAGTCGAGGCCAGGTCGAGAAGGCTGAGACGGGCTTCCGGGCTGCCCTTGCAGCCCATGACGCCGGCTACACCTGTCCCTACGAGGGCCTCGGTCTCGTCTACCTCAGGCAGGGACGGATCGCCGAGGCGCAGGAGAACTTCGAGAAGGCGATCTCGCTGAATCCCGACATCGAGTACAAGAAATTCAACGGCCTGGCGCGCATCTACATGCAGCAGGACAGGCTCGACGAGGCTGAACAGTTGCTGCGCAGGTCCATGCGGAACTTCCCCCACGACGGCACCGCGGCAGCCATGTTGCTCGAGTTGCAGCAACGACGAACAGGCAAGGCCCCCTGAAAGTTCGCGGTGCGAGTTTCAGGGTCGCGTTAGACTCGTCCTCTGCATCGTTGCGAGGCAGCTTGCAGTGGTGGGGTGCTGCCTTCTTCTGTCGAGGACGCAGTGGTCGCCTTAGGGTCCAGCGATGCTGACACCCGCCGCGCCGACGGTCGCGATCTCCGTGCGATACCCTGACGTGGGCGTCGAGGGTACCGAGGCTGCCGAGTAGCCCGAGGCCGATCCAAAGTAGACGTAGGAGTCGACGGACAGGTTGGCGGTGCTATCGCGGACGTTCGCGAACACGATGTCTGCAAACCCGTTGCCGTCGATGTCGAATACGGCGCTTGCCCGGGCGCCCTGGGTCGGCAGTACGTCTCGGTTCAGCACCGAGAAGTTGCCGCCTGTAGAGCCGCGGTAGACGAAGGAGTTGATGGTGTAGCCGTCGCCGAAGTCGAACCGATTGGCGAAGATCACATCCAGGTAGCTATCCGCGTCCACATCTGCGACCGAGACACCCCAGGCGCCGCGGGTTGCCAGGCCGGTGCGGTTGCCGGTGCTGTAGCCGCTGGCCGATCCCCAGTAGACGAAGGAGTCGATGGCGTAGCCGAGGGCAGAGTCGATGGCGTTGGAGAACACGAGGTCGACAAAACCGTCGCCATCCAGGTCCCCCGAGGCGACGCCGGTGGCGCCGTCGGTAGGCAGGTCCGTGCGGTTGCTCGTCGAGTAGCCGCTGGCCGACCCCCAGTACACGTAGGAGTGGATGTTGTAGAAGCTGCCGCTGCGGAAGTTAGCGACGGCGATGTCCAGGTAGCTGTCGCCGTCGAGATCGGCGATCTCGAGGCCGTGTGCGCCGATGGTGGGCAGGTCTGTGCGGTTGGCGGCCGAGAAGCCGCTGGCCGAGCCCCAGTAGATGTAGGAATTGAGGATGTAGTCGCTGCCGTCCCAGGTGTTGGCGAACACCAGGTCGAGGAAGCCGTCATCATCGAGGTCCTCGGCAGCCACTGCGCGTGCGCCGATGGTGGGCAGGTCGGTGCGATTACTGGTAGAGAAGCCACTGGCGGAACCCCAGTAGATATAGGAGTCGATGTTGTAGGCCCCGGGGCTGGACGCGAGTCCGTTGCGCTCGTTGGCGAACACGATGTCGGTGTAGCCGTCGTCGTCGAGATCAGCGACCAGGTTGCCGATGCTGCCGTGGGTAGGCAGTGCCTGACGTTGGCTGTTGGAGTAGCCGGTCGCCGTGCCCCAGTACAGGTAGGAGTCGATGTCGTAGTTGTTTCCGTCCCAGGAGTTGGAGAACACGATGTCGGGCAGGCAGTCGCCATTGAGGTCAGCGCAGGAGCCGACGGTGACCGTTGCGCTGCCCGGCGCTCCGTCCTGGCTACCGTCGTTGGCGGTCACCGTGCAGGTCCACTGTTCGCCGTTTGCCGTCAATGACGAGGGAATCGTCGAGGTCGCCGAGACCCCGACTGAGGACAAGGTGAAGCCGGTGGTAGAGGCATTCAGCAGCCACTCGAAGTCATAGGTGAGGGGGTCGCCCTCGGGATCCGAAGAGGCGATTGTGATGCTGCAGACGAGGTCATCGCCTTCGGTGGGAATCGCCGGCGAGATCGACACAGCCGGTGCGCTGGGAGCGCCGTTTGCAGGTGGAGTGGAGTCGTCGTCGCCTGCGGTGTCGTCGTCGCCTGCGGTGTCGTCGTCGCCTACGGTGTCGTCGTCGCCTGCGGTGTCGTCGTCGCCTGCGGTGTCGTCGTCGCCTGCGGTGTCGTCGTCGTCACCTGCTGAGTCATCGTCGTCGCCGAGTTCGACAACGTGGATCTGTACCTGGTCGGTTGCCGAGGCACCGTCGGCATCGACCACACGCAGGGTGATCGTGTGGGTTCCCAGGCTGAGAATTGTGCTGCTCCACTCGCTGATGCCCTCGCTGTTTGCGCTGCCTTCGAGCAAGGTGCCGTCTCGCGACGAAGACCAGACGATGGTGAGCTCTGTCGATGCAGTGGATCGATCCGAACCCTGTCCGCGGAACAAGACCTCGCTGCCCGTGGGCGCGGTGAAGCCATCTTCGGGCGAGAGGATGGCAGCCCCCGGCGGGCTGTTGTTGACACTGAAGGTCGTGTCTGAGCAGGCCGCGAGCAGTAGCAGCACAGCGCACAGGGGATAGTGGATACGAAGCAGGCTCATCCTCAGGTCTCCGGTTGGTCTGCACGCCCCCCAAGCGTGCGGCCGCTTCACATACCATCGGAGGCCGCCAACCCCCAAGGTGAAAAGCGAGCCGTCCAACTTCAGCCGGGACTCGATAGCTTGCCTGCTACAGCGTAGGTTCGGAGGGAAGCGCTGCTTCGCGCGTGGCGCTCTCGGGCAGGTCGGTCAACTCTGCAACATCGCCGGAAAGGCCGCGTACAAAGAAATAGATCACGCTGCATAGGCCCATGCCGAGGCCGAGCACTACGCCGGCGTCGACGATGCCCCGCCACGGCTGCGGCGCCTGTCGAATCAGCACGACCAGGGTGACGATGCCGACCACCAGCGACCAACGCACAATCAGGGTCTTGCGGCTGGCGTGGTAGAGAGCCATGCAGAAGATGGGTGCGAACAGCACGTGCAGCGGGGGGCGCTTGTCGGCCAGGTAAAAGGCTCGGCTCGCAGTTCGTGGCCCGACTCTCTTGTGAAAGCCGCGCCACCCTTCGTAGAAGCCCATGTACGTCACCCAGATGACGAAGAACGCCCAGTGGCCGAGCCCCATGGAGCCGTCAAGAATGGGTTCCAGTGCGATGGGTGTCAGGCGCTCTACGGCCCGAAACAGGATGTAGCAGAGCCCGGAGATTCCCCA
This sequence comes from uncultured Rickettsiales bacterium, assembly GCA_964490445.1. Classification (GTDB taxonomy): domain Bacteria; phylum Myxococcota_A; class UBA796; order UBA9615; family UBA9615; genus UBA6601. Next base: position 28,875 of record CAZBDA010000023.1, on the reverse strand, counting down.
CAGTGCGATGAGGAAGCGAATGGCGGGGCTCTGGCTCAAGGGTTGGCCCGGGGTTTGGTGGCGGAAACGGCCGCAAGCTCGGGCTGCTCAGCGTGGACGGCATCCAACATTGCCTGGACGCTCTCGATGGGAGTCTCGGGCACCAGGCCCTGTCCCAGGTTCACCAGGTGGCCCCGTGCGGGTATCGACTGCAGCAGAGCGGTGGTTTTTCGGTAGGTCTCCTCGGGCCCGGCCAGAAGTACGGCGGGGTCGAGGTTGCCCTGCAGGGTGACGGTTGTGCCGCGCTTTCGCAGGGCCGCCATGTCGACCCGCCAATCCAGAGAGAACGCATCTGCGGGCAACTTCAGCACCGAGTCCAAAAGGTGTGACCCATTCTGCAGGTACAGGATGCGAGGCACGCCGGTCGATGCCGTCTCGACGAGCAGTTGCTCGAGGTGCGGCCTCACCAGTCGCTGCCAATCGTGCAGCGAAAACAGGCCGCCCCAGGAGTCGAAGATCTGCAGTACATCGGCACCCGCTCGTACCTGGGCGGCCATGTAGTGAGCACAGGTGCAGGTCAGCCGCTCCATGAGTTTGCTGAAGGCCAACTCGTCGCTATGTGCCAGGGCACGCAATGCAGGGAAGCTCTTTTTGCCACTGCCCTGCACCAGGTAGGCGGCGATGGACAGTGGAGCGCCGGCAAAGCCGATGAGCGCGCAGTCCTGGGGCAATTGCGGCTTGACCCGGGCCAGGGCGTCGCTCACCTGCGGCGCGATCTCCTCGGGTTCGGGCTGTCGCAGCGCTTCGATCTGCCCGCGCGTTCGCAGCGGTTCGTCGATCACCGGCCCCGGTGCGAAGCGCACGTCCACGCCGAGCGCCGCCACCGGACTCATCAGATCAGCGAAGATGATCGCCCCGTCCAGCTCGAAGCGTCGCAAGGGCTGTAGCGTTACCTCGGCGGCAAGTTCGGCGGAGTCGGATAGCTCCTCGAAGCTGTGCTCAGCGCGCAGCGCGCGGTACTCGGGCAGGTAGCGCCCGGCCTGGCGCATGAGCCACAGGGGCCGGCGCGGCACCGGCCGCTGCGCGATAGCGTCCAACAACAACTTGCTCATGGGGAGTCTCCGACGGTGAAGCGATATCCGATCCCCCGTACCGTGTGGATGTAGATGGGTTCGTCCGGCCGGGGCTCGAAGCGCTTTCGAAGGCGGACGATGAAGTTGTCGATGGTGCGGCTGGAGGGAAACACTTCGTATCCCCACACCGCATCGAGGATCTCGTCTCGGGAAACGACCTCGCCCTCCCGATCGGCCAGGGTCTGCAAAATCATCGCTTCCTTCAGGGTCAGGTCATGGCTGCGCCCATCCCAGGAACGTGCAGTCATGGCGCGTACGTCGAACGCGTTGCCACCGAAAGCGATGGTTCGGGCTTTCTGGCTCTCAGCTTCCAGCCACAGTCGGCGCCGCAAGATGGCGCGTACTCGCAGCAGGAACTCGTCGAGGTGGAAGGGCTTGGCGAGGTAGTCGTCGCCGCCGGCTTCCAGGCCACGAATCCGGTCTCTGCTCTCGCCTCGCGCAGTAAGAAACGCAGTAAGAAAGAGGATCGGGACATCTCTCCCAGAGGTGCGGGCCTGCTCACAGATTCGGTAGCCATCGAGTTCGGGCAACATGACGTCGAGGACCACGAGATCGAAGCTGTGATCGAGGATGCGGTTCAGGGCTGCTCTGCCGTTCGCGATGTGCTCGACTCCGTAGCCCTCCGCCTCGAGATTTTCGCGAATGCCTGCTGCCAGGCTGAGTTCGTCTTCGACCAGCAGGATCTGTGCGGTTCCGCTCATGCCGGAACCCCCTGTTGCGCTCGTCGCCAACGCACCGTGAACGTTGCTCCCCTGCCGCTGCCATCACTGTGCGCCTCGATGCGACCGCCATCCAGTTCGAGGTAGCGCCGCGCGATGGCCAGCCCGAGCCCGCTACCGGGCGTCTTGCGATTCATCTCGGTACCGACCCGGTAGAAGCTCTCGAAGATTCGCCTTCGATGTTCGGGGGGGAAGCCGATGCCGTCATCACGGACGATCAGGACCACGAAGCGAGTCTCGGCTTCGGCGCTCAGCGTGACGGTGCCGCCGCCCGCTGCTGCCGTGGCGTGCAGGGCATTTTCCAGCAGGTTACGAACCACGACCCGCACAGCCGAAGGGTCGGCCACGATCTCGACGTCTTCGCCGATGTCCTGGTGGATCTGTACCGCACCCGCAGTGGCACGGTCTTGGAGGTTGCGCAGTTCATTGCCGACCCAGCGGCGAAGAGCAATGGGCTCGGAGTTGAGTTCGATGTCGCCGCGAGCCAGCTTGGTCGTGTCGAGGATGTTGGAGACCATGGTGCTCAGGCGGACGATGTCCGAAAGGATTCGCTGTAGGTGACGGGCTCGGCTGTCTTCGTCCAGCGGGCGCTGAGCCATGGTCTCGGCGGCCAACTGCAGGCTGGCAATGGGGCTCTTGAGTTCGTGCGAGACCGCTGCGACGAAGTCCTCCTGGCGTCGCCGGAGCGTCGCCTCGGCGACGATGGTGCGGCTGAGTAGCCACATCATGCACAGCAGGACCACCAGGAAGAAGCCGCCCTCCCATCGGTACTGGTTGATGCGGCTCGAGCGTCGCTTGTTGAGCCCCTCCAGGGCGCTGGAGCCGATCTCGACGCTGCCTTGCTGAATTTCCAGGTGGGGGAAGAGCCGCTCGATGCCGACCGCCTCTTGTCCGAGACCGAGCAGTGCTTCGGCAGCGACCACGTCTGCCCGATAGACCTCCATCATGCGGTCAAGCTCTTCCATGCTGTGCTGTCCCTGGTCCCAGATCCACCAGAACACCTGTGCCGAAGCGAGCAGCAGCACGCCGAAGAACACGATGCGAAAGTTCTGGGAGACCTCGAAACGGGGCATAGCACTCAGGAGGCTAGGGACTCGGAGATCACCGCCGCAAACCGGTCGATGTCAGCCCTGGTGTGGGCGAGGGAGAGGAAGCCTACCTCATAGGCAGAAGGTGCGATGCAAATCCCCTGCTGACGCAGGCTGTGGAAGATTCGGGCGTATAGATCGGCGGCTCCGGACTCGATGCCCTCGGCTCGACGCGGCGGCTCTCCTTCCTGTAGCGACATCCAGAAGACAGAGCCCTGTCGCACCAGCCTTGCCGGGTGGCCGGCCCCCTGCAGGGCTGCGCCCAGGGCCTCGTCCAGGTGGAGGCCGAGTTGCTCCAGGCGGCTCCAGCCGTCTTCTCGGTCCAGGATCTGCAGGGTTCGGAGTCCCGAGGCCATCGCCAGGGGGTTTCCCGACAGGGTGCCCGCCTGGTAGACCGGCCCGAGTGGAGCGAGGTGGGCCATCAGTTCAGCTTTGCCTCCGAAGGCCCCTACCGGCAGGCCGCCGCCGATGACCTTGCCGAAGGTGACCAGGTCGGGCTGAATGCCGTACAACTCGGCTGCGCCACCGCGAGCAATGCGGAAGCCGCTGATCACTTCGTCGAAGATCAACAGCACACCGGCCTGCTCTGTCTCTCTTCGCAGCGTCTCGAGAAACTCCCGGCGCTGCAGCAGCAGGCCGTTGTTGGCCGGCATAGGCTCGATGATGACCGCCGCGATGTCCCCGCCTTGGCTACGCAGCAACGGCCTCAAAGCCTCGCTGTCATCCAGCTCCAGCACCCGCGTGGGTCGGCTGCTCGCTTCGGGGATCCCCGACGAACTGGGTACGCCGAAAGTGGCCAGGCCCGAGCCCGCTTTGACCAGCAGGGAGTCCGAGTGACCGTGGTAGCAACCAGAGAACTTGACGATGCCGTCGCGACCGGTGGCCCCTCTGGCCAGGCGGATGGCGCTCATCACCGCCTCGGTGCCGGAACTGACGCAGCGCAACTGGTCGATGCCCGGGTAGGCCTCGACGACATGCTCAGCGAGGAGTACCTCGTCCTCGCAGGGTGCCCCGTAGGTTGTGCCGCGGGTGGCAGCACTACACACGGCGTCGACGACTTCGGGATGGGCGTGTCCCAGGATTAATGGGCCCCATGAGCCGACAAAGTCGAGGTATTCGTTGCCGTCGACGTCAGTGACCTGGGCTCCGCAGGCAGAGCGCAGCACCAGCGGGGTGCCGCCGACAGCTCGAAAGGCGCGGACCGGTGAGTTCACACCTCCGGGGAGCACCTGCACTGCTCGCTCCCAGATCTGTTCGTTGCGACTCATAGCCAGCCTCCCGCCAGCGCTTCTCGCGCGTGATAGGTGATGAGGATGTCGGCACCGGCTCGCCTCATCGAGAGGAGGTTCTCCATGGCGACCTGGCGCCCGTCCATCCAGCCGCGTGCTGCCGCCGCCTTGACCGAGGAGTACTCGCCCGAGACGTTGTAGGCGGCCAGCGGCAGGGTCGAGATCTCGGCGACGCGGGCAATGACGTCAAGGTAGGCAAGGGCGGGTTTCACCATCAGCATGTCCGCGCCTTCGTCTTCGTCTGCCGCTGCCTCGCGCAGGGCCTCGCGAACGTTGCGGGGGTCCATCTGGTAGCCCCTGCGATTGCCGCTGCCCGGAGCTGAATCAGCAGCGTCCCGGAAGGGCCCGTAGTAGGCACTGGAGTACTTGACGGCGTAGCTGAGGATGCCGGTGTCGGTCATGCCCCGATCGTCCAGCGCATCTCGTATTGCCGCAACACGCCCGTCCATCATGTCCGATGGAGCCACCATGTCGACGCCGGCCTGTGCGTGGGCCAGCGCCATGTTGACCAGAGGCGATAGGGACGGATCATTGTCGACCCGACCCTGTTCGTCGAGTACCCCGCAGTGGCCATGGTCGGTGTAGGCGCAGACGCAGACGTCCGAGATCACCAACAGGTCGTCGCCAAAGGCTGACTTGATGGCTCGCGCGGCGGCGGGAACGGCGCTGCTGTCGGCAGCCGCGCTGTCTCCGCGGGGGTCCTTGCCGCCGTCGCTGGCGAGACCAAACAGCAGGACGCTGCGGATCCCGAGCTCGAGGTCGGCCTCCAACTGCCCCAGCAGCTCATCTCTTCCCTGGCGTTCGATGCCTGGCATCGAGTCGACAGCTTCCCTGCCGCTCTGCGACGGCAGCACGAAGTGTGGCATCACCAGCATGTCGGGGCTGATCTGGGTCTCTGCGACCAACTCGCGTAGGACCGGAGTGCGGCGCAGACGCCTGGGCCTGTGGCGGCCGGGGGTGGTTGGGGTCATGGCGTAGCCTCCAGGGTTTGAAGCATTGCGTCGAGTCCTCGCCCGGCAGCTTCGGCGTATACGGTTCGCCCTGCTGCGCGGACAGCGGCGCTGGTAGTCGGTCCTATGGAAATCAACCGGACGGACCGCGGGACCAGTGCACGGTTGAGCAGGCCGGTTACCGCCGAGGGACTTGCCAGCAGGGCAACTTCGACACCGAGCTCGGCAAGGTCGGCCCGCTTCTCTTGCGGTGGGCTCGGATCACTGCGGTAGACGTCGATGCGCAGAACGTTGGCGCCGCTTGCCGCGAGCCGGCTCTGGATGCTGTCGTCGGAACGCTGGGTGAGTGCGGCGACTACCGTGTCCCTTGCCGTAAGGATGGGCCCGAGCTCTTCGCACAGGGATTGCGCGGTTCCCCCCGCTGCGACCAGGTCTGTGCGGCCCAGCAGGGTCCGAGAGGTCGCTTCGGTGGAGGGGCCGACCGTCGCAATTCGTAGCGATTGTGGCAGTCGCCTGCCGAGCAAAGCCAACAAGCCCGCGACAGCCTGGACTGCGCGCCGCGAGCACAGTACCAACCAGCTGGCCTCTGAGAGCGCCCGGTGCAGTCGTGCGGCGACGGCCGGGTCATCCTCGAGGGAGCATACGATGCAGGGGAAGACGATGGGCTCGGCGCCCAGCACACGCAGCTGCTCTGCCCACAGCCGCGAGTCGTCCTCCGCGCGGGTGACCAGAACCTTGGTGCCGGCGAGCAGGCTCATGGGCTCAACTCCGCGACGACCTGTTCCACCAGTTGCCGGATGCTTTCGTTCGGTCCAACCGCTGTGGCACGGCGCAGTCCGTCTTCCCGATCCAGTGCAGCGTACAGAGTGCAGTGGTCCTTGCTCATGGAGAGCCAGGCGCCAATCGCTGTCTGGCAACCTCCTTCGAGGGCACTCAGCACGCTTCGTTCGGCCTCGACCGCAGCGCGTGCGGTCGGTTGATCGAGCGCTTTGACTAGGTCCAGGACGGCGCCACCTGCTCGTACCTGTACCGCGAGTGCCCCCTGCGAGGGTGCGGGAATGAACAGGTCCGGGCGAAGGCGGTGCTGCCTCAAACCGTCCAGGTACTGGTCGCCGTCTCCGCTGAGGCGCTCCAGGCCCGACGACGCGAGAATGACCGCAGCAAAGTCTTGCTCCCTGCACTTGCGCAGCCTGGTCGGTACATTGCCGCGCAGCGGTGCGCACTGCAGGTCTGGGCGAAGGTCGCGAAGAAGTGCCTCCCTACGTGATGAAGAGGTGCCAATGGTGGCACCATGCGGTACGGGGAACAGGTCCTGTGAGGCCAGCCAGAAGCGCTCGTCGATGACAAGACAGTCGGCAGGATCCAGCCTCTCGGGGACGGCGCCTACGACCAGCCCCTCGGGCGAGGTCGTGGGCAGGTCCTTGTAGGAGTGAACGGCAACGTCAATCTTGCCTTGCAGCAGGCTCTGCTCGATCTCGCGAACGAAGACTCCGGGCGGTCCCACCTGCTCAAAAGGGCGGTCTGTGACGCGATCACCCAGCGTTGAGATCGTGACAATCTCTACGCTGTGGCCGAGGGCCTCGAGGGCACGGGCGACGCGTCCGGTCTGGCGGGTCGCGAGTTGCGATCCCCTGGTGCCGATACGCAGTCTCATCTCTTCAACTCGTCGGGCAGTGGGGCATCTGTGCGGGTCGCCAGGTCGTGGAGCCTCTCGGTCATGGGATCGTCCGAGGCGGCGAGAAAGGTGCGTACCGGATCGATTCCAGCCTCCGCTGCCAGGGCGCGCAGGCCCAGGGCTGGGATGTGGGCGAGGCGCCTTGCCAACTCCTCGGCAAAGCTGCGTACCGCTTCTTCCTGCTCGGGACGGAGGTCGCGGATGTTCTTGCCAAGCATCCGTTCCAGATCGCGGCTGGCAGTTTCTCGGTAGACCGCGTAGAGCTCGCCAATCAGTGGGGATAGTGCCCTGCCCGCCACCTTGTTTCGTAGCCGCCCCAGCGCCTCATCTACCAACTCGCGGCCATGGATGTTCTCCGCCTCTCGCTTTCGGTGATTGGCGCTGGCCAGGGCATTGATCTGGTCCATGTCGCACCGTCGCAGCCCTAGAGATTCCGCCGCATGGGCATCGATGTCCGGGGGGATGGCAAGATCGATGAGCACTGGCGGGAGTTCGCAGCGTTTTGCCAGCAGCGCCAACTCCCGGTGTGAAAACAGGATCTGCGGAGAACCCGTTGCACAGACCAGGGCGCGAAGGGCAGGCGGCGAGGCGCGAAATTCGTGCAGAGCGACTGCCTGGCCGCCAAACAGCCCTGCCAACTCCTCGGCTCGCGCGAGCGTTCGGTTCACGAACAGCAATTCGGCAGGTTCCGCCTGCAGGCTTTCAGCGCACCGCCGGGTCATTTTTGAGACGCCGACCAGGGCGACGCATCCCCCTTGTACTTTGAGAGCGTCGCGCACTTCATCTACTGCGATCTCTGCCAGCGAGATTCGACCCTCGCGCAGCCCGCTCTCGGCCTGCACTTTTTTGCCCACCTTGAGCACCTGTTCGAACAACCACATCAGTTGCGGGCCGAGGGTGCCCACCTCGCGGGCCAACTCGATGCACCGCCGCAACTGTCCGGCGACTTCCTGTTCTCCTAGTTGCGCAGAGTCGAGTCCGGCAGCGACCAGGAACAGGTGTTCTGCAGCGCCCTCGCCACCCCAAACCCGCAACTCGCGCCGCGCCATGGCGGGATCTTCGCGACCGCAGAGCTCGCGGTAGATCCCTTCCCGGATGTCATCTGCGCGCTGTTCCGGCGCGAGGACACAGGTCACCTCGACCCGGTTGCAGGTGGCGAGGTAGCAAAGTTCGGGGACCCCGAGAACATCGCGGAGCTGCCTCAGCCGATTACTCAGTTCCAGGCGGGGGAGCGTGTAGGCCTCGATGCGCTCGGAGCAGGCATGACGCCACGTGATCCCGAATACGTAGGTGTTTTCCACAGGCAATGACTAACAACGTCGTTGCCCTCAAGTGTCACGGCAGTGTCACAGCACTGGAGAATCCGGCTCGCCGAGGATCCGGGCTTCGAGCAGCGTGCTGAGCGCCTCGATGTGTTCCTTGCGAGCGTTCAAGCAGGGAATGAGGCGCAACTCTCCGCCACCGGCAGCCTCGAACAGCTCTCTGCCGGCGATGCCGATCTCCTCGAGGGTCTCGAGGCAGTCTGCAGAGAAGCCGGGGCACAGCACATCTACGCGCTGAGTTTTCGCCTCAGCGAGTCGCCGCAGAGTGTCCTGGGTGGAAGGGCTGAGCCACTCCATCGGGCCGAAGCGACTCTGGTAGGCGAGATGGATCCGGTCGTCGGGGAGATCCAGCCCAGCCCGCAGTAGCTGTGCGGTTTGCTCGCACTGGTCCTGGTAGGGGTCGCCAGCCTCGACGTAGCTGCGCGGAATGCTGTGGAACGAGAGCACAAGCGCCTCGGGCTTGCTGTCGCGCCAGGCCTCGTGCACCGAGGAGATGAGCGCAGAGATGTAGTTGGGGTCGCTGCAATAGGAGTCGACCGTCTCAAACGGCTTGTCGACGGCGAGTGCCTGCTGCTGTGTGCTGAGCTGGTCGGACAGGCTTCCGGTCGTGGAGCCGGAGTATTGAGGGTACAGCGGTAAGCAGATCAGTCGCTCGCATCCGGCCTCTTGCAGGTCTGACAACGCAGAGTGCAGGGAGGGGGTGCCGTAGGCCATCCCCAGCACCACGTCGAGCCTGTCTCCGAGGCGTTCGCGAAGCACAGCCTGTATGGCTCCCGCCTGCGCCTTTCCGTGCACCAGCAATGGTGATCCTTGCTCAGTCCAGACTTTTCGGTAGGCCCGAGCTGAGCGGAAGGGGCGCACAGTGAGCACAAACAGGTACAGGATCGGCAGCCAGAGCCAGCGGCTCAGGTTGACCACTCGTCGATCGGAGAGGAATTGCGCCAGAAAACGTCGTACAGCCCAGTAGGTGGGTGCATCTGGAGTACCGACATTCGCGAGCAATATGCCGATGCGCCGGCTCACGGGGAGTGGGCCTCCTCGGTCAGCCAGTTTCTTGGCCTCAGGTAGTCAGAGTACAGGCTGGCCTCTGGTGTTCCAGGCTCAGGGCTCCAGTTGTAGCGCCAGTGCACAACGGGTGGCAGCGAAGCCAGGATGGACTCGATCCGCCCCCCAGACTGCAGGCCAAAGCGGGTGCCTCGATCCCAGGCGAGGTTGAACTCGGCGTAGCGACCACGGCGGTACAGTTGAAAGTCTCTCTGCAGCTCTCCATAGGCCATGTCCTTGCGGCGCTCCAGCAGCGGCATGTAGCCCGGAATGAAGTGGTCGCCCAGGCTGCGCGAGATGGCAAAGCAGTTCTCGAATCCCCCCTCGTTCATGTCGTCGTAGAACAGCCCACCGATGCCGCGCGGCTCGTTCCGGTGCGGCAGGTAGAAATACTCGTCGCAAGCGGCCTTCAGGGTCGGATACAGCTCCTCGCCAAAGGGTGCGCAGGCTGCGTGGGCATTGCGATGCCAGTGGATGGCGTCCTCGTCGAACCCGTAGTAGGGCGTCAGGTCGAAGCCGCCGCCAAACCACCACACCACAGGCCCACCGGCACCGTTACTGGTGAAGCAGCGAAAGTTGCCGTGCACGGTAGGCGCGTAGGGGTTGCGAGGGTGGACGATGAGCGACAGGGAGACCGCTTCGAAGCCCTGGCCGGTGAGCTCCGGCCGACGGCTGGTAGCGGCTGCTGGCAAGGCGGCACCGACTGTGTGGGAGAAGTGCACAGCGGCTCGTTCGATGACTTCGCCGCCGTCCAGGACCCTCGGACGGGACAGGCCGCCGCGTTCACCGTCGAGCACGAGTCTCTCAAAGCAGCCGCTCTGTTCATGAGCCTCGAGCGTGGCGCAGATCTCATCCTGTAGTTGCAGGAGGTAGCTGCGGACTGCTGGGATCTCGGCGGCCATGGCGGGCTAGCTTACGCTGGCTTGGCGTGACTGTGCGAGCAGGCTGCGCGCCGCGGCCATGCCCGAGGCAGCGGCTCCCTCGACGCCGACGCCCCGCAGGTAGTTTCCTGCCAGTGCAATGGGGCCGATTGCTGAAACCGCCTGCTCAAGCTCGGTGATGAGTGCAGCGTGTCCGGGGGGGTACTGGGGCAGCACAGGTGGCCAGCGGGTGATGGCATGGAAGCTGGGTGCACCCGAGCTTCCGAGCAGCTCTTTGCAGGCATCGCTGGCCCGTGTCAGCAACTCATCGTCGCTGCCACCGAGGGCGGCAGGATCCCGGTCGCCCCCAATCATTACTTCGAGCAGCACAGAGCCTGCTGGGGCACGGCCCTCGAAGATGGAACTCGAGAACAGCACCCCCAGTACGGGACGATCGGTCGGAACCGGCGAGTCGCTGCAGCACAGTAGGCCGAAACCGTCCAGCGGGTGTGCAACCGAGTCGCGCGAGAACCCGAGGGCGACGATGGCGATGGGCGCTTGGCGGATCGATGCGAGAGTGACTGCTGCTCCAGGCTCGAGCTCCGATAGCATGCTGGCCGCTGTAGGGGCCGGTACGGCGACTACGACGCGTTGTGCGGCGAGGCTCGAGCGGCCCTCCGGCCCGTCGAGAGAGGCCTCGAATCCGTCGTCGGTTCGGCGCAATGCAGTCACCGAGGTGTCCAGGAGGATCTGCTGCGAGAAGCGTGCAGCCAGGGCATCCGTGAGCTCCTGGAGGCCGCCCGGGAAAGAGAGCAGCGTGTGCATCGGCTCGCCTCGTGCGCGGCGCTCCCTTGCGGTCTTGCCCATGCCGACCATGACGCTGCCGTGTTGTTGCTCCAGTTCGGCTGCGCGTGCGAAGGCGTCAACTCCCAGGTCCTCGGCGCGGCCACCGAATACGCCGGCACACATCGGGTCAGCGAGCCGTAGCGCCGCCTCCGCTCCGAAGCGCCGAGTGACGAAGGCCGCGAGGGTCTCCTGGTCATGACCGCCGCGCCGGATCAACGGTTCGACCAGGAACCGCAGTCGCCCACCGAGCGACATGAGTCCGGTGGTCAGTAGCGCCGCCGGTGAATGCGGCACGCAATGCAGGCGGCCCTGGCTCCAGATGTATCGCCGCTGTGCTGTCTCGTTGCTGGATAGAACCGAGTCAGCCAGTCCGGCAGCGTCAATGAGACGCTTGAGTACGGATGCATTGCCCGCCACGGTTCGTGGGCCCTGTTCCAGGAGAAAGCCGTCTTGGACTCGGGAGCCCACCACCCCACCGACTCGCCCGGCCTGCTCGCACAGCACAAAGGGCTCGTTCTGACTGTCGAGTTCCAGGGCTGCAGCGAGACCGGCCAGCCCGCCGCCCACGATCAGGGTCGGCACCGTCAGGCTCCCAGGAGACGGCGTCCCAGTTCGGTCAGCCAGGATCCGGACTCGCCCTCGTCCAGCTCAGCGGCTGACTCGGCGCGTAGCAGCCGGGCGGTCTCGTCGGTGGGCGCCTGCAGTTCGGCCAGCACTTCGTGCAGTACCGCGTGCTCGTGGCTGACCGCGCGGGCCTGTTGCCAGGCGTCGACCTTCGCGTCGAACTTGGGGTCACCGGCAATGGGCTGCTCGACCTCGTTGGCCGGTCCGAGCGCGTTGATGGCGTCGATGACGAGGCGCTTGCGCTCTCCGTAGTGCATCGACTCGAGCTGCTCGGGGAGGATGGGCCGGCCGATCCAGATGTCCTGGCGACCCATGCCGACCGGGAACTCAAGGCGCTGATCCAGGGTCTTCCGCGGCAGGGCTCCGACGAAGCGAATCGGTACCACCGGTGCCTGTACGGCCATTGCCATGTCGAGGAAGGCGCCGCTCATTTTCTGCACTGGAGTGGTGCAGTCCAGCGAGCGGGTTCCTTCGATGTGCACCATCACCGAGCGGCCGGGGCCGGTCATTTCGGTGGCAAGCTCGGCCAGGATCCGCGGCAGGCTGGCCTTGTCCTCGCGGTCGAAGAAGGTGATGACTTTCGGATCCTCGACGCCGGGGTAACTGAAGCAGTGGGCAATGAGCCTGCCCAGCCAGGTCGTGCGGTGCTCGTCTTTGGCCAGGGTGACCGTCGGTACCTCGCCCAGCGCCGAGGCGATAATCGAGAACAGCAGCGACTCGACGCCGACCTGGTGGTTGCCCAGGTACAGCAGACTGCGGCCGCGCAGATCGGCAAAGGCGGCAGGATCGGTGACCACCACCCGCCCCACGAAGCGCTCGATGAGGCCGTAGTAGAGGTCTTCGACGGCCCAGGGAGCACGGTCGAACCAGCGGTTCCAGAAGTCGCGGACCGGGCTGATGTCGAGCGTGCCCAGGCCATCGCCGACCACGCGGACGTCTTCACTACTTCGCTGGGTGTCCAGTTCGAAGCGATGCAGGGGAAGTCCTTCGGGCAGCAGGCCAGGGTGCAATTGGTGGGCGCGGGCGATGTGCTCCTTGCGGGCGATCGCTTCGACATCCCGGCTGCCGTAGATGCCCTGTACCGTACCGGGCAGCCAGTCGACTTCTGCGACCTGGTCATCGCGCAGAACACTGCTTCCCTCCTCGCTCGAGCTCAGGCTGAGTCCGGCCACAAAAGAGCGGTCGCGCAAGAAGGCCATGCGATCGGCTGGCTCAGCGCTTCCGAGAGTCCCCTTTGGGAAGCAGGACTCGATCAACCGATAGCTACACCAGACCCCCTTATCGTCGATTAGCTGAACCAGGAACGCAGGGAAGTCTCTACTGCCGAGAAATCCATCAGGCCGAACCTCGCAGCGGACGGTTCCGCTGGTCGGAGTCGCGCCGAAGAAGTTCATCTCGGTGATCAATGCGGGGTAGGCGACCCGGTCTGCCGAGAGTTGTTTGTCCCACAGGTGCAGGCGGTCGTGGGGAATGCCGTGGGTGGCGCCATCGAGCAGTGCCGGGTTGAGCCGACCCAGCGGCACAGAGGAGCTTGCCGACAGCACTGACGACGCGCCGTGTTCCCCCCGAACCAGGGACTTCAGCACCTGGAATGCGGGGCCGTGGAACAGCTCGCCGCTCTCGTAGGGAAAGTCGCTCGGCTCCCCGGCCAGGGGAGAGAGGGCCTCGGGCCGGGAGCTGTACTCACCGGTACTGACCTTCGCGCTGGCGACCTCGGTCTCGCTGCCGTCCTCCGCCACACGGAGCAGGCGCACGGTCTCGCCGCTGCGCCGCGTCCGCAGTTTGCGCGGACCCGGCAGGTCGAGCCAGCCTGTGACGCGCACGTCGCGCAACGAGGTGACCGGATCCGCACTGCAGGCTCCCTGCGCGAGCAGGTCCACCATCGACATCATCGGCAGGGCCGGGACCGTCCAGGTGGGGCAGTGATCCCGGAGCCAGGTGTCGCTGGCGGGATCGAGGCTAAGGACCGGTGCATCGGCTGTGCCGCCCGAGACGATGCGCATCGCCAGGCCGCTCGCCTCGTAGATGCGCTTGCCGTCGACCCACAGAGACGCCTTTGCCAGCGCGGTCGCGCTGTCTTCTTCGCGGCGCAGTTCGGTGATCTCCAGGGTCGATGAGATCACCGAGTTGGTCGGGATCACCTGGCCCCGGTACTTCCAGGTCATGGGTTCGCCGAGTCCGAGGGTCTCGAAGCGCGGATTCTCGATGCCCTCGTCCAGGCCCATCTCCAGCATGGTCCACTGCAGCAGCTGGATCATGGCCTCGATGCCCAGGGAGCCTGGCTGCACCGGATCCTGGAAGAAGTGGGCCTTGAAGAACCACTCGCCCGGATCGACGTCCTTCTCGCCGCGGGCGGTGCCAAGTCCGGCCTCGCCGCCTTCGGCATCGAAGTGCGAGATGCGGTCCAGCATCAACAGCATGGGCTCGGCGAGCTTCGGCCGGCCCTGCTGCCAGTACCCGTCAGGTCGGCTACGCAGGTCGATGACTTCGCCACCGGGAGCCTCGAGCAGGGCGCGCTGCTCGTCGCTGGTGGGCAGCCCGACCTGGTTCTCGAGTGCCTCTTGCGGGAAGAAGCCGAACACCGTGTCCATCTCGTAGACCGGCACGCCGTCGACGGAGCACTCGACGTCAAAGGACACGATGATCATCGAGGCGGTGCGCGAGGTGTTGGTGCTGCGCACCTTCGTCAGCAGCGTGCCCGAGTCAGGCAGCAGGTCGACCAGCACGGTGCCCGTGCCGTCCAGGTTGCGGAAGCACAACTCGATGTCGGTGGTCAGGGCGCAACCCATGTACGAGGCCAGCCAACCACAAGGTTGCAGGGCTGCCTCGAGCAGCACCGCAAAGGGCATGGCGCGGCAGCCGTTCTCGTCGAAGTACCAGGCGTCCTGCGGGATGTCGTACTCGACATCGACCTCCATGCCCCGCTCCATGGAGCCCACCAGGCCCTTTGTGCGGGTCACCCGGGACAGGAAGTGATAGGGCGGGTTGGGTAGGCGCGCGACCCGCCCGGGCGCATCGAAGCGCTCGTAGATGGGCCCGAAGGCCTCGGACGGGCGGCCGTTGGCGCAGGCCACCAGCGAGCGATAATCGAACGGAAAATCGCCCGCGTGCGCGACGTCTTTGGGTTCGACGTAGCCTTCTAGCAGCTCGCTGCCCTCGTCCAGCGGCCACGAAGGGGTCAGTTGCAGGCCGACACGACGCGCGTGGAAGGCCTTGAGGCCATCGACCGTGCACAACAGGTCGGCATAGAGAGTCGGCACCGGGCCGTCGTGAACCTCTTCGACGAACAGCTCGTAGGTGAGGACGCTTGAGCTTGGTGTGACCTGGCCCCGGCAGCTGAGCGCGAAAGGCATGTCGCTCACCGGCTCGAAGCGCCAGCCATCGTGCTGGATCGTGTAGCCCAGGGCCGCCATGTAGAACCCCATCAACTGCAGGCAGCCCTCGAACATCAAGGTGCCGGGCATGCACGGGTCGTTCTTGAAGTGTCCGTCAAAGAACCAGGTGTCGGGCTTGATCGGCAGTGTCGATTTCGCGTAGCCACGTCCCCACGGACCGCCGTTCACATCGAGACCGCTGATGTCCCCGAGCAGCAGCATGGGGCCGTTCTGGATGCGCGGCGTACGGGTGTGCGGCTTGCACAGTTCGAATCCGGGACCGAAGCACTGCCAGGGTCGACCGTCGGCGAAGTCGCGCAGATCCTGGTGACTGAAGTCGCTCTTGTCGGAGAGCCTGTGGGGAGCGTCCAGGCGCGGATTCGGCGTGATCTCCTGCCCCTGTGGCGTCCACAGGCAACCATCGGACTCGGCCAGCTCGGCGTCAGTGAAGAAGCCAGCTTGTCCCTTGCGCACGGACAGCCGGACCTCGCCATCGGAGCGGCAGTCGGAGTGGAAGAACATCAAGCGGACGTCGCCCTGGGTGGCGTGGCCATCCATGTGAATGTCGTACTTGAGAAGCTCGCCCGTTGCCGGCAGGCCGCCGTGGTAGGTCAACTCGCAGCCGAGCAGGCGGTAGACGCGCTCGCCACGGTTGGTGAAGTCGACGCCCAGGTACGAGATCAGCATCAGGTCAGCCTGGCCGGACTCGATCATGATCCCTGCGGGCATGTGGCCCTGGTGCATGAACCAGCGGTCCGCCTCGACGTCGGACTCGCTCCAGATGGTGCCCTTGCCCATGGAGCCGGGCACAGCGTCCAGACCGGTGACGCGGTCAGCCAGCAGCAGCGGCGGCTCGGGCATGCGCACCTGGCGGTGGTACTCGTCCTGGACTGCGAACATCTCGCCGTAGATTTCGCTGATCCGGCCACTGGAGTGGATCTTTAACTGCTCGAAGTCGAAGGTCGGCCCGTGGGCTGCGGGGGCGGCGGCGACCGCAGCCTCCGCTAGCGGGACGACCGGCGTGGCAGGTGTCTTCGGTAGGGCAGCTGGGGGCGCTGCAGAAGGTTTCGCTGCGGGCAGCACAACTCTGCTGACGTGCTCTTCGAGGGGCGCTGGGTGCGGCGCACGGGGCTCGGGCCGGGTGGCTGGCGGGGGATTTGTCGCGACAGCTGCCAGCGGCGGGGCTGCGGTGACCTGGGATCCTGGCATCGCGGCAGTCGCTGTATGAAGCACGGCCATGGAGTGTTCCTGCAGATCCAGGAAGCGCTGGTGCAGTTCGAGTTGCTGCGCGAGGTGTTGCTGCTGAGCGCTACCCAGGGCAGTGATCTGTTCGCGCAGCGCCTGCAGCCGGGGGTCGGTCGCCTCCTTTGGGCCGGCCATGGCCATGGGGCCAGCGACGAGCGGCGCAGTGGCTGGCTGGGGAACGGTCGCGACGGGGCGCTCTACGCTCGCAGCTGCCGAGTCGCGGGTTGGCGCGGGCGGCAGCGTTGCAGGGATTGGAACGGGCGCAGCGTGGCTGGTCGACAGCAGAGGTGGCGCTTGGGGCATCGTCTGCATGGCAGTGTCCGCCTGTGCCTCTGCTCGTGGTGGCAGGGGCAGGTTGTGAATGGAAGTTCGGTGGGCTGCGAAGCTGAGATTCCTGCCAGCCCTGGCTTCGGTGGGCTGCAGTCGCTCCAGGATGCCGTCGGCTGCGAACTCGACGCCGGCGGCAATGAGCGCGGCAAGGGTATCCATGAGCGGTTCGAGGCCTTTGCCCCTGCGGTCGAGGGAAACTATGACGGCGTCGCGTTCCCCGAGGATGTCTCGGATCCAGCGGCTGCAGCCGCCCTGCGGTCCATGCTCGACGAAGATCCGCACTCCGTCCTGCCAGGCGGACTCGATGACCGCCCGGAAGTCGAGTTGACGATTGCTCTGCGCCAGGATGGCCTCAGCGCAGGCCTGCTCGGAGGGCAGGTAGCTGCCACCGTGGCCTGCCGAGTAGTGGCGCAGGTTGCCGGCGGTGGTGACCTTGCGTCGATGCAGTTGTAGCCACTCTTCGCGCACTGCGTCGAGCAGGGGCACATGGACTGCGAGGTCGTAGTGCAACCGTAGACAGCGTCGCCGGCCGATGGCTTCGACGATGCGAGTGCAGCCGTTCGCGTCGCCGGCGACAATGCAGTCCTGGTTGCTGTGGATTACAGATAGGTAGACGTCGTCGTACTCGTCGACCAGCCGCTCTACCTCGTCTACCGGAGCCAGCACGGTCCAGGTCTGCCAGTCGGCTGGACGATTCCAGGCCTCGCTAACCACTGCCATCTCTCCGCCGATGGCTTCGCTGAACAGCTTGCTCTCTGCGGCGTCGCGAATCATCGCGTCCATGTCCGTCCAGGTGCCGCTGGCGAACAGCGCGTTGCTTTCCCCGGACGAGTAGCCGATCACTGCATCGGGCTGCAGCCCGAGCAACTGCTGGCTGAGCAGACCGTGCAGTTGGCATAGCGCCGATGCCGACCACAATCGCTGAAGGGCCGGAGTTTCCTGTTCTCCCAGCCAGGGCTGGGCCAGGGCCGCACTCGCCTCGGTAGAGAGTTCGTACAGTGCGTCGCCGAGTTCCGGCAGGGCCTGCAACAACTCGCGCCCCATGCCTGGATAGGCAGAACCGGCGCCCGCGAATACCAGTGCCAGATCTCCTTTGATGGGACCTTCGCGGAAGTGAACTCCCGGAGGCGCAGGACTGCCGTGCTCGATGTGTTCGCGACTCTGTTCCCGCCGCATCGCCAGTTGCTCGGAATTCGAGGCGACGATTACCAGCTTGCAGGGGCCCTGTCCGCCCTGGTTGTCTGCAGCGAGCGCAGCGAGCAGTTCCTGCCTGTCCGAGGCTGCGAAGCGGTACAGGCGTGGTGCTGCCAGTGCCGCGATGGGTGCATCGTGGGGTCGAAGCGTGAAGTTGTGGCTTGCGGAGATTCGAAGCTGCCGGTCGCCGGGCTGCGAGGACAGCCAGGGTGTCCCGTCGGGATGGCTGTGGTGGCTGAGGCAGAGGGCGCTCGCTGCCAGGTCACGAAGGTCTCCGGCTGCCCAACAGCGACCCAGGACCGGGTCCAGGTCGACCTTCATCGCGCTGTTCACGTCGCTCTCGTCGTTGTCGAGCACGGCAACTACCTGGTCGCCGTCACGCTCGGCATCGGCCAGGCGCTTTAGGATCAGAATGACAGCGGCATCGCCGGGCGCAGAGGGCTGCGAATCGATGCTTGCCAGGGCCTGGTCGTGGACCTCCTGGCAACTGAGATCCACTGCCCCGACCAGCGCGGCATCGAGCTCGCCCGTGCGCAGCGAGCGAGCGGCGAGCGAGAGTCCAGCGAGACCGGAACCTTCTCCAGCACAGATCGAGAAACTCGCGCCGCCCAGGTCGAGCTGGCTGTTGATTCGGTTGGTCGGGATGTTGGGCATCGTGCCGACCACACCGGCAGAACTGAGGGTCGGGATGATCTCGTCGCAGGTGCTTTCCAGCCAGGCAAGTTGCTGCTCGGGGTCGATGCCCTGGTCCCGAAGTCTCTGCTTCTGTCGCCAACGAAGACCGTAGCGGCAGACCTCGACATCGGGCTCCATGCCCACGAACACGCCGGTGCGCTCTGTGGGCAGAGTCTTGACCTGCGCGGCGGCCTCCCGTGCTGCTGCGAGCAGTAGCAACTGCTGAGGTAGCGTCTCCTGGAGGTCTCGCGGCGGGAAGCGCAGTCCGTCCAACTCCAGGTCGAAGCTGTGGGTACGGGCTTCGAGACGTCCTCCGACCTGCGGAAGAACCAGCGAGTCTCCGGCGAGCAGTGTGCGAGTCAGGGCCTCGCGCCCGTGGGCCTCACCGACAATGGCACCCACTGCGACGATGGCGAGCCGGGCGTCCAGAGGCGTGACACTTGCCGGAGTCGCAGCGATGCTCTCGTGCTCCTCGCTGACCAGCAGGTGGGCGTTGTTGCCGCCGAAGCCAAAGGCACTGACGGCAGCAATGCGCGGGCCGTCAGAGTGCCACGGTTCAGAATGCTCCAGCAGTCGGAAGGGGCTTCCTTCGAGCGCAGAATTGGCATCCTCGGTGTGTAGGGTTGGCGGTCGCTCGCCGTGCGCCATGGCCTCGAGGACCTTGATGAGGCCGGCCGCGCCGGCCGCGGTGATGAGATGTCCCAGGTTGGACTTGAGTGAACCTATGGGCACGTCGCTGCAGTGTTCGTAGACCGCGGCCGCGCTGCTGATCTCGGTGGCATCGCCCACCGCCGTACCGGTGGCGTGACACTCAAGCAGCGAGACCTGTTCCGGGCGAATTCCAGCGACCTCGTAGGCCTGCTCCAGGGCGCGTTGCTGACCCTCTTTGGCGGGAGCCAGGAAGCCCCGCCCACGGCCATCGTTGGACAGGCCGACCCCGCGGATCACGCCGTGAATGCGGTCGCCGTCGCGGCGCGCGTCTTCGAGACGCTTGAGGGCGACAAAGGCGGCCCCTTCTGCTGGTAGGAGTCCGTCTGCTGCAGCGTGGAAGGGGCGGCTGGAGCCGCTGGGACTGAGCGCGCCCAGGGCGGTAAAGCCAACGTGAATGAACAGGTCGTCCGCGCAGTTCACCGCTCCCGCCAGGGCGAGGTCTGCACGGCCGTCGTGGAGCTGGTTGCAGGCGGTCTTGATGGCGTACAGGGAGCTGGCACAGGCGGTGTCCAGGCACAGCACACCGGGGCCGAGTCCCAGAGCCTGCGCCAACAGGTGCGCGGCGCCTCCAGCCATGAAACGATTGCGCGCATCCGGCAGTTCCGCTTCTCCCTGCCAGCTGGCCTCGGCGTAGCGGGTCATGCCTGCAGATGGAAAGCCGAGGTTGCCGAACACTGCGCTGACTCGGCTGCGGTCTACCTGTCCCCTGCGTTGGTCGCCGGCATCACGCAGGGCCTCTCTCGCACAGTGCAGCGCCCAGTGGAATAGCGGATCGAGACCGGAGAGTTCGCTTGCCGGCAGGGCAAAGCCCTCGGGGTCCCAGATGTCCTCGAAGCCGCGCACGTAGCCGCCGCGGTCGGACCAGCTGCGATTGGAAGGGTCCTGATCGGGCCGGCACAGGACATCGTCCATCGGCGCCCGCCAGCGCCCCTTGGGAACCGAGCTGACCAGGTCACGTCCCGCAGATACGGCCTCCCATAGCGCCGCCGGACTCAGGGCTCCCGGCAGGACGCAAGAGCGCCCAATGATGGCAATTGGAGAGAAGCTCATGGCCGGGTCCCTAGTTGCTACTCCGCGAACCGGGGCGAAGGATCAACTCGACGTCCTTGAACTCCGTGAACAGTTCCCCGTCCTCGGCCAGGAAGCTGACGTCCGCGAGTCCGCGGCTGTTGCCCGAAGGACGGCAGTGAGCGACACAGTGGATGGAGCCTTCCGGGGGCGCTTCGGCGTGCACCAGGGTCTTGCCGATGCTCATGGGCAGGGCAGCGCCACCCATGCGGTCGCGGGCCCACAAGAGCAACATCTGCAGACCGCCGTCCAGGGCGGCTACGTCCGTGTTCCAGTCCTCCCAGCCCCACTGTGCCTGGTCGACGCCGTGGAGGGTGCCGGCAATTCCGGAGTCGCTGACCCCGTCGAGGTCCTGGATCACCTGGAACTGGTCGGTGTGAAAGAGCACGTCCCCGTACACAGGGGCGCCGCCCCAGTCATCCAGGGCCGGGCCGCTCGCTCGCTCGAGACTGACTGGGGCACGGGAGTCGACCATCTGCGCCTGGGCGCTGTAGTGCAGCGTCCCGTCGAGACTGTTCAGTTCCATTCCGAGCAGGGCACCGTGGCCGTTGCTCAGTTGCATGCAGGACAGCACGAAACGGTCGCCCAGTCCCTCGAAGTCCTGCAGCAGGATCCCCTTGAGGACCTTGAGATCGTTGATGGACTCCAGCTTCAGGTCGGGGCGGAACGCACGCGCAATGCGGCTGAACCACTCGAGCGCCAGCACCACCGGGACGACCACTTCGCCGTCAATGGCGTGACCGGCCAGGTAGCTGTGGGTTTCCTGGCTGAGCTTTACCTCGAGGCTGAGCTTGCGGGCGTCGGCGCCTACCACCAGCAGAGCCTCCGGACGGGGCTCGCCGCCCAGCACCAGTTCCACCTGCTCGGGATTGCCACCTGTCAGCTCGTCCGCCAGCATCTGGGCGCCAACGTCCAGCGGGATCATGGGTACGCCGAGGGCCGCGAAGTGCTCCTTCAACTGTGGGCTGACCATGCCACCCTCCCAGGGACCCCAGCCCAGGGACTTCACCAACACCTTGCCGCCGCGGGCGCGAGACTCGGCCCAGGCCACCTTGTTGAGGATCTCGTTGGCCATGGCATAGGTCGACTGGCCATTGTTGCCGCAGCGCGCGGACACCGAACTGAACATGCAGATGACCTGCAGCGGATCGCTGGAGAGGTTTGCCAGGAGGCTGCGCAGCCCCTCGATTTTGGTATTGAAGACGCGGTCGAACTGCTCATCGGTCTGGTCGACGATGAGGCGGTCGGCAAGGACGCCGGCACCGTGCACCAGGCCCTTGACTGGCCCCCAGTCACTGCGGGTCTCGTCGAGGGCGGCTGCCAATGCCGCCGAATCGGTGATGTCGACGGAGCGATAGCGGGCCTCGCCACCAGCAGCGTGGACGGCGTCCAGGGTGGCTCGGATCTCGCGGCTGCCCAGTACGGAGCGGACCTGCGCAGACAACTCCGCGGGACTCAGCCGTAGTTCCTGGCTCTGCGCTTCGGCGAGCAGTGCCCGCTTGAGCCCGGCATCATCGACGATGCCCTTGCAACAGGCGGGCTCATCGGACAACACGCTACGACCGAGCAGAACGAAGCGGCCGTGGCACTCGCTGGCCCAGCGGATCACGCAACTGGAAGTAACACCACGCGCTCCCCCGGAGACGACCACGACGTCGTCTTTACCAATGGCAGCATCGGAACCGCGGATCACTTTGCTGGAAACGGAGCGGGGAGCCAGTCGCTCACCGGAAGCTCTGAGCCCAACTTCCAGCTCGCCTCCTCCGAGCAGCAGTTCGTCGGCCAGAGCCGTGGCGAGTGAGGCATCATCGCGCTCTGCGCGTTGCAGATCGATGGCCTTGAGGGATGCAGTAGGCCACTCCTGGCTGGCCGTCTTGACCAGTGCCGGCAGGCCGGCGAGCCAGGCGCGCTGCCGGTCACAGTCCAAGCTACCAAAGGCACCGCCGGTGTCCTGCACAGTGACGAACAGTCCACCGTGGCTGGTCATGTTCGCGGCGATCGTGCGCGCTACGGCATAGCCCTCGCGCTGGGTCGCGATGGCCGCATCGGCACTGGCCACGGTGCGCAACCCGCCCAGGAAGATGACTGCGCGGGCGTCGGCGGGCACCGAGTCAGTGCTGCGAGCATGTACCCCGCGGCGCTGCAGTTCGGTCACCAGGGCGTCGGCCAGGCCGCCACCTTCGCTGGTGATCAGTACTTCTCCGGAGCCGAGCAGGCCCGGCTGTGCCAGGCCCACGGCGGGGCTGGCAACCAACTCGAGCGCGTAGCGTCCCAGTTCGGGTGGGTTTGCGCTGGCTTGCATAGCTTCGCTGTCGGGACTGGGAGCAGCAGGGTGGGCAGCAGGGTCTGCTGCGGGTGCGCCGAGTAGCCCCTGCATGTAGTCGACGATCTCGCCCAGGGTTTTCAGGGTGCTCATGTGCGAGGCGTCTACCTCGGGCATTCCGGGCGCCTGGTCCTGGACGGCTGCGAGGATCTCGACTCGCTTGATGGAGTCGATTCCCAGGTCTCCTTCGAGGTCCATTTCCAACTCGAGCATCTCGGCGGGGTAGCCGGTCTTCTCGGAGACGACGGCCAGCATCAGGCCATGCAGATCTACTGTGGGCGCGGCAGGCGCGGCAGGCGCGGCAGGTGCGGCAGGCGTCGCCGTGACCGCAGGGGCGGGAGGCTGGTTGCCCATAAGCCCCTGCATGTAGTCGACGATCTCGCCCAGGGTTTTCAGGGTGCTCATGTGCG